>NZ_JBFPKG010000100.1:0-8882 GCF_040948665.1 Paraburkholderia sp. BR14320
ACACCGATGGCGCGATAAACGCGTACGCCACGCCCAGGGCGAGCACGCTGCCGGCGATTCCACCGACCAGCCAGCGGTTGGCCATCAGTACGTCGAAATAACGTGAAAGACTGACATCGTTATTGCGCACCACGGCAGCATTCGTAAGGAGAGAGTTCTGATTCATCGAAACCCCAGGGCGGGTGTACGAAAAGGATGGAAGCTGGATTCAAGATGCAGGCGATGCGGCGTTGCCAATTCTCGCTTTCTGTCACGGGACGGCAACATTTTGAATGCTGACGCTGCGTGCGTCAGTTCGGTGTGCAACGCAATTTTGCGATGTTCCTCCGCTTTGCGCGCCACCAACTTCAGAATAATCGTCTTACCGTATAAACATAAAGACTGCGTAATTCTTCGCTGAACCCCTGTTTCCCCGCAGTAGATCCAGCTCTGGAAAAATAGCGCATACGGCGCACTAACGAGTATCCCAGACTATCTGAAGGCTGTCATTATCTCTGTACGCTAACGCACATCGCTTTTGTGGCTGCAACGTCAGAATCCCATTCAATGCCGTTAGCTTGGGATGCATATGAAACAATTGATGCGTGAGATTTTCACACGCGCGCTCCTTTTCAGTGGAACCCCCGCCGCGATTCGCGCCTTGCTTTGGCGAGATCGCACCGCGATTCTGCTCTATCACGATCCATCACCCGCCACGCTCGAGGCTCATTTCGAGTACCTGAAAGACAAGGTCGAGTTCGTGCCCTTGTCGCAGGCAAATTCGCGTGGTAGTGGTCGCCCGCGCGTAGCCGTCACGTTTGATGACGGCCATATTGGCAATGCGAAGTTGCTGCCCGTATTTATTAAGTACGGTGTGTACCCGACCATTTACATTTGCAGCAGCATCGTGGCGCAAGATCGTACTCACTGGTTCCTACATCCTGTCGCGAAGGATGCAGGTGTGAAGCGGCTCATCCGCATGAAAAACCGGGAGCGCCTGGCTGAACTGGACGCGCGAGGCTTTCATCAGGACTTGCTTGACGCATCGGCGACGATTAGTGGCCTCAGCGCCGCCCATATAGAAGAGATGCGCCCTTATGTCGACTTCCAGTCGCACACGCGCTATCACCCTACACTGACCTTCTGTGAAGATGAAGAATGCTTTGAAGAGCTCGCGCTTTCAAAATTGGAGGTAGAACGGATCGTCGGTAAGCCATGCGAGCATTTCGCGTATCCCTATGGCATTTTTGGCCCGCGCGAAGTCGAACTACTGAAGGCCGCCGGCTACAAGAGCGCACGCACGACCGACGTCGGCTGGAACGACGAAGGAAGCGATCCGTTCCGGCTCAAGGCGTTCGACATTGACGATCACTCTTCCGTAGCGTGGTTCGCCGCGCAGCTTACAGGCCTGACGTTGGCACCGCGCTATCTACGACTGGGACGCGTCCGGCGCTTCGCTCAGCGCATCTTCAGCAGACCCCGTGTATTGAATCAGGCGTAAATAGCGCAGCGCCGCCGACCACCGCGCACGGACCGAATTGGGTCGAGGCGAGGCAATGTCGCCCGAGCGACGACGAGACAGACCGCGCTGTGGCGTAGGAAATTTGAGCACCGCGCGGCATTCGGCCAGGCAGCGAATCACCACGATAGGTTATTTGCGAATAAAACTGCTATCGCGGGCGATCCCGGCTTCGAGCAAGACAAGCGGTCAACGTTCGCTCACCTGCCAATTAAAGGCGGAAGTAAGCCGCCGGAGCACTAGTCGTACGGTCTTATTGTTCCTTATCTCTATGGTTAAAAAGGAAGGCGGCATGCGTAAAATCTTCATCACATCTCCCGGTAACGCCAATTATCCGGAAATTACTGCCTATCAAAACTATTTCAAATCCCGCGGCGTGGATGTGGTGGTTGGAACAATAAGCGAGTACCGTGCGCTCGAAAACAAGGCGGATTTCGTGTTGTGGGAAATCATGGGTTTTTATCCAAATCGGTTTGAATCCGACTTCGTCATCCACGACTACCGTTCTCTGTCCGTTGGGGGCTGGCCGGCGATAAAAGACGTCGCCAAGCGGTACCTCAATTGCCAGCCGAATCTGCGGATCTTTCAAAACAAACGCCAACAGGAGATCATGGGTTTCGGCCACGGTGTCCCCAGTGTCATCCTGCCTATGGGCGTGCCGAACTGGATCTTCGAGGTACAGGATGATGGCCAGACAGAAAAAAAGGCTGATTTCTGTTATATCGGCGAAATGAGCGTCGAGCGAGGCTTCGATCGCGTGCTGGAAGCGTTTATAAACAAGTTCCAGAAGCGCGACACCTCCCTCCTCCTCGTGGGAAAACCGGACCCGCGCATCTACGAAAGATTCTCGATTGCGAAAAATATCATTTTCACTGGGCCGTTGCCGCAGCGTGAGGCGCTGAAGCACGTGGCCGAATCCGAAGTTGCGGTGTGCTATTTCCCCTATCACCGGCCGCATTGCTATCAAACGCCGACCAAGCTGCTCGAGTATGCCGCGCTCGGCAAGAAAATCGTCTGCAACGACTCGCCGTCCAATATCAGATGCTGTGAAGAGATGGGCATCCACAGCGTGATCACGACGGCGAACATCTTTGATGGAATCGATGAGGACACCGCGCGCGGTGCGACAGTAAATCGCCGGACGGACTTTGCAGATCTCATTTGGGACCGGGTAATAGAGCAATCCAACGTCGCGGCGTTTCTGCCGAAGGATATCAAGCTAGCCAACGCTTGACCAATTCATTGGCGTACGACATTGCAACGATCGCGCGCCGACCTGTCTCGTGGTAGCGCAGAGCCGGCCGCCGCAGAGACCACACTTGAACGGTGACAATGACATGCAGATATTCATTCTTCACCCCGGCAAGGCGAACTATCCGGAGATAGACGCCTACACGAAGTACTTTATTGGAAATGGCTGTAAGGTAACGTCAGGAACGCTGGATGATTACAAAAAAGTCAAGAACCCGGAGGAATACATTCTCTGGTGCATCATGGGCTTCTACCCCAGGATTCCCCCCGCAAAATATGTGATCCACGACTATCGTTCGCTATCGGTCGGACGCAATAGTGCGCTAAAGGACACTATCAAGAAAACGTTGCAACCGCGGCCCAATCTTCGAATCTTTCAAAACGATTCGATGAGCGCAGTGATGGGTTTCCGCGACGGAGTGGATACTATTTTTCTGCCAATGGGCGTGCCAGACTGGATTTTCACCGCGGATGCTGACCGCAACCAGACGCTTCCGGCGGGCACGTATTGCTATCTGGGCGAGATAACGCGCGAACGCGGCTTTGACGGCTTCATCAGGGACTTCCTGGGCGCCAAGCGCGTGTCGGATACCCTCGTTCTGATTGGGCCTGTTGAAAAGGAAATATCCGACGCATATCTTCAATCGCCCGGCATCCTGTTCACCGGTCGTCTTCCGCAACGCGATGCCCTCGCGGTGGTTCGCAATTGCGAGATCGCTATCTCAACCATCCCTTACAAGCGTCCATACGACGTGCAGACGCCGACCAAGCTTTTGGAGTATGCCGCACTCGGCAAGAGAATCATCTGCAATGACTCGCCGTCGAATCTGAACGCCGCCGCCAAGTTTGGAATTCAATGCAAAATAACGGGCCCAGACGTATTCTCTAGCATCTCCAATTTCGATGGCGATATGGTGCCGAAAAACGATCCGTCTACACTGCTGCATTTGCGGTGGACGAATATAATCGCCGCCTCGGGCGTGGAACGTTATCTGGCGAGAATCTAAAAATTAAAATGGTTCGCGCGAAACTCGCACAAATCATTTCGATTATCAGCGCCCACGGGCGCTTTTTTACTCGCTCAGCACCGGACGGCCCTCGCGAATGCTTCGCAGTTGGGTCGAATAAAGCAGTTGGACGTTGTTGAAGAAGCGATCTTCGCTGAATCGGTTACGCGCCTCCTCCTGCGCCCGGCGCGACAAACCTTCACGGAATTTCTCGTCGGTTAGCATCTTCTGGATCAGCGATGTCGCTTGCGCAGCCGTCCGATAAAGGACGCCTGTCGAATTGTGCCGAATGGTATCCATATTGCCAGGACAATCTGACGCCACAACGGGTGTGCCGAGCGTCATTGCCTCAATCAAGGAGATGGGCATCCCCTCCCAGGACGCTGTCGACAAATAGATATCCGCTTGCACGACAGCCTGGATCACGTCAGCACGGGTAAGCCAACCGGTCACACGCACACCAGCGTCCTCGAGCGTCCTCCGAAGATCTGCGTCACCGTCGCCGATCCAGACGAACTCAGTGTCGTCCCGATCAAACGATCGTGCAATCTCCGCGAACAGATGCGGATTTTTTTGCACACGAATGCCGCCCACAGTCGCAATGATTCGCCGTCGTTTCGTCGACCCGTCTTTTTCAGCGCTTCTTAGACGAGTGTCGCTATGGACACCGACCGCCCGATCGATCGCATTCTCGACCAGTACTGCATCTCGCCGAAGATAGCGGCGGATTGCCGTGCATTCGCTCTCAGAGCAGCCGACATATGTGCAACTCTTCAAACATGCAAGCCACTCCAAGGCGGCGAAACAGTATCGCTTCAACCTGCCAATGTCCCGCCGTACAAACGAGATGCAATGCGGGCTATACAAAAACGCCGTTGATGGCAATGCAAACAAGGTCGACATTCGTCCCAGGAAGCCCGCGAACGACGAATGCATATGGATGATATCCGGGTTCAGTCGGATCAACTGCTGGCGCAACACAGACATGATGTGCGCCAATGATGGTCCTTTCATCTGCAGATGCTGCAGGACGACATCAGGGTGAAACATTGCGCGCAAGTTTTTCGGCGTCTCCTCGCGCTCCGAATAGATCACATAAACCTCGTGACCTTCCTTGGCGAGCCGCGTTGCAAGCGTGCTCACAACTGCAAGCGTTCCTGTGGCAGTCGATTCAATTACGTGGACCACTCTCATAACTTTTTCTCGTGGATTGCTCAGCAATAGCGGATCACCTCACCGATCGGTCACGGCGATCGGGACGACATGCGATCGATTTCCTATAGCGGAAAACCTCAGCCCGGCTCAGTAGGCGCCGTCTTTTGCGAACACCACTTTGACGGTTTTCAGAAGAATCGACATATCGAATGTCAGTGAGCGGTTCATTGCGTACCTAACGTCGAGCGAAACTCGCGTCGGATAGTCCACATCGTTTCGGCCGCTCACCTGCCATAGGCCCGTCATTCCCGGCTTCAGCGCCAGATAGTAACGAACATCACGGCCATATCTCACCAGTTCCTTTTGCACGATAGGGCGGGGGCCCACCAGGCTCATATCGCCGCGCAGCACGTTCCAGAGTTGCGGCAACTCATCGAGGCTCGTCTTGCGCAGAATGCGGCCAACCGGCGTCACCCGAATGTCGTTTTTAAGCTTGAAATCTCGGTCCCATTCCGCACGTGCCTGCGGATCTGTTGCGAGCAGTTTGGCAAGAACCTCATCGGAGTTCTTGACCATGGAGCGGAACTTAAGGCACTTGAAAGTACGTCCTCCCCGGCCAATTCTTGGATGACCATATACGGCGTTTCCGTGATCGCTCATGACGACCAGCGCAATGATCAGTAGAACCGGGGAGAGCAGTATCAGCAGAACTGACGCTCCGCAAACGTCCATTGCTCTCTTCACTGCGTCATCCCACCTTGCACCCAGGAGATTCTCGCCCGGCGGATTCGAGTCATCCGAGGCGACCTTTTTTGAATTCGCCTCAAGGCACGCCTCTTCCAGTTTCGGATCCGCGGCGGCGTTGGATTCGAACATGCTATCTCCTTAGTTCGGGAACTCGTGGGGAAGGTGCCGGCGTAGGCACCCTGCGCTTGCAAGACCGGTTTTGGTGTGGAAGCGAATCGTTTAGTGTGGCTAATTTCATTGATTCACTGATGACTTCACGTGCAGCGTAACATCCCAATTCTGGACCGAATGTTAGTAATAGCGCATAAAGACGCCATCGTACAGTTCGCTCGCGACACATCATCTTCAACAGGCGCAACCGACTGCGCTTTTATCAATCAGATCCGCAGAATTCGAATTGATGACTTCACCACTGATCGTTCTTATCTCTGCTCACCATTGATAAATATCATGACAAAGCGACCACATCAGACACATGCTTTTTATCAGACAGATCAACCTCGCTTTATAAAGCCTTCGATTTTCAATTGTCTAAAGAGATACGACTCTTTTCGCACCTAAGTTGACACTTATTGGCGCGTTCAATGAAGGTTAAAAATGAAGATTTGATGAAGAACAGCCTATTTTCCGGGCTATCGCGTCAAAGCCTACGCGACCACTCGTCGCTGCGCTTCCGATCCACAAAAGTATCCCGGCCCTACGCTAGACCCGATGTGCGTTCCCGCACACGGTCGATCATTGTGGACCTCGATACGATGACTTCGTTGATGCTGTGCTTGAAACGTCGACGCAATGTCTGATGCGCGTGTTTGACTATTCGTGCGACCAATGTCGGCTTCAACAATTGATGTTCATCTTCACACTTAACTTTCACGTTTTCGGACAAATTCTGGGTGTCAGCCCTTATAGTTAAGATATGAAATCAACTCTTATCTTGTTCGCCGCCTTGACACTTTTGTGTGGGCGGCCAATGTCGTCATTCGCGAAGGACGATCACGCCAAAACGACGGACATCACTACCGCCAATGCTCATCGGCTTGCGGCGCTGCAGCCGCCGCCCACCGGAAGCGGAAACGACCGTTTTGCAATGGACGTGAACTGCAATCTGTGGAGTGCGGATCAGATGGCACTGAGCGAATGCTCAAAGGACCTGGATCTGATTGCCGGTTTGGGCGTGGGTACGGTTCGCCTCGGTGTTTCGTGGGACTTCATGACGCTGGCCGACGGCAGCACGCTGGACCCCAATAAGGTGACCTTTCTGAAGGCGCTTCTCAACGCCGCGCGCACGCGCGGTATGAAGATTCTTTTCCTGGTGGGCATGTACGCGCCGTCTAGCGCATACCAATGCCAGGCCACCCAGAATCCGCCGAGCGCATCGTCGGCGCGACTCGACTTCTGCGACGCGGCGTTCACGAAGTATTTCGGCTCGCTGATGGACATCGCGCTGCCGTTTACGGCTGACATTGAACTGTTCAACGAAACCAACTGGTCGTTCTCCGCCTCGGACCCATCTTACGGTGATCCGCACGGTATCTCCGGCTACATTCTGAATCGCAGCAAGACGCTCTATTCGGAAGCCAAACAGATTCTGAACATGAAAAGGCAGTCCGGCTACAAAACGGTTCTGCACACTCAGGGGATCTCGTACTTCTACAACTCGACGTATCCGAATAACGGCTGGCAACCGCCGGCGGGCAACGAGCTGATCCAGGCGACCGACTACATCAAGGCAATGGGCAACAACTCGAAGAGCGCAGCCAGCCCATTGAATACCACGATCGATGTCGTCGACGTTCACCCGTACTTCAGCAGCGCCGATTACCACATGCTGATGCAGTCGTTCAACACGACCGTTTCGAATCTGGTTGCCAGTGGTTCCAAGCCGATATGGATTACGGAAACCAACAACGGTACGAGCCGCACGGACGCCGGGCAACTCGCAGCATTCAACCAGTTGAAAGTTTTGATGAACAACGGTTCGGTGGCGAAGGCGTTCTGGTATGTCGTGCGTAACGGCGATCCGAGCAACGGAGAAGGCGACGGCTACTCAATCTACGATTACAACCGTAACCTGATTTGTCCACAGCTTGCCGCCGCCATTCGAGCCTACACCGCGGCGATCCCGCGAGCGCAGCGATTCCTGTCGGCCCCCTACCTGGCGCCGGTCAAGTGAAACCGCCTATTGCGATCGATCAGTTGAACGCGAACGCCAACTCCGGCGTTTGCGTCATTTTTGTTGTTTTACCCTGCTCCAACGTGCTTGATAGTTTTGAAATGGGGAAGCAGCGGACATCCTCAATGACGGACGAATCATAAAAATCACAATGCGACTAATCATCCTCCTTTGATCCTCTCGCGCGCGCAACGCAAAGCGCACACGCAAAGACCCCAATCGCTACGCCGATCAGCAGGCAGGCGGCATGCGTCAAGAAAGTTATCATCTTCCACTCCCCTTACGATCACATCGAGATATTAAGAATTTGAACAGCACGATGTCATCGGTGACGTAGCTATGGGCTGGGATATTCCCTAGCGGCACCGGACAGTGCAATGAAGGCGACCTAAAGTCCGGCAGAGATTGACAAAAGCACAGTGCCCTGTTTGCGAATGAATACCGATCAAATAGCGAAACTCACTATAGCATGGGTTTAGCCCCTCTCTCGGCGCCAATCTCCAGAATGGCAATGGCCTCGTGGCCAACGCGCAGATTCAGTAAAGTATGACGCACAAAAGTGGTCGACACGGTAGGAGAACGCGAAGATGCCGGCATCGCGATAGGCGGAGATCATCAGCCATCGAAATGGCAGACACGTGGGCGACAAAGGAATTTGGCATGGTGACACTTACGACCAATTTCCCGTGTGAGACCTGAAGCCCGAACAGCTTAACAGGCTGCAGGAATCAACTTTCGAGCTGAGTCGAGGCAATGGCGGCCGGCACGACGTAAAGATCAGAAAGATGCAGCCATAGATGAGGACGCCGGCGCCCGTCTGCTCAGCTTTCGAAGGCGCCAACAGGCAGGTCTAGTGGCCGGCGAACTCAGTGAGCGGTAAGAAACCGGCCGTGGCCCTCGCGCCGCGAAGCTTAGTTTTTCTTTGTCTTTCCGCTGGCCGGCAATGCGTCGAGATAGGAAGCATTGCGATAGAGGCCGGCGCGCGCGCCCAGACTGTAACGATAGACGTCCGTATCGATCCCGTTGAAGATCACACCCTTCACCCGGGCAT
>NZ_JBFPKG010000101.1:0-8552 GCF_040948665.1 Paraburkholderia sp. BR14320
AACGAAAAGCAGGACAAACGGGAACGCGGGCAACAGCGAAAGCAGCCGCGTGACACAGGTCCCGGGTGGGTCAGATTTACTTCGGCGAATCGCCGAAAGGCGGGTCAGAATTCAATCGGCGTTGACATGTATGTCGACGATGCGACGAGCCGGCTGATGGCATTGCATTTCACGGCGACCGAATCGACGTTCAGCTACTTTGAAGCGACGCGTGCATACATCGAGCAGCACGGCAAACCAGGCGCACTGTATAGCGACAAGTACAGCGTGTTTCGCAAGACGGGCGCGAACAAGGATGGCAATAGCGTGACCCACTTCGGCCGTGCCATGTACGAACTGAATATCGACACGTTTTGCGCGAACAGCAGTCCGGCCAAAGGCCGCGTCGAGCGCGCCCATCTGACGCTGCAGGATCGTCTCGTGAAGGAACTGCGGCTGCGTGGCATCAGCACGGTCACCCAGGCCAATGCATACGCGCCTGCTTTCATGGCGGCCTATAACGCGCGTTTCGCCAAGCCGCCCAGGAGCAGTTTCGACGCACACCGGCCGCTTCGCGCTGACGAAAGCCTTGATCTGGTACTCACCTGGCGCGAGCCGCGCAAGGTGACAAAGTCGCTGACGGTGCAATACGACAAGGTCATGTACCTGCTGGAGGATACGCCGGAACATCGCAAGCTGATTGATCGATATATCGAAGTCTGGGAGTACCCGGATGCGCGTATCGAACTCCGGGTGGACGGTCGTGTTCTGCCATGCAGGCAGTACGACCGGCTGACCGAGATCGATCAGGCCGCGGTCGTCGAACACAAGCGACTGGGCCACGTGCTTCAGGTCTCTCAGGCAATTCAGGCACAACGCGATAACCAGCGCATCGGCAAGGCACCCTCCCGAACACATCTGGGCGCGCCAACCAAAGTCCAAAGTCGTTCGGCGGGCAAGAAGAAGCAACGCGAGTTCACGCAGGCTGACGTCGAACAGACGATCGTGGATCTTGCCCGGCAAAGACAGGCACAACCGCAATCTCGAAAACCTGGCCGGCGGTCTGCAAGGGACGGTGGAACAGGCGTAAGCGCCCTGCCAGTTCAAACGCTATCCTTCGACACTGCGTGAATAAAAACCGGGTGAGAGACCGATTCCCACCCCCTAAAAGCGGACATTTGAACTTGGCCAGTAAGCGGACATTTCAAAATGGCTTTGACATTGTTTGTTTTGGTGGACATGGACATGACATGTCATGACACGACAGGCGCGACATGGCATGGCCACGTCGTTTGAACGTAGCTGGGAGATTAGGGTGCATACATGATTTGTATTCCTTAATGATCAGGGAAGAATATGCTTCGAAATCTCGCGCGCGGTGCGAGTTGAGAAAGACTGTTGGCCGTCGTTTCAGATGCAAGGTGGCGGCGCAGACGTGACCTTTATTGCGGCATCCGGCCGCCGTCGATCTTTTCGAATCCCTGACGCAGGAGCGCCTCCTGTTCAGCAAATCTGTCCGCGCTCTTTTTCTTGAGCTTTTCGAGGTTTTGTAGTTTCCAGCGAATCGCAGGCAACTCGCTTAGGTAACCGTATGGCATCAGTGACCAGTCTGGCTCCAGACTAACCAGTGAGAAGAGAAACTCGCGATGTTCTGGAGTAAGCGCCGCAGGCAACTCACGGTCTAGCTTATCCTGAGTGGCCTCAAGCGTTGTCAGGTCGACGGCTTCGATGGTCAACCCGACAAATTCCTTTTCGTAGGCACCCGCCATGGAGTGCTTAGGGGCGAACAGGACCTCGTGAATCGGTCTGTTATGCCCTGCGAGGTAGCAGACGAACGCGTCGACGATATCGCGGCGCAGCCCGAGCGTTGGCGTGGAATACATGTGCAACACGTCGAACAGGTCGCGCGGGTGCTGACGGTCGAGTGCCGCGACCATCTTGCTACCGTAAAGCTCCGCTTCATGCAGAGTCGGTACCGTAATGCTCGTGTTGAACATCTCTTCTGCCGCTTGCACAAGGGGGCGATCCACCGGGTCGAGCAAGGTTCCCCGGAACACATAGTTCACCTCTACCTTGACCGAGGTTTGGCCCGAGATAACAGTCAGCTTCACTTCGTCGCCCTTAGCCTTGCCTGACGTGGTCGCTGTCGAAAACTTGACGGCATGGCCCTCCGCTTCGATCTGCGCGCGGGCGCGGTCGAGTTCACCGCTGATCGCTGCGATGGCGTCGTCGCGGCCCAGATCCCTGCGAACCATGACCACATCGATGTCGACCGAGAGCCGAGGCATCGCCTGCAAGAACAGGTTCAACGCCGTTCCGCCTTTCATGGCGAACAGAGAAGTATCAAAGATGATGGGTGTTACGCCGAGCATCAGCCGCACCGTGTCTACGTAAATGTCGTTCATCGTGGTTTGAGAGTGAGTCGCTCACCGTTTTTGGTTTTATGCGTCCATCGTTTGCCCTGACTCAGGCGATCGATGTGCCTTTGAAGATCCCTGGCCCAGGAGAACCCTGCATCGGCACCGAAATCGCGAACAAGGACGGCGACCTTCACGCGAGTACAGTGGTTCAGGAAGTTGTCGAGCACATGGGGCCGGATATTACGCAGGCCGACCATAAGGTTGGTCGCTTCCTCCATGGTCTGACCTTTTCCGACATCACTCGCGAGTTCAAGTAGGGCTCTCTCCGGGATCGACACCAGCACGGCGGGGTCGCCTGCTGGCAGGGGTTTAAGGCCCTCCTCGTAGCGAAACTCCTCGTCAAATAGCGTGGTTGTCTGGTACGAGTAAAGCAGGTGTTCGCCTATCCAGTCAGGAAAGGCATAGGGCTTCTGTCCCCACAGAACAACGCGCTCGCGGAACGCAATGTTGTGGCGGACGCCCTGCCAGGAGAGAGCGGTCTTTCCGGCGACGTGCATCCCGGGGACGCGACGACTCAGAAACGCGATCGTGCCGTCTCGCGTAGGGACATCACCGGTCACGAGGTATGCGCCTCTTGAAAGGCGTTGAAGCCAGCCCGCTTTGACGAGGTCGTGCGCAAGCGCCACGCTGACACCCATGTCTCGCAGCATTTCGGAATCCAGTGGGTGGCCACGTTGGGTCTCCTGTAGCAAGCGCTGGACGCTGGTTCGGTTACTCATTGTTAGCGCATAATTTGTTCGGAGAAAATCCGGGAATTACTCGATTATTATCCAATATTCCATGCGAGTGCAAGCTGGTACAGCGTGATACGTCCCCAAATGTGGTAAGCGCACTAGCGCATAGCTTTTTTGCTTCAAATCAAGTCCCGCAACCACTTGCGCCGATGAAACTATGCGGCCGGTGTGGGCTTCGCATTTGGCCCTCCCTCAGAGGGGCGGAAAGTGGGACACCTCTCGTGCCGTAACGCCCGCTGGCCAGCCTGACACAATGCGGCCTGGCGCGCCGGTTTCAGGCAAGCTCCAACTGCTGTCCGTCTCCAGCCGCGCGCACCTGATAGCCCATCGCGCGGTACCCCCGCTGGCGCTTCTCCCACATACGGAGCAGTGCCGGGTGACCTCCGTCGACATAGTCAATCACCCGTACACCGGTTTTACCCGAATGCGCGCGATGTAACCGGCCAGCGTACTGCTGCAGCGTGCCTTTCCATGCCACGGGCATGGCGAGCACCAGCGTATCGAGCGCCGGATGGTCAAATCCCTCGCCAACGAGTCTGCCAGTGGCCAGGACGACGCGAGGGACGTCATCGGCCAGCGCGTCAAGGGCGGCAAGCTGCGCCGCACGCGCTTTTTTCGTGAGACGCCCGTGCAGCACGAAAAGCGGCCCGATTGCTTCACCCAAAGTCTTCTGCAGGCTTTCGAGATGATCCGTCCGTTCGGTGAGAACCAGCACCTTGCGTCCTTGTCCGAACTGCTCGCGAATCGCCGCAGCAATCATGTCCGTCCGAGGTGAATCCTGTGCAAGATGCGCGAACACCGTCTGGATAGGCTCGTCGAGCGCAACGTTCACGGATGAGGTGAGCCTTTGCGGGAACACCTCGAGCGAATGCGGCGCATTGGGTGGCAGACGCGCCGCATGCCGCACCGGCCCGCACAGCATGAACATCACCGGTTGCTGGCTGTCGCGCCGCACGGGTGTCGCAGTCAGTCCCAGCACGTAGCGCGCATTGACGGCCTTGAGCACTGCCTCGAAGGAATCCGCCGATACGTGGTGACATTCGTCGACAATGACGTGGCCGTAATGCCGCAAAAGCGCTCCGCGGGGGCCATCCGGTGCCACTGACTGCAGCATGGCGACGTCAATCCGGCCCGTCGACTTCGACTTGCCACCACCGATTGTGCCGATGTCATGGGGATCCAGCGCAAGAAACGACTGCAGGCGCTCGCGCCACTGATCCAGCAGCTCCCTGCGATGCACAAGCACGAGCGTAGTGACGCCGCGCCGGGCGATCATTGCGGCCGCCGTCACGGTCTTGCCGAACGCCGTTGGCGCATGCAGTATCCCCGTGTCGTACCGCAGCATGTCATCAACCGCCGCCTGCTGGTCGCCCTTCAGTGTGCCGGCAAACGCGACTACAAGAGGGCCGCCCGCGCAACGCTCGTCGCGGATGTCACCGGCGATTCCGTTGTCGGTCAGCAGCGTCATGACCTCGTCGAGGCAACCTCGCGGTAAAGCGATGTGTCGCGGGCAATTCTCGGCGCGGCCGATTATCCGCGGCTTGTCCCATACGCTGAAGCCGCGCGCCTGGGCACGGTAGAACTCCGGATTCTGGAATGCCGCGATCCGGACGAGGCGATTGAGCAGGGATTGCGGAAGCTGGGCTTTTTCAAAATAGAGCTGGTTTGCAAGCGTCAATGTCAGTGACGCCGGCATGTCTCCGGCCAGCCGCTTCGGCAGCGCCGGTGGCGGGTTCCATGGCTCGGCCTGGTCCTCTTCAGCGATGAAGGCGACGTCGAGCGGGTGGGCACCGCCGGTGGCGCGGAAAATTACCCCTTCGATATCTCGCCCGTCCATCGATCTGACCGACGCCAGGAAAGCCCACTGATCGGCAACAGGCTGGAGGGTTTCATCGACAAACACGCTGTGCCCGTGCACGCGAGGCTGCTTCTGCAGCGGCAGGGCGATCAGGTTGCCGAAGCCGCCTTTGGGCAGCACGTCCTGATTGGGAAAGAGTCGGTCGTATGACGACAGCTCAAGCTGGCGCGTTCGGGCGCACGTGTGGCTGATGATGGCCGAACCCAGCCGGCGCGCGTCACGCGCGGTGACGGCCGACGAGAAGAAGATCCATGCGTGCGCACCGTTACCCGAACGTGAGATCTCCAGCGACACGGGAACATCCAGTTCATCGCATGACTGCCGGAAGGCCATCGCATCGTCCCGCCAGCTTTCCTCATCGAAGTCGACTGCGAGCAGGTAGCAGGTGCCGTCCGGCATCAGCGGATACATGCCCAACGTGTGATCGCCGGCGAGATGTGCATAGATAACCTGATCGTCCAGCGGCAGCAGCATGCGATGCACACAATCCGCACAGCGGATGCGGGGCTTTTCGCAGATGCCCGCACGCCATTCGTTCGCGCACGCTGGTGCATAACCCGATTTCCCGGAATTGCGGCTTTCCCAGCGAAGGGGAAAAACGTCGGTACGGCCCCGGAAAAGGCTCCGGAAGAGGTGTACCTTCTGCTAGGGAGAAAGCGTGGAAGTCCCTGTGCTTCGCGCCATCAGCGATGGATAGCCTGACGGGGCAACCTCGCGCCTGCCGTGCTTAGGAACGGCCTCGCGCAGCAAGGCGGCGAGCCGGGCATTCTCGTCCTGCAGACGCGTGAGTTCTGCGAGCAGTTCTTCGCGTCTGCAATCCTCCCAACCTGAGCGCGACAACTTGACGTCATTCATCGACTGGTCCGGTGGAATGGGGCGGGATGCGCGCGCGGATTGCTACCGGTGGTGGGCCGCCGCACAGCTCGGTCTATTCATCGAAATCCCGCTGAAAACTGGCCGGGCCATCCTGCCCACCATAGTAGACGCCGAGCACCTGGACCGTCTCGCCCGTAACGCGGTACGCGATCACAATCCGGCCTCGATAGTGGTCGCGTGCAACGCAGGCAGCAGGTCATCGCGCGGCACGCCACGAAACGGGAAGCTTTCGAGCTGTTCGCAGAATGCTAATTACCGGTAATTATGTATATTATTAATTCATAATGCCAAGCTTAACTAGGCCTATTACCTTGCCCGACTGCACGCCAAGGGCAGCTTGCAGTCGGACCATTAATGGTTTAAATTTGGTCTTACTTCTATACCTCCTGGAGCCTTGGATGCATCTCGCCGATCATGTCAAGCCAATCAGTTACCTCAAAAGTGAAGCGGCGCAAATCGTCAAAGACCTGACTGAGTCGGGGGAGCCGCTCATCATCACGCAGAACGGCGAAGCGAAGCTCGTCGTTCAGGACGTGCGAACCTATGAATCGACGGAGCAGACCCTTGCGCTCCTGAAAATCCTGGCTGTCGGCCAGAAACAGATCGAACGCGGGGATCACGTCGATGGCGATGAGTTCTTTGCGGAACTCAATGAGCTCGATCGTCAGGAAAAGCTCCGCTGATGGTGGCACCGCTGCTGAAATACCGCATTCTCCCGACCGCGCGGATCGGCATGGACGAACTCAGAAGCTATGTCGTCCGCACCTTCGGATGGGAAACCTGGCGTCAGACATCGGCGCAACTGCAGGAAACGATCACGCAGGTTCGGCAGTTTCCCGCTAGCGGCCATACGCCTACCGAACTCGAGGGCTTTTTTGAGGACGGTTTCCGGCAGGCCCTTTCTGGCAAGAATCGGATCATTTATCAGGTCCGCGACGATACTATTTTCATTCATCTCGTGGTGGACGTGCGACGCGACCTGCCCTCCCTTCTTCAGAGAATCGCGCTTCGCCTGATGTAATGGGCACCGACCGCATCTTTGCGATCATGCCGCAGCGCCGCGTTGATACTCCGGCGCACACTGCTTCAACTTACGATCTCTGAGCGAGGCCGCTTATGCGGCGCTGCAGAGCATTCCCGCTAGAAAACGCCTCGGTATTTAATGCTATCCGCTCGTTTCCCGACTGCATGCTCGTGATCGAAGGCACGGCTGCGCGTCCCAACACTAAGGCGTTGCATCGCGAGCGTCTGCGGTCGAGCGAAAAGCACATAGCGAATCTGGTGCGACACCGGGCGCGTCTTGTCGAAACGCTCAACGAAGGTCGTGCGTCTTCGATGGATTAGTGGGCGGCTTTCAACTTCCGCTGCGTCCACGACCGTGTGCATACGTTCACCCGACCGCTTCCCTACGAAGCGATCCGCGGTGGCAAGCGCCGAAATCGGGGTGTTCGTCCTTTTCGTGCTTGTATGGCGCATTTATCCGCCCCCGCGCCTGGCCGGCGAGCGCATGATTGAGGGCGGCCAGCAGAACCGCACCACGCGCTGTAGTCCTGCGCGTCTGTGTGCATGCAGAACCGGTTCACGATCCAGCTATGCGCCGCCTTAGCGGCACATCGAGAAGCATCTCGCGATAGAGATCGATCGGAAAGCTCAGCGTTCCACGAAAATTCACATGCGCAAAATGCGCTGGGCCCGCAATGACCAGGTTTGTCAGCAGCGTCAAGGAGCCAGAAATCGCGATCATTTCGTCGCGGCGTCGCCCGCGCTCCGGCGCGATCTTGCCGGTGTGGATTGCACGCTGCAACTGATAGACCGATTCACCGCGGTTGAGCAGCGTATGCATTTCACGCCGGAATGCAATGTTGCTGAAGTAGTCGCACAGGAAAAGCGTGCGCAGTAACCTACCGAGGTGGTCGGCTGGCCGGTACACCGGGTCGCCCTGCGCCACGCTTCCGAACCGCTGCACGGCGACCATTGCGCTCACGCGCCCCGCATGAATTGATGCAACGAGGCGCAGCAAGTTCCTTCCAGCCGTCACGAATCGCCTTGATGGAGATCTCATGGGCGACGACCGCTGTCAGCCCCTCGGGCGCTGCCATGGCTCTCGGCAGATACAGTTTGCGTTCCGAGAGGTCGTGCAAACGCGGGCAGAGATCAAAACCGAGCAGCTTCGACACCGCCATCCCTACGTTCGTGTATCCGTGCGTGTCTACTGAAAGACGCAGCAGTCCACCGTCGTCACGGTTCTCGTTGTGACGGATCACGCCCTCGATCGCCACGCCAGCCTGGCGTTCGTTCCGCACGATGGGCTGGTTATAGACATTGCCGTGCTGATCCAGCACGTGCGTGTACATGCCTACCGCGTGGGGGCGACGTCGCGGATCGACCCGCGCATAAAACAGGTGCGGTGACGTGTCCAGACTCATGGAGTTGCTCGATGCCAGCCTTCCGTTACCCCAGAGTTCAGTAATCGGATGCGTGCGCTGGAATTCAACCACGCGGTCGTTTGCACGCGGCAGCCGACCGGGCATTTCAAGGAAGCGCATTGCCGTTGAAATGTGAGCCGCCCCGGGTTTTCCGGAGACCGTTTTGCTTGCGTCATGCCACAGTGACAGACTCAGCGAGATTTGCATAGTAAGCGGCTTCTGCCTCGGCAGGTGGAATATTGCCGATGGGGCCGAAGAG
>NZ_JBFPKG010000102.1:0-8315 GCF_040948665.1 Paraburkholderia sp. BR14320
TTCCAGAACCATTCGCACAGCCCGCTCACGAACTTCAGGCGAGTACCTTGGGCACTTCTTCTTCGTGTTTTCCATAGCTCCATTTTCTCAAGAAGTGGAGCCTCCGGAAATCCCGGGGCGGTTCAGTCCGTAATTATGAGGTCCTGTTTCTCCAGTAAAAATCTCAAGTCGCTCAATGTCTCGCATCGCACCATGCTCGCTCCCTAATCACTAATTGATATTGCTGCCACCGCTCGATGACCGCAGGCAGTTGAAATGCGCAGCGATGTCGGAGCACTCCGCGATGAATCTGTCGGTGCCATGGGGCATATCCGGAGGCCATCCTTGAATCAGATCCGAACGGTTCTCTTCTGTTTGCACCTATGTCATACGATTCTCAATGCTGTCCACTGCCAACAAGTAGCCGTCCCGTAGGCCCATGCTTCTGGCGAAGGTGTTATGGGACGGATGGTAGGACTGCGATGCGACTGAAGCAATGTGGCCAATAACGGCTAGGTATTCGAATAGTGGATAAGGGTATTCCCTATTCGTATTGTTCGCCTCAAAATTGTCTGCCCAATATGGACGCGTGGTGTGCGCCTAAGGTCCGCTCAACGAAGCGTGGGAGTTCCGCGCAGTATCCTTCATACACTCCAGACGATGTAAACGATGAGATTTCGATTAGTCGGTATCAAGCCGCGATATGCTTTCGGTCTTCTTTCGACCTCTTACTTCCCGCACGTCCTGCTAAATTTCGTCAGCATGTTGTGCGATGATGCTCGCGCTTGCGCACGGATCTACGGCATAGGAATGCGGTCGATTCTGCGCTATGCGCCACCGTTCGTCATCTCATCGGTTCCGGCAAAATGTGAAAAAGTCCATGCCACTCGCAACCCGAGGACAAGCCACATTGATCAATCGTCGCGCTGAAAGGGTGGATAGGACAACCTCAGCTGGGGCCTGCCGCGCAAGATCATGCTCGACCAAATCGCGCAGTTGAACCGGAAACCGACCCCGGACGTCTTACACGGTTGTTACCACGCTGGCGCGTACTGCGCCGGAGGCGCGTCGTCGCTGACGATGCGCGGCCACGCATATCTGTTTTGCGAATAGCTAACCGTTATTGGCTACATTGTTTCAAATGTATCCTCGGCCTACCATTCCATCCATAAGGTTCAATGCGAAATTGCGCTAGCGCCAGAGCCCTGCGTTCACGGATGACGATCACTTCGCCGTTGCAGTCTCGTAGCCGTGTCACTGCCGGTGAACTTACTGAGAAGTTTGTCCGCGCTTGCGAGCGCGACGCAGCCATCTCGCCGATCGTATCTCGCCATTTAGGAAGGGAGGTCGGCTGGGGTGATGCATGCGTTTAACCAGCGACTGAAGGAGAGAAGTCGTGCGACCACCGCTTAAATTTCTCGACCACGAGACCTTCGACGTTGTCATTATTGGCGGAGGCATTAACGGCGCCGCCGCCGCCCAAGAAGTCATTGGGCAAGGTCACAGCGTCCTTCTCGTCGATAAAGGTGACTTCGGATCGGGGACTTCGAGTCGCTCCAGTCGTCTTTTGCATTGTGGTCTGCGCTATTTGGCGCCAGGCCGTTCGATCTGGGACTTTGTTGTGCATCCCACGCGCTTTATGACAGCGATGAAAATGGCGAAACAAGCGATGGAGGCGCGGGCCGAGTTCGTCGAGACGTCATCGTTGCGCACTCGACCGCTCCAGTTCGCCTTCCCGATTTATCAGGAAGGTCCCTATCGCGCTTGGCAAGTGGATATTGCATTCCATATTCTGAAACTGCTCGGTCCTCGCAACCCGCCTCTTGATTACCACCGTATCTCTGGTGCCGAAGCGCGTAATATGCCGCTGATGAACGAATTGCGTGATCTTGACCGTATCCATTCAGTCGCGGTGTATCGTGAGTACGAGTTCGACTGGCCCGAGCGAGTATGCATGGATTGTATCCTCGACGCGGAACGCATGGGGGCGGTCGTTCGCAATTACACCCTGGCCACGCTCGGACGGCATCGCGACGGCGGCGTCTGGCCAGTCGTGCTTAGGGATCAATTGGACGGTGCGACTGTAGAAGTCAGTGCTTCTATCGTGCTTAACCTAGCAGGCATTTGGATCGACGAGGTCAACGCCACGCCTGAGCCAAACGCTAAGCGCCGCGTGCTCGGAACCAAGGGAACGCATATTGTTGTCAAGCTGCCGGATTCCTGCGCCGGTTACGGCGTCGCAACGCTGAACAGTAAGCGCGAACCGTTTTACTGTATTCCCTGGCACGACCTGCATTATTTCGGGCCGACAGAGACCCTCTACGACGGAAACAAAGAGGACATCCATGTCACTAACGAGGAACAGGCTTGGCTGCTCAAAGAAGCTAACCGTCTTATGCCAGGCATAGGGCTTTCGGAGAAGGAGGTTCGGCTGACCTGGGCAGGTGTCAGGCCGCTGACGTATGACAAAGCCGTTCCTTTCGGGAATCGTTCCCGGCAACTCCACGACCTTACTGATGACGGTATGCCAAATGTACTCGCGATGACTGCCGGGCCCGTGTTGAGCCATCGTTCGGCCGGCCGCCTCTTGGCTAAGGCGGTTGCAAAGCGGCTAAGACCACAGCACCGACGGCAACGACCAGACTATGCGCCAAAGCAGCCGCCCGCAAGCGACAGTTCACCCGCGTTGGTATCGGGACTGTCAACACGACTTTCAGATCTCCAGCATGGCATACAGAAAGAACATGCCGTGACCCTCATGGATCTTCTTTTTCGGCGCACCGGACTTGGTTGGCGGCATCAATTTAGCGAGGCTGAGCTCGATCAAGCAGCGTCCGTGCTAGCGACGGAGCGCGGCCTGTCCTCTGCGGAGAAGTGGCGAGAGATCGAGGCGTTCAAAATCGAATGTGAGAGGCTTTTCGGACGACGTTCTTCACAAGTCTCATTCACGAGTACGATTGCCGGGAAAGACGGAGATGATTCCCGATAGCTTTGAGTAAATTTGAGTAAGCCAACAGCCCTTTGTGGGGCCGATGTGAGGATCCGCTGAATGTGCTTTCCACGCACAGTCATTGTCGCTCCGATCCAAGAGTCCGATCATCGCTGTGTTGCGGATCCGTGCAGGCGAGCTTAACCGCAGGCTGGTTGGTTTAACTACATGCAGGCACGTCAGACTTGCCTGTAATAGCTTGCTTCAGCCCCAGCGTGCGGGAGATAGCCGAGCGATTCCATCAGACGATGATGATTCTGCCAGCCCTCACATTCCAGCGTTGCCTATTCGACGGATTCCCTCGTTTTCCAAGGGGCGCGGCGATGAAACAGTTCCGTCTTGTAGATGCCGTTCATCGGTTCAGGCAGCGCGTTGTCGCGGTCGTCGGCCGGCTGCCCACCGACGGGTCGATTCCAGTCTCAGTCAGTCGTTGGCTGTATTGAATGCTGACGTAGTGACACCCTCCGTCCGATGTGTTCACATGGCTCGCCAGTTCGAATGTCGGTACGGTCCTTTGTGAGAATTACTTCAAAGGACGTATCAAGTCTACCCTAGTGAAACACCGGATGCTGGCGAGTCGATCCAGTATCCGTATCGAGGCGCACCCTATACGGGTTTCAAATACCTGACCTATTTTGGCCGGATTGTGCCGTTCACATCCGCGAGGCAGACTTTCATTGATGCCGCTGCATTCGTGTGTGGCATACAGCAACGAATTGCGAACCGCGAACGAAGAATTCGCCAATGGAGACAGAAGATGACTGTGCTTGATGAGCGGCGGCCGCCACACTCGCGATTCGCGCAATCGGAACGACGAGTGCCTAGGAGAGCGGTTGTCGCGGCGATCGCGGGCAACGCTCTTGAATTCTATGATTTTGGGATCTACTCGTTCTTCGCTGTCTACGCAGCAAGGGCCTTCTTTCCCTCCCTCGACGGACTGACGGGCATTCTCGCTTCCGTCGCAGTTTTTGGAGTGGGTTTCGTGACTCGCCCTCTTGGTGCACTGCTCATCGGCCGGCTCGGCGACCGCCTCGGACGCAAGCCGGCATTGCTTCTTACCATCACGCTAATCATAGTCGGCACTATGGGGCTGGCCTTGACTCCCGATCAGGCTACCATCGGCGTCGCCGCTCCGATCATCGTGGTCATCAGCCGGCTCATCCAGGGGTTCGGCTTGGGCGGCGAAGTCGGGCCGGCTGTAGCATTCCTTATGGAAGCAGCGCCCGAGGGGCGACGCGGCTTCTATACGAGTTGGTCGACCGCCAGCCAGGGCATTTCGAATCTCGCCGCAGGGATTGTCGGCGTTACGTTCACATCGCTACTGGCGCCGGAGAACATGCAGAGTTGGGGATGGCGATTAGCGTTCGCCCTTGGGCTCGTACTCGTCCCGGTTGCGCTCTACTTGCGCAAACAGATGCCCGAGACCTTCGATGGCCGTAGCCGTGGGGCGAATACGACGGCCACTCCATGGCGCGATTTGTGGCGCCATCGCCGAGCCATTTTGCCCGGTATGGCCATGCTCGGAGCTAGCACCGCGGTTTTCTACGTAGCGGTCTACATGACCACATACTCCATCGCGGTACTGAAAATGCCGCCGCATATCGGCATGTTTTCGGCGATAGTGTTAGGTGCGTCGCTGATCGTGTTCGGTCTGCTTGGTGGGTGGCTCTGTGATCGCTATAACGTCCGGGTCATAGTGGCGCTTCCATACACGGTCCTGCTCGCGGGAATCTACCCGGCATACCACCTTCTTATTCTCTCGCAGAGCGTGCCGACCTTGCTGATCGCCACCATATTGATGAGTGCCATGCCGGCCGTGGCGGGACCTTCGGTTCTGATGCTGATTGGCGAAGCGTTGCCGGCGCGCGTGCGAGCTCTCGGCCTCAGTGTCACTTATGCCGTTCCGATCACTATCTTCGGTGGCACCGCACAGGTTGTCGTCACCTGGTTGCTGAAACACACCGGCAATCCCGCTTCTCCCGCGTTCTATGCGGTTATGGCAAGCGCGGTCATGCTGTTTGCCATCATGGCCTTTCCAAAAGGTCTTGACCGATTCGGTCACGCGAATGGAGTTGTGTTGGATTGAATGCGGACTGTCCCTCGGAAGACTAGAGCTTTAGACCTATTTTCAATAGATGCAGAGAGGCATATCAATGGCAGTCGCGGAAGAAATCTGGAACCTCGTCGAAGCAAAAAAGGAAGACTTCTTCGTGCTCAGTGACAAAGTATGGGCAACGCCTGAACTGTCCTATAACGAGTTCAGATCGGTTACCGAGCATGTGGCGATGCTGGAGCAGGAGGGGTTTCGTATTGTCCGGAATGTCGCCGGCATTCCGACCGCCGTTATGGGTGAGGCCGGCGAAGGCGGACCCATCATCGCGTTCCTGGGCGAATACGACGCGCTCCCGGGACTGAGCCAGGCGGCCGGACTGGCCGAGGTCTCGCCGGTCGAAAAGGACGGACACGGACACGGGTGTGGGCACAACCTTCTTGGCGCCGCGGCTCTCCTGGCGGCGACGGCCGTGAAGGACTATCTCGCGGCTAACGGATTGAAAGGCCGCGTGCGTTACTACGGCTGTCCAGCAGAGGAGGGTGGAGCGGGCAAGGCTTTCATGGCGCGCGCAGGCGCCTTCGACGACGTCGACGCCGCCATCACGTGGCATCCAGCCTTTTTTAACATGGTATGGGACTCTGGCTCTCTCGCCACTCTCGGAATCGACTTCAGCTTTACGGGGCGCACCGCCCATGCGGCAGCTACGCCGTATCTTGGCCGCAGCGCGCTGGACGCCGTCGAACTCATGAACGTCGGCGTCAACTATATGCGCGAGCACATGTCGAGCCATGCGCGCATACACTATGCCATCATCGATGCAGGCGGCATCGCGCCGAATGTCGTGCAGAGCCACGCTACGGTACGTTATTCGATCCGCGCCGCCCAACAGACGGAATTGGTCGAATTAGCCGAACGGGTCCGCAAGGTA
Source organism: Paraburkholderia sp. BR14320 (assembly GCF_040948665.1). NCBI lineage: Bacteria > Pseudomonadati > Pseudomonadota > Betaproteobacteria > Burkholderiales > Burkholderiaceae > Paraburkholderia > Paraburkholderia sp. BR14320. Next base: position 5,950 of record NZ_JBFPKG010000102.1, read on the forward strand.
GCCAAAGGCGCAGCGTTGATGACAGAGACCGAGGTGAGCGAAGACGTGCACGCTGCGGTCGCAAGCTTGCTTCGCAATCGTCCCCTGGAAGAAGCGCTCCACGCCAATTTGACGAAGTTGGGGCCTACTGGGTTCGACGAACGTGACCGCGCAATCGCAGCGCCTTTTCAGGCGTCCTGTTCGGCGAAAGCGATTGCTGCTTCCTACGAGTTGTGGCAGCTCGCGCCGCGCGAGCACACGGTGCTATGCGACGAAGTCTGGCCGTTGCGCAAGGTCACTGATCCGGTCATGGGATCGACGGACGTCGGTGACGTCAGTCGCACGGTGCCAACAGTGCAGCTTCTGGCGGCCACCCATGTCATTGGCCCGCCGTCCCACACATGGCAATGGACCGCTCAGAGCAATTCGGATCCGGCGCGCAAGGGTTTGGCCTATGCTGCGAAGGTCATGGCGGCAACCGGAGCGGATCTCTTGACGGACGATAGGCTCCGCACGGCCGTCAAGGATGAGTTCCAGCGGCAAAGCGCGCTTGACCCATTCACCTGCCTAATGCCCGCCGAACTGAGCCCCCGCTTGCCGCAATAGGCCGCCTGAGAAGGAGTCCGTCGCAGTCCCGGACGGCCTAGCGAATCACAGTGCGGGAGTGCTCTCTGCTAGGCCCCCCGATGGCACGCCGCGTCTGACGCGCCTTCCTTGAAGGCGGGCTGTCTACCATGCGTCGGCTCGGCTTCCGCAGTGGGGCGGAGAACGTCGCTGATACGGCACCGATGTCTGCGCGCCGACCAAGGCCCGGGGTTGTTCGCAGTGACGGTCGTCGTCGTATGGATTAACAACTGTTAGCGACGCTCGACCTTGACGCAATCCAGCCGTAATGTGGTTGCGGCGAAGTCACCTTGATTCGGACGCACTGTCGAGCCTGGTCCGTTCAAATTCGAATGGGTATCGGGGCATAGTGGAAAATTATTAACTTAGTATAACATATAAAACTAGTCACTGTGTCGCAGTTTGCAAAGTCATTCTTTAATGATCGATGGAGATCAAATGCACACGAAAAAGTCTGCTGCTGTCGTGTTGGCGTCAACCGTACTCGTCGGCGTGGCCCATGCGCAATCGAGTGTTACCTTGTACGGTTTGATTGACGCAGGTTTTGGCTACGTCAACACCAATCAAGGGAGCCGCTATGCGATGATGAACGGTAATCTCAATGGTGATCGATGGGGGTTGAAAGGCGTAGAAGACCTGGGTGGTGGGTTGGCGGCAATCTTTCAGATTGAAAATGGTTTTAATGTTGGCACCGGGGCACTTGGTCAAGGTGGGCGGGAATTTGGCCGGCAGTCGTGGGTCGGTATCACGAGCGCCAGTGTCGGCACTCTTAAACTGGGGCGGCAGTATGACGCGGTGGTTGACAAGGTTCAAGGGTTGACACTCGAAAGCGTCTTAGGATCTCCAGCCACAACCCCCGGAGACGTCGATAACAACGACAACAGTGCGCGCATCTCGAACGCAATCAAATACGTCAGTCCCGTGTTTGGAGGTATCCAGTTTGAAGGGCTGTACGCACTGAATGGTGTGGCTGGGCAGCATGGTTCAGGAAATACCTACTCTGCGGCGGCCAGTTACACTGGCGGACCATTGAGCATCGCGGCAGGCTATCTTCATGGAAGTAATACTGCGGCCGCCTCGGGACAGCTTCGGACCACATGGAGTGGTACGATAGATTCGATCTTTGACGGACCCATCAGCAACGGCTATCAAACAGCTGCAACGATCGGAATAGCGCATGCGGCGGCTCGGTACCAGCTTTCTGCGCTGACGCTCGGAGCTGTGTATAGCTACGCGGCGTTTAACGCTGACGCGCAGTCGACGTTCAAATCGCAGCAGCACTTCAATTCGGGAAAAGTGTATGCCCTCTATCAGATTAGTCCCAGTGTCCTCGGCGGACTCGGGTACATCTACACCCGCGCTGGAGGTGACACGTCTGCGACGTATAACCAGGTGACGGCGGGCGCTACCTACACCTTGTCGAAGCGCACGGACTTCTACGCGGTTGCCGCGTACCAGCATGCGAGCGGAACGCAGCGGACGGCCGCAGGAGGGCTCGTTGATGCAGTCGCGTCGGTCGGTTCATATGGGCTGACTGGAAATGGTAACTCCCAGACACTGGTCGTTGTCGGTATGCGTCACCGATTCTGACATCCCAAAGACATAGAACAATGCTTCACGGGTGGACGGCGCTCTGAGAGGTGGCGCCGCTTGTTCGGGCAGGGTCCCGAGATTTTTAAGTGGAACCACCGGGGCGTTCATGCTGCCGATTTGATCGCAGGCAGTGTCGCGAAGTATGCCTCATCCGGCGTGCGGTCTTCCAG
>NZ_JBFPKG010000103.1:0-7787 GCF_040948665.1 Paraburkholderia sp. BR14320
GAAAGTGGTTCTGCAGCACACCTATGGCGGAGAGCGCAACCATCGCGCCCACCATCAACACGTCGCCGTGAGCGAAGTTGATGATGCCCAGAATGCCGTAAACCATCGTATAGCCCAGTGCGATGATAGCGTAGACACTGCCAAGCACCAGTCCATTCATGATTTGTTGGACCAGAATGTCCATGTCTCTCTTACTCCAGTTGACCGCCTACGGGTTGATACGGGGTAACGGACAGTGCGATGATGTCCGTTACCTGTCAAAAAATAATCGAGTGCGATGGCGGCTATCGCCCCAAATCGCACAGACCGTCACATGTGCGTCGATCCAGTCGCCTGTCCGATCGAATGCGACTTCCCGATCATGGTCGAGAATTGCATCTGCTTGGGCACTGTCACGAAATCACGCCAGAAATACTGCGGCCGATCGCCGTCGCGTCTCCCGAATAGACGAGTTTCTGAACGGAGTACGCGCCCGGTTCCCGACCCACTGCGTCATCGTCCGATAGCACTTCGAACGCAACCGAGCGACGATTTGCCGCTGCTGATGCTCTGTTCACATCTTGAACCGCGATTCGAACAGCGCTTTCGTCGTTCTTTCCAAAGGTAAACTGCCCGCCTGTCAGCGGTTCAGCAACTATCTCCGTTGCGAATTTAGGCTGTCCAGCCACGCGGACAGCGGACGGCAGTGCCGCGACCGAAGCGGACGACTGATTGATGCCATTCATGGATGTCCCTCTCTTTGTATTGCTCAACTGATAACGGGCTCCCATCCGTTTTGCCCGATATGCACGCAAGCTTCAGCCAAAATCCACATATTCCAAAAGTCCGCGCGTTCTTTTTTTCGCCGAGTGTCGACGCGACATTTGACAGCATTCATCGTGTTCTCGACCAAGCGTTACTTGCGGATCAATACATTTTCTCGGAGCCGCACGGATCACGTCAGCAGTCGCATCGCATCCCGCTAGGGCTAGCGTCAAAAGCGATCACACAGAACCAGAAATTTCTGTTGCGTGGCCCCGGAATAGCACTATTCGACTGGAACTCTTGAATTGCAAGCGTCGCATACTTACCCTTTTTCGACTCATGTACATGATCTCTATGTGCCCGACAGAACGACGCATCAGATCCAAAAATTCCTGAAGCGAACATCAGCTTGATGATGCGTTTGATGGCGCAGCAATCTCACGTGACGCTATGTTGTTCAGGTACCTCTCCTGGACAATTGTTGAGCGGTGTCGCCTACCCGTCGTTGCGCGCGTCAAGCGGCAATCAGATCGCCACCCTTTTGTCAACGGCCGCCTTTTTGTGGATCGCCAATGCTGATGAATCGCCATCCCGAAATAACGATGTGCATTAGCCATTGCAGGAGGGGGCGCAGCAGCGCATCGACCGTCTACGCCTCGTCACGCCAACCGCCGGCTTGTCTACAAAACCGCGCTTTCAAATAGCACCACCAGCCTGATGGCCTAATGATCAGCTTCGGGGCTCGGAGCGGCCAACACCCTTTCGACGCTACGTTGCCTCCTCCCCCCTTGCGGCAGTGCGTTCCTGTCAATCTACCCGACGCGCCCAACTGTCAGCCTCCTTCAGAAGGACCAAGGCACCCCGGCCCGGCACAATACTGCGGTGGGCCGAGGCTGGGCCCTATTCTATTTTGCGCGATTAGGAATATGAAATAAATTCGGCTTATATCCAAGCAGCTCACTTTTCCTTGCCACATAAATTCTGCTTATGCCGGCTTAAGCAAGTTATGCTTGTATCAGAGATGAACTGCCGTTAGGATTGCCCGGTCACACCTTCAACGATCCGAGTGGACGCCGTTTCGGTGGGTGTTTTCAGGGCTACGAAGCTCATCCAGTGATGAAGTTCGATCCGATCGATGAGCCATCAGAATGAAGTGATCAAGCAGTTAAAGTGGTTGGTAGTTGGGGCCGTCGCGGGGCATGGTGAACGTGCATGGGCATCGGCGTCCGACTAAAGAAATGACCAAGGTTTTGTCCCAATAAGGGACCTGCCATGTGGAGGCCCCGAAGACGGATGATCTGACCGATGAAGCAGAACCTGAATCGCGCGGTGGCGAAGGTGCTCAAGAGCCTACATTATCCGCTTGACGTAATCCTTCTCTGCGTGCGCCGGTACGCTGCGTATCCGCTGAGTCTGCGTCACCTCGAACAGACGAATGGCGAACGAGGAATTTCGGTTCGCCATCCGACTGTGCATCGCTGGACACTCAAACTGTTGCCGGTTCTAGAGAAGCCGTTTCGGCGCTGCAAGCCGGCGGGCGGCAGGAGTTGGGGCATGGACGAAACGTACATTCGCGTGAGGAGCGAGTGGAAATATTATTTGTACCGCGCCGCGGACAAGGCTGGCAACACGATCGCTTTCCTTCTGCGAGCCCGTCGTGACAAGGCTGCGGCCCGGAGACACTTCGAAAAGGCGATGACTCTGAACGGTGAACCGTAGACTGTGACGATTGATAAAAGCGGATCAAATCTGGCGGCGCTACAAGCGCTCACCGCCGAACGCGAGACGCCGATCAAGGTCTGCCAGAACAAATGCCTGAACAATTCTACTCGCTGGCGAAATAAGCAATCCTATGATATCGCGCTTTGCTATGACTGTGTCCTTTTCGCGACCAAATCCTGTTGGGACCGACAAGGCTTACGACATGTGCGACTCTGTTCGTGATTGCCGGACGCGCAACGTGACGCCCCATGTGGCGCGCAACGTTGCTCATCAAGACGGAAGCGCGATTGATGGGCGCGCTTCGCGGCACGCCGGTTACGGCATCAGCCAGGTGAAACTTAAACGCATCGAAGAGTACTCCGGTTGGGGCAAGACCATTGGCAGAATTCGGCAGACCAACTATCGAGGCATCAAGCGGGTCACCAGCACTTCAGACTGACCATGCTGGCGAGCAACCTGACCGGAATGGCCCGAATACTGATGGCCGTGCCGCGAGGAGCAGCGCAATGAGTCGCCGGACGCGGCCACCGGGCGAAAACGCGCCGGCTGGCTCACTCGCCTGTGGTGTGCCCCGGACGATCCATGTGCAACTCAGCGACGAATTGCATACGAAATCCCTTTAAACATTGCCGCGGTTGTCAAAACGAGGCGATTTTCGACAGCCTGTTAGGTCCTCGACCTCGCATCAAACTTGGGAAAGGCTGACCAATCGGCTACGCGGTCGTCGGTGACGAGGACGAAGACGTTGTAGTAAGAGGCTCACGAAACGGTCCCACGATCATGAAGCGGTAGCTCGGTTTTGCAGAAGCAGGAGGTCAGGACAAGAAGCGAGTGATCAGGCGTCAGCGTTTCCTTGCAGAGATGGAGAAAGTGGTACCGTGGGAGCGCTTGCTGTTGGCGACCGGGCCGTACTACCCGAAAGGCGAATGGGGCCGCCCGCCGATGGGACTTGAGCGGATGCTGCGGATCTACTTTCTTGAACAGTGGTACGGCCTGACGGATGAAGTCCTTGAAGACGCGCTGAACGACAGTTTCGCGATGCGCGCGTTCCCGGGCATCGACTTGGCGCGCGAGAACCTACCGAATGCCGCCACGCTGTGAAGTTTCGGCGGCTGTTGGTCGCAGCATCAGTTGACGCGAAAGCTGTTCGATGAGATCGGCATCGCGCTATGCGAGCGCGGGGATGAAAGAAGGCACGCCGGTGGATGCCACGATCTTCGCGACACCGCCGTCGACGAAGAATGTCGAAAAGAGCCGTGCCCCGGAAATACACCCGCACGGATGCTTAGAATCAGCCGTCGACGACCGTCCTGTTTTTAAAAACCGCGAGTCGCACCGCCAAGCCATCGGCAATCGGCAATCGGCAATCGGCTCATTGATCAGCGTTTCGCAAGGAAGCAGTTCATGGACAGCAATGTAGTACCGACGTTCCTACGCGCTCAACTTAAGCGGGGACTTCTCGAGGTCAAAGTCGACGCCGCCGCCTTGCCCGCGGCTACCCTGTTCGGTTTCGCAGAGCGCCGGAATCCTAAGCGGGCATTCCTCTTCGTGTCAAAAGTTCTGGGACGACTCGTGCCGACGCGGCCATCGATCATGGCTGCCAGTTTCGAGAGCCTCGTCAGCGAGATCCCAGCGGACCTGCCCGGCCCAGTGCTGGTAATAGGCGTGGCCGAAGCCGCAGTTGGCCTCGGTGCCGGCGTGCACCGTGCTTACAGTGCCACGCGTTCCGACAGCGTGTACCTCACCAGTACCCGTCATCCTTTGGGTACTGACCTCTTTTCTCGATTCGAGGAAGAGCACAGTCATGCCAGCACCCATTTAATCCACCTGCCAGTCGATCCCGAGGTTCGTGATTTGATGCTCCAGGCCCGATCTTTAATCTTGGTGGACGATGAGGCTTCGACCGGCAAGACCTTTCTCAACCTGCACCGCGCACTAATCGAAGCCGGCCTGAACAAGATCGAGCGAGTGGTCACGTGTGTCCTGACGGACTGGTCTGGGGGTGCTGTGCGTAAGGCCATCGGAGAGTCGACCACCGCCGTATCCTTGCTGAGCGGCTCGTATCAGTTCCACGAAGATCAGTCCGCGCCTCTGCCGGATATGCTAGGTGTCGGCGCCGTTTCTATAGGCGGATGGCCTCTCTCGCCCCGCAATGACTGGGGGCGCTTAGGCGTTCGCCACGTGGACGACACGCTCGCACCGAACATTCAAATCCATCCCGGCGAGAAAGTCGTCGTAGTGGGTACCGGTGAGTTCGTCTGGCGTCCCTTCCTGCTGGCAGAGCGCGCGGAGCGAGCCGGGGCAGACGTCTACTTCAGCGCTACCACCAGGTCCCCTATAGCCATAGGCCACGCCATCGAGCACGCGCTGTCGTTTCCTGACAACTATGGCCTCGGTATTCCGAACTTCCTCTACAACGTGAAGCCCGGTGAATTCGACCGAGTTCTTATCTGCACCGAAACCCCGGCGCAAGCGCTCCCTGCAGAACTGGTTGATGTCCTGAATGCGGAGATAATTTTCGATGAGCAGTAATCGTCCGCTGATATTCGTCGACCTCGACGACACCCTGTTCCAGACCGCAAGTAAGATGGCGGATGACACCCCACGAATCATCGCCACCCTGGACGTGCATGGACAGCCCAACGGGTATATGAACCCGGTCCAGAACTTCTTCCTGAACTGGCTGCTGGCCTCGGCCGACGTCGTTCCGGTAACCGCACGTAGCGTGGAGGCCTACAACCGCGTCAAGCTTCCTTTCACCGAAGGTGCAATCTGCTCCCATGGAGGCGTGATGCTCCGCCCTGACGGATCGCTTGACCACCCCTGGCACGCACAGATGGCCGAGTCGCTCCGGACCTTTCAAGACCGGCTGTCGACACTGAGGGAGGCCACCCTGCAAATCGGCAAAGAACTGGGCTACTCCCTGCGCAGTTGGGTAGTTGAAGAGAAAGGTCTGCGCCACTACGTGCTGACCAAACACAACGAGTCCAACGACTCGGTGCTCACCGAGTTGCTGACCGAAGTTCAATCTCGAAGCATGTTGGAATGCATGCACACCCACGTTAATGGAAACAACCTCGCCCTCCTGCCTGCGGGTTTGGAAAAACGCTTCGCCGTTCAAGAATGGTTGCGCCGCGATCGTGAAGTCCACGGCGAGCGGCCGGTCCTGGGCTTCGGTGACAGCATCTCCGACCTGGGGTTCATGGACCTCTGTCACATGTGGTCAACGCCGGCGCGCAGTCAACTGGCAACAGTAGTGAAGGGGCTCATCAATGAGTAATCCTCTCGCCACCCTGAGCACCGTCGGCAGCGGCAGCTACGCCCCTGAAGATGTGCATTTCCTTTTGCAACGCGTGCAGATGAGCTTCACTACCGTTGAGGAAAAGGAGCTTCTGATTCAGACGAACCGGAAGCACTACTCTGAGATAATAAGCTTCGAGCAGGCTCCTACCGACGTGCACAAGGGTCTCTACACCCATGCCTTGGCGCGGAACGGCGCTCGTATGGCTTCCAATGTTCAGGCCTTGGCATTGGCATTGAGTGCCGCTTACACCGGGCCGAGCATCGCACTGGTTTCATTTGTTCGCGCAGGCGTGCCCCTCGGTGTCCTGCTGCGCCGGGCACTCGTCGAAATGGGCCGCGATACTCACCACTACGGTGTCAGCATCATTCGCGATCGCGGGATCGACATGGTGGCTCTGGAAGCCATCATCCAGCTGCATGGGGCCGAAAAGATCGCCTTCGTGGATGGTTGGACCGGCAAAGGCGCAATCTCCGATGAGCTCAAGCGGACCTTGGACGACGACAAGCGCTTCCCAGCAGAGCCTCGCCTCGTTGTTCTAGCAGACCCCTGCGGCCGCGCTTGGCTGGCTGGCTCTGCAGAGGACTGGGTAATTCCGTCCGGCATCCTCGGTGCAACCGTGTCGGGCCTCGTATCCCGCACCATCTGGCCGACTCAAGGTGGGCTTCATGGTTGCGTGACATACGACCACCTGCCTAAGCATGACGTAACCCGAGAGTTCATCGATACGATCGAGGCCGAACGTGGGGCGCTGGGCGAAGTTTATCCCGCAACTCCATGGACCGACGAACAGCGATTGGAGCTCCAAGCGTCCGCTGATCACGTGGTGTCCTCACTGGCAACGCGTTTTGGCACCTTCAACTTGAATCGCGTGAAGCCGGGTATCGCTGAGGCAACCAGAGCTGTTCTGCGTCGTGTGCCCGATCACGTTCTGGTACGTGATAGCAACGACAGCGACGTGCAATTGTTAATGCATCTCACTGACCGCGCGGGCGTGACCGTAGAGGAGGCTGGCGCGGACCTGGGTCCGTATCGTGCCGCGACAATCACACGGAGTCCCAACTGAGGGGCGACATTTCTACGTTCGCCCTCGGGGCGACTCTGTACATGCCGGCTACCCGCGGTGACATGCTGGACGTGGTTTTCGGCACCAAGATCTCAGAATTGTGCTCACTTGTGGTGTGCCTGGAAGACGCGGTGGCGGCGATCGACGTCGAAAGCGCGCTCGCGAACCTGCGGGCGCTCCTCATGGAGGTTGAGGCTTGGGGCGGCCGCCCTGAACATGGTCTCCTGCTGCTCCTCCGGCCGCACGATGCTGCGATGGCAGCAGTGCTGAGTGACTGGCCGCTGATGAAGCACGTCGACAGGTTCGTCGTCCCAAGTTGACACTGAAATCCCTCCAATCTTGGGAATACGCGGTGAGCACCTTGGATCTGTGCCTCATGCCCACACCGGAGACAGTCGACGCGTTCGACCCTGGCCCAATGGTGGAGCTTCGCCAAGCTCTGAAGGCGAACCCCAACAGCGCATCATCACGCTGCGGATTGGCGAAAAACCTCATGGGTTGTCTTGGTCTGCGACACAATCCGGCCACCACTGGGGCTGGAGACGCTGGTCGCGTCAAGGCTCGCTCGTTTCTAACACCGTCTAAGCTCCCTCGAACACCGGCGAAGTCCGGAATTGCCGAGTGAACCAATCCAGATTTCTGTCCGCACCCCACGGAAGAGATTCTATCCGACGCTGACGTGTCCGTCAGTCTGCAAACCCGGGGCTCGTCTAGCAGGCTGTTGAAAAGCACCTCGCCAGCGTTGAGCACTCTGTTTCATTGAGTCGCTGCGCCGGTTTGGTTGATGTCGATTTAATGCTCGAAGCCTTTTATTCAGGTGGACGCAATGAGCCGCCCCGGGTTTTCCGGAGACCGTTTTGCTTGCGTCATGCCACAGTGACAGACTCAGCGAGATTTGCATAGTAAGCGGCTTCTGCCTCGGCAGGTGGAATATTGCCGATGGGGCCGAAGAGC
>NZ_JBFPKG010000104.1:0-7763 GCF_040948665.1 Paraburkholderia sp. BR14320
TCGGCCTCACAGTGCTTTAAAAAGGTTGATGCGCGTTGAAATTGCACAATGCGAAAGATTTAGCGACGGTGGGCGCTCAAATCGTGGAAGGTCGATTCCGGGCGGGGGTATTTCCGCATCCTGCTAATTCTGATTGTCGCGGTTTATCCCGGTTGATGCCCAGGTCGCTAGGCGCGCCTGCGGGCCGTCTGCTCGAATGTCTCGCCCGCGCGAAAACGATCCAGCCTGTCGCTCGCGTCAGCGATTGCGGCGACTGGCGCGCGCCGAAGCTGATGGTCGTAGGTGCTCACGATCGTTGCGAACTGCGCAAATCCGTCATCGTCGAGCATCCACACGCCGGTGTCCCGGCCGCGGTCGAATGCCGACCCGATCACCTCTTCTGCGTCCTGCATCTGTTCGACCGTCGCCGAGCCGTATCCGGCTTCCGCGAGCAGCCCCACAACGATCATGGCCTGGCACAGCGTCTGGGCAGCGTTCAGATTGGCCTGGCCTCTCCGCATCGCGTCGAGGGCTATGTGCACCTGTAAGGAAAGTTCGTCCGCCTGGGCGCGCGGCATCGGCAACAGCAGAGTTTTCGAGCGGCGGGCGCGAACGGCCTGCGGGCTTGTGTAAAACGGAATTGTTCTTGCCATCGATGATTGATGATTGGAAAGGCAATTGCGCCGCAGACATATACCACAATTTCCCGCTGCGGTTAATCCGAAAGCTATACGTTTTTCTTGAGCTTTCCGGGTTAAACCCGTTAGCCGGCTGACAGGAACGAGCAACGCGCGATGCAGCGCCGCGTGGTTCAAGGCATCCATCGTCTGCGACATCGAGCACGACACTTTCCCCGAAAGCTCGCGGATTTGATTGTTCTTTCAGTCTGCTTCAGCTTCTGGCCGGACGGAACAATAGCAGCATGTCCGAGGCTACCGACAATCCCCTGCTCAAACTGCGCCCGCTCGAGGAGAGCGCGGTACGCATGTTTTTCGAGTCGCTGCGTCCATTGCGCGAGTGCCTTGACGCGCCCGACGTTGCCGAAATCATGATCAACGATTTCAGCAACATCTGGATCGAGCGTCGCGGCAGGATGGAGCGCCTTGACCTCACGCTTAACGAAGCGGTGCTTGACGGCGCGATCAGCGCGCTGGCGGCATCGGTCGACAAGTCGGCGGTCGCTGGCACCGCGCAGGGGATCATCAACGCAGGTCACAAGAACCTGCGTATCGCATCGGTGATGCGGCCCACCGCGATCGACGGCAACGCGCTTTCGATCCGCAAGCATCGCGACAAGCACCTCTCGCTGCACGACTACGTGGACATGGGCGCATTCTCGCTCGTGAACGCCCGCAAGGAAAAGGAACTCGACCTCTTCCCGCCGGGCATCCAGGACCACGCTCTGCGCGAGGCCCTGAGCGCGATGGTGCGGGCACGCCGCAATGTCCTCGTCGCTGGCGGCACGTCATCGGGCAAAACCACGCTGCTCAACGCGCTGAACGCGCAGATCCCTGAGGATGAACGGGTCATCACCGTCGAAGACACGATGGAACTGAAGCTGACCGCGCCCAATCGCGTGCGGCTTCTGTCGAACCCCGACAAGGGCGTGACGACGCAACTGCTCGTGGCCCTGTGTCTGCGCTTCCGGCCCGACCGCATCATCGTCGGCGAAGTGCGAAGCGGCGAGGCCTATGACTTCATCCAGGCGCTGAGCACCGGCCACGACGGTGGGATGGGCTCAATCCACGCCAACGACGCGCGTGGCGGTCTGAGCCGACTCGAAAGTCTCGCGATGCTCGGCGTGCCGCCTGGCAGCCGGTGGGAACTGGCAGATATGCGCAAGGCGGTGGCCGACTGCTTCCACTACGTCATCCATCTTCGCCGCACAGGCGAGCTGCGTCACGTTTCCGAAATCCTCGAAATCAAGGGTTTCAGGGACGGCGACTACGTTCTCAACCGCGTTTTCTAACCCATCGGAGTGACATTGAATGAAGAAGTATCTGTCTGAATTTCTCGCTACCGCGCGCGAGCGCACGCGAGCGTTGAGCCGCTTTATCTGGACACGCTTCCTCACCCGCCGTGAGCTGCGTTCGACCGTCGTTGCTGCTTCGCTCGCCGCATTCGCGCCGTTCGCGTCGGCCGTCGACCTGACCGACCTCGGCTCCGCGACGGACGTCATCTGTCTGATCTCGTCCTACATTAGTGGCCCGTGGCTTTACGGCATCGGCATCGTGCTGATCATCGTCGGCGCGGTCGCGATCGGCAACTCGGAAAGCACCATCGGCAAGATCATTTCGACGGTCTTCGTCGGCCTCGGGCTCGCGGCGTGTGCGATCCCGATCGTGAAGAACCATCTGCACATCAACTACACCTGTACCTGAGCTCACATGCGTAAGCCCACACGCGTGAGCCGTTCGCTTTCGCTGCCGCGCCAGATGGGTGGGGCAGATCGTGGTCTCGCGATCGCCAACGGCACGATGACCATGCTGCTCTGCTACACCAGCATGACGCCAACCTTCCTGGTCGTTGGCATAGCTGTTCACTGGCTGCTGCGCTGGAAAAGCTCGAAAGATCCGTGGTGGAAGCAGGTCATGCTCGTCTACAACCGCTACGCGGACGTGTATGAGCCCCTGCCGACTGCGAAGTTTTCGGCCCGGTTCAAACGTCCCTATGGATTTGATCAGGACCTGCCATGCTGAAGAAGAGCCTGAAGCGCCGCTCGATCCAGGAGATCGCCCCATGGGCGACGATGGTTACGCCCGAACTGATCCTCGACAAGGACGGGTCGCTGCTGACCGTCTATACGTTTGAAGGCGTGGACGCGGACAGCCCGAACGCCTCCGATATTTCGGCCGCGCGCGACAACCTGGATCATGCCTGCAAGAATTTCGACCACCGGATCACGGCGTGGTGGAAGCTTTCGCACCGGCGCGTCAAGGGGGACATCGGTGGGACATTCGATTCCTCGATGGACGCGCGTGTCGACGAAATCAACCGCGCTCATGTCGCGAGCGGCCGGTATTTCCGCAACACGCACTCGCTCGCACTCGCCTTCACGCCCGAGACCGGCGTCAACAAGATCTTCGAGAAGGTCGCGTATCACATGACGGTGGGCGGCAAATCGATGCCGCTCGCGATCTTCGAGACGATCAAGGACTCGGTCCTTGCGCGCAGTGCCTTCGCCTTTGATATCGAGCGACTGACGTCTGATATCAAGCGGTTCGAAGGCGTGATCGATGCGTTCAAAGGGGGTGTCACGCGCCTGAGGATGAAGCGTCTGCAATTGCAGAACGCGCTCGCGTTCCTCCATCAGGCGGCCAACCCGTCGGTGCCGCCGCGGCGGGTGCGGTATCCCGTCACGATGCTCGATACGCACCTGACCGAGAGCGAAGTCACGATCGGTGCCGACACGCTGATGTTCGAATCGGCGCACGGCAAGCGGTACGCGAAGATCATCGCGGTCACGGAGTGGATGGGCTTTCAGGAAGCGGCGCTCGACGTGCTCGCGGAAGTCGACGCCGAACTGGATGTGTGCGTGATGTTCCGATTTCTGGATACAACGAAGGCGAGCGCGTACATCGAGAAGATCCGCAAGTTCTACAAGGTTGCCGCGTTCAATCCGTGGTCGATCCTCAAGGCCTATTTCTCGAAGGAGGAGCAGAAAAACGACGAAGGCCGAGAGCGTCTCGCTGATGAAGCGGAAAAGGCGCTGGCGAAGCTCGTCGCGGACGGGCAGCAGTATGGCTTTGCGAACGTCTCGGTGATCGTCTATGGCGATACCATCGAGGAATGCGACGACGCCACGCGCGAAGTGATCGGCCGCATCGGCAATGCTGGCTTTGGCGTGATCCTCGAGCGGGACAATCTGTTTGCCGCCTGGCAGACGACACTGCCGGGCCGGTGGGACCAGCAGAGGCGATTGCAGTTTGTCGAAACGCCGGCCGTGTCCGATATCGCACCGGTGCGCAGCGTATCGGAGGGCGACACGGTCAATGCGTGGCTCACGCAGCAGTCCGGCGAGAAGACCGGGCCGCTCACGATGCTGCCGACGCGTCACAAGACGCTACAGCGCGTGAGTCTGCATCATCCGGGCGGCAAGTCGCACGCGCTCGTGATTGGCCCGATTGGCGCGGGCAAGTCGATCTTCCTGAATTTTCTCGTCTCCCAGACCGGGCGCCACAAGGCACGGCGAATCCGGTTCGACAAGGACCGCTCAACCCGCATCCCGACCCTGCTCGCGGGCGGACGGTTCGTCGACGCGACGGGGCGTTTTGAGGCCGGGACCTCGGTCAATCCGCTTTCGCTGCTGCACGATCCAAAGCACTTCCCATACGTCGCCGATTGGGTGCAGATGGCGATCGAGGACGATGACTTCCGATGCTCGCCGCAACAGCAGCGCACGATTTTCGAGAAAGTCACGGTCCTGGGAACGGGCTACCCGCGAGACCTCTGGACACTGTCCAACCTGAACGCGCTTCTGCCGATCGAGCTGCGCGAACGTCTCGCCGTCTGGACCCAGGGTGAAAAGAACGGCCGGTTTTTCGATCACGTCGACGACGCCTTCTCGCTGTCCGACGACATCTCGATCGAAATGGGCGACCTGTTCCAGAACTATCCGGTGGCCGCGGCGCTGTTCATGGATTACGCGTTCTACCGTCTCGCGCAATGGCTCGACGGCAAGCGCTACACGGTCATCGAAGTGGAGGAGGCGGGCTTCTTCTTCCAGTATCCGCGCTTCTACCAGCGGCTGGAAATCTGGGCGGTCACCATCCGCAAGCTGAATGCGACGCTACTGCTCGCGACGCAGTCGCTCTCCCAGGTGGCGCGGATTCCGAACTTCGAAATTCTCAAGGAAAACATTCCGAATATCTTCTATCTGCCCAACAAGGATGCAAAGAACAACCTGCATCTGTATCGCGACCTGTTCGGGCTGACGGAACACCAGATCGACATGCTGGCCAACGCAGTGCCGAACCGCGACTACCTGTGGGTGACGCCGGACCAGACCCGCATGCTGCAGGCGAGCTTCCCGAAGGAAACGCTCGCGCTGCTGCGCTCGGACGGCCGCGCGCAGGCGGTGCTCGACAGGCACTACACGTCCGGCGCACCGGACTGGCGCGAGGCCTACGTGCGCGAAATGCTGACTCTCGACTAGGAAACCCACGATGAAAATGATCCTTGGCCGCCTGACGCTCGCCGCAGGCCTGATGCTCGGTATGTCGCACGCTGCCAACGCCGTGCTGCCCGTCATTGACGCGTCTAACCTCGCGCAGAACATCATCACTGCGGCGAAGGCCGTGAAGACCGAGATCTATCAGGACAGCAACATCGTCTACCAGTACCAGATGATGGCAAACCAGCTGCTGCAGGCGACAAACCTCGACCCGTCTGCCATGAAGGCGCAGTACGACCAGATCACCGGCGACATCAGCAAGTTCACGCAGCTCAAAAGCACCCTGACTGACATGTACGGTGACCTCAACGAGGGCAGTCAGTGGATCAATCACGTCCAGACACTGATTTCCCGCTCGGGCAAGTCGAATTCGCAGTGGTTCGCGGACATGGCAACGCTCTACAACCAGCGTGATAACGAGGCCACGCGCCTCTTTCAGACAGGCAATGACGTCATGGTGCACGCCCAGACGCTGGCCAAACGCCGCCAGGAACTGCAGTCGCAGATGTCGCTCACGCCGACGCAACAGGCAACCGCTGAGATGACGACGCATTATCTGGACATCGTATCGAGCCAGATGAGTGACCTGATCCAGATGACGGCCGGCAAACAGCAGCAGGATGCACAGAAGCAGTCGATTGCCAACGAGGACGACAAGAACCGCTCAGCCGCCGCGAAAAGCTTCCTGGATCAACAGGACGCAGAACGCGCGTCCTATGGCTTCTGATGCGGGCAGGGCTGAACATGCTTCGCTATCTGAACCGGCTTTTTCTGACGGTGCTGGTGCCGCTGTGTGTGTTCGCGTGTCCAGGGTTTGCGCTCGCAGACGAACCTACGACCCTGCCGGACGGCACCGTGGTGCCCGCTTCCAACGCGCCCAGTCCGTCGAACTCGGGTGCCACGGCTGCGTCGCTGGTCAAGCCGGGAGAACTTGGGCAGGCCAATGCGAATGCGATCGCGAAGCTCAACGCGATGTTTGCCTCGGTGGTCAGTGCCGCCGCTGATGCAAGCCAGAGCGTCAGCCAGGAATCGGACAAGTTCGCTAGTGGCCTTGCGGTCATCACCATCGTGCTGGCCGCGGTCCGCTTCGCCGCGACAAAAGACCCGGTCATGGCATGGATCGCGCTTTTCGAGGAGCTAGGGATGCTCGGCATTTTTGCATCCTTCTACATTGGCTACGCGACCTGGGTTCCATCCTTCTACAAGTGGTTCGTGACACTGTCGTCCGAGATTGCCGGTGGCACGAACATGGGCAGTTCGGTCAGCATCATCGGCAATGCCGCCAGCCAGCTTTTCGACTCGGTCATCAAGGCTTTCAAGGGTGCCGCATGGACCGAATACATCTCGGTGCTGATCGGCGTCATTCCGCTCCTTCTTGCATGGTTGGTCCTGTCGATCACGGCCGTCGTCTTCGTGTTCTACATCAACGTGGGGCAGTTGCAGTTTGCGTGCGGCGCGGTCATGGGCCAGATCGCATTTGCGCTCGGATTTTCGTCATTCACGCGCAGCTACTTCAAGTCATGGCTCGACTTCATGATCACCGCGGGCATGTATATGGTCGTGGCCGCCATCATGATGAAGCTCGTCACGGGTACTCTCGTCAACGCAGTCAAGGACGCGGCCAGCGCGGGACTGACCACTTCACTGTCGGCCGGCTACGTCTTTGACCTCGCGTTTTTCGTGTTCCTGGTGTCGTTCGAGATTCCCAAAATCGCCGGAATGTTCGGGGGCGGCACCGGAGCAACCGGCGGGGCGCTGGCCAAACTCGCGAAGCCGCTGCTATGACCGCGCATACGCCTATGACCGGGGACGCGCTGCTCGGCGAGTATCAGCGTCGCGTGGACCTGATTGCGCAGTGTGCGAACGAAGCCAGCCAGAGCGAGCTGGAGCGCAAGTGGCGCGCTGTTCTGCGCGCCTGCGCGTCGTGGTTCTCGTCGTTGCCGTTGAGCCCGGATCTGTACCGCGAACCGGGCGGCGCCTTCCGCGCCACGATCGAGACCGCGTTCTACGCCATGCGGCTCGCTGGCGGCCAGAAGTTCGGCACCAACCTGCCTTCGGAAAAGCGCCGGCGCATCGAGCCGCAGTACAACTACGCCGTCTTTCTGGCCGCGGTGTGCTCGCGGCTTGACGAACCGTACCGGCATTTCGCCGTCGAGCGGGACAGCGACCGTGCACTGTGGAATCCGCCGGTTCACGGAGCTTTCGGCCCTTGGCTGGCCGGATCGTCATATCGCCTCACGCGGCGCGAAAACCCGCTGCCGGTCGAACGGATGCGCACCGGCATGCTTGCCCAGATGCTGGTGGGCTCCGAACTGCTCGCCGGTCTCGACGCCGAGGTGCTCGCCGAACTCTTTGGCGCGATCAATCCGAACATGCGGCCGATCGAGGCCGAATCGCTGCTGCACAAGGTGGTCCGCCAGGGCGTGAGCACGGCCGACGAGTTTGACCGCAAGGCGCAGCGTGGCGTGTTCGCGCCGGTGCAGTTCGATACGTATTGCACGCCGCGGTCGCTGTGATGGATCAGCCCGTCCTGCTGCGCCGGCTGTCGCTCGTACAAGGCCTGTTCCAGTGCGTCCAGAACGAAGTCCGTGCGCGCCGAGCTCGACACACG
>NZ_JBFPKG010000105.1:0-7724 GCF_040948665.1 Paraburkholderia sp. BR14320
GCCGTTGAAATGGCGACGCTCGAATGGGTGGACTGGTTCAACAATCGTCGGCTCTTCGGCCCCATCGGCAACATTCCACCTGCCGAGGCAGAAGCCGCTTACTATGCAAATCTCGCTGAGTCTGTCATTGTGGCATGACGCAAGCAAAACGGTCTCCGGAAAACCCGGGGCGGCTCAGCTTCCCGAGGACACGAAGGTGCGCTCTTCGAAGTATCTCAATAATCTGATCGAACAGGACCATCGTCACATCAAGTCAAGAACGAACGTGATGCTTGGATTCAAACGGTTCAGAAGTGCCGCGATCACGATTTCAGGCATCGAGTTGATGCATCGCATTCGCAAGGCGCAGTTCGACCTCTGCGCGCTCAGGCTCAGCGATACCACCGCGCCCGCGGTTTGGAACGCCGTCCTGTTCAATCGATAAGGTATCCAAATCTATAAAGATTATTTCGACCACGCTACCTAATTGCACCGGAGCCGTCGATGCTACAGGCGTGGGCGGATATGCTTGAGGGATGGATCAGAACAGATCCTGCGGCGGATAGTGCTGCTCAAGTACAGTCCGCCGCACGTGGTTTGAGTCTGACCGCGTAGAGGCGTCGGTGCGTGTCGAGGCGGCTTCGCGGTGACTCAGACGCGGGTTGTTTACTGCAAGGATGCGGACCGACGAGGAGATTACCCGGACACGAGCTTTGACTTCCTTGGCTTTACGTTCCGGCCACGGTTATCGAAGAATCGACACGGCAAGACTTTCGTCAACTTCAGTCCGGCGGTTAGCGCCAAAGCTGCAAAGTCGATTCCTCAGGAAGTCCGAAGCTGGAACCTGCAACTACGCAGCGACAAGGCCTTGGATGACCTGGCGCGCATGTTCAATGCGGCGATCCGGGGGTGGGTCCCATCTCAGTAAATCAACAAGCTTCGGATTGCGACCGAAGGTCGCCGCCAATTCGGTCGTCGGGCGAGGTGGCCGACCGGAATCGAGCCAGCCCCGAGCGGGAGCGACCTGCCTGACGGTGTGCGGCTGTCCACGCCCCATCAGGCGTGCGCCGGCAATGTCGCGGTTGAAATCGCTCTGACGCATGCGCGCCAGAACCTGTCGATACCCGAAGGTACTAGATTGCGGAACTTCGAAAGGCGTTTGGGGCCGGCGCCCGAGACAACACTGAGCCGACTGTGTCGCTCGATTACGCCGATCCCGGAATGGCTCGAATATGCCGGTCAGTGATAACATCCAAGATGCTTGATTGTGGAGACTCCCAAGTCAAAGTCCTATCCCCTTTAAGATTGCTTCGGGCAATCGGTCGCCTCTCACCTTGATCCTGGAGGTTATCTCACTGATCTGGCTCACGTCTTCCTCAGTCAAATCGACGTCGAGGGCGCCAAGATTCTCCTCTAGGCGGTGCAGCTTCGTTGTGCCTGGAATTGGTACGATCCACCTTTTGCGTGCCAGCAGCCACGCCAGCGCGATCTGTGCCAGCGTGGCGTTCTTGTCTACAGCGAAAGTCTCCAGCACCTCGATCAGTGCCTTATTCGCCTTGCGCGCTAGCGGCGAGAACCGCGGGACGGAATTGCGAAAGTCTGTCGGATGGAGCCTGGTATTTTCGTCGATCCTGCCGGTCAGAAAGCCGGCGCCTAGAGGACTGAACGCCACGAAACCAATCCCGAGTTCTTCCAGAGTCGACAATAGCGCTGCTTCCGGCCCGCGCCAAAATAGCGAATACTCGCTCTGGACGGCTGTCACAGTTTGCACGGCATGGGCGCGGCGGATCGTCGGCACGCCTGCCTCCGACAGCCCAAAGTGTCTGACCTTGCCCTGAGCAATAAGGTCTCTGATAGCACCGGCAACATCCTCAATTGGAACGGTAGGGTCGACGCGATGCTGATAAAAGAGGTCAATACGGTCGGTGCGAAGGCGCTTCAGGCAGGCTTCCGCCACCGCCTTGATATGGTTGGGCCGACTGTTCGTGCCGCCCCTGCGCTCACCCGTCGCCATGTCGATGTCGAAGCCGAATTTCGTGGCGATAACCACCTGATCGCGGATTGGCTGCAATGCCTCTCCGACAAGCTCTTCATTGATAAACGGCCCATACGATTCGGCTGTGTCAAACAGCGTAACGCCGCGCTCATAAGCTGCTCGGATGAGGCTGATCATTTCCTGTTTGTCGCCCGGCGGCCCGTATAGGGCGCTCATGCTCATACAACCAAGGCCGAGGGCAGAGACTTTCAAGTTGCTCCGTCCAAGTTTGCGTATCTGCATAGATCTTCCGTCCGTTGGCCCGATGGCAATTTTAATAAGTCAAGCCAAATATCAATATTGCTCACGAGCGAATTGTTCGATTCGATAGCACGCCTCATTCAGTCTCTGCTCATCCACCACCAGTCCCAGTCTCACGAAGCCATTTGCAGTAGGACCGAAGAGACTGGCATCCAGCAGAGAAACGCCCTTCTCTCGAAAGAGCTTCCAAGTGAAGTCATATGTGCTCAGTCCCGTTTCGCGGATGTCGATCATCATGAACATGCCCGCCTCGGGAAGCAGACATTTAAGGTTTGGAACGGCATTCAGGCGTTGAAAAACCGCATCACGCCGACGACGATATAGTTCTCGCATCTGGGCAACGACGGATTGACGTTGTTCAAGCGCCGCCACGCCGGCCTGCTGAATAAAACCCGGTAGTCCATACGACATACAAAGTGCCAGCCGACCCAGATGACCGATCGCTGGTTCCGGTGCGATAACCCAGCCTAGGCGCCAACCGGTCATTGCATACGACTTCGAAAAGCTGCCCAACGTTATCGTTCGGCTCGCCATGCCTTCCAGAGAGGCGATGCTAGTGTGGTCGCGCTCAAAAGTGAGGTCTGCATACACCTCGTCAGCGACGACCCATAAATCCCGCTCGCGCGCCAGCGCAGCGATGAGTTCAAGTTGCTCACGCGACATCACAGCGCCAGTCGGATTGCAGGGCGTCGCGAAGAAGATTGCGCGTGTGCGCGCACTGAGTGCGAACTTAAGCGCCTTACAGTCCAGATGGAAGCCATTCGCAGCGTCCACCGCTACGGGCACGAGCGTGGCGCCCGAAGCACGGATTGCCGCTTCGTACGTCAGATACATCGGCTCAGGCACAATCGCTTCGTCGCCCGGCCCGCAAACGCAGAGCGACGACGCGAACAGCCCATTCTGAACGCCGGCACAGACAAACACATTCGACTTGGTTACCTGACGGCCCGTGTCGGCCTGATGTTCAGCCGCGATTGCCTCGCGCAGATTGTCTCGACCAACGCCGCCCGTGTAATGTGTATCGCCGTCGCGCAGAGCGGAAATGGCACGGTCAACGATGGGTGCGGGAGTTGGCAAGTCGGGATCGCCGACGCTGAGCACGATCACGTCTTCGCCCCGAGCGGCTGCGCGCCGGGCCGCCTTGTGGATGTCCCATGCCGACGTTCGCGCGCCTTGTAAGCGGTCGACGAGATTCGCGAATTTCAAGTTAATCTCCTCTCAAAAAAATCGCGGCGAGTTCCACTCGCTTTTTTTGATCGTGCATGTGTCTATACTTCTTGGGTATGGGTCGATAATGTACGAAGGAAACCGAAGTATCAACGACCGGCCCATGATTTCACACGTTGGCTCGCAATGCGATAGCCGGATACACAACCTCGCTAACGAATTGGACGATAGTTCCATACCGCTTCGCGGGCCGCCACGGCACCGACTTGCCGCACACATACGACAACGCAGTTTTCCTAAAATCGCCATTTCAGCGAAGCTGCGTCCACCAGCCGGTCGACTATGCATCCAATAACCGCTGAAACATCTTTGATTCGAGTTCTCGAAAGCGGACATAATCTCTCTCCAGAGCCTGATTGTCGCTGGATAAGAGAAAGGCATAGCCCGGTCGGCCGGCGCTGTCGTGTGTCTTTGGCAGATAGTCGCCGATCTCGGGAAAAACAATCATCCGCTCCAGTGTCGCTAATTCGGCGAAAGGACTAAGATCGGGATTATTCACGACATGTCCAGCCCTATTGGAGCACATGTAGACAAACCTCAGGCCTTCTTGTCTTGACGCACGCAATGCGTTCGCTCGCCAACGGAACTGTCCCGGATTTAATACTGTTTCAACCGTCACAGAAAGTTGACTGTACCCCTGCGCTTCCTCGACGGCCGCGAACAGTTGAGCGCCGCTCAGGCGCGCGCCGCACTCAATGAGTCGCGGTCCATTGACTGTCAACATTACCTCACAGTGTGCCGCGCCGTTCCGAATTCCGAGCGCGTCGAGTGTATCAAGAACATATCTCTCGACCTTTTCGAAAATTTCGGTCCCCCGCATTACGAGTTCGGCATACTCATCTGTCGAGATTCTGTCTTCCAAGCCACCGACGCCGATCCACATATCAGTGACAAAGTGATCGCCCTCGCAGCTGACGCTATTTACCATCAACTCCTCGCCTTGAAGACGTTCTTGAATCACGAACTCGGAATTTACTACTCCGGTCACGTTGGTTTTCCCATGATTTGCCGCGAACGCGGCTATTATGTCGTTGTTACTCGAACATAGCACGACACCATCCGACCTGGCTCCCATTGTTGGTTTGAATATGATCGTGCCCAACTCCGACTCACTGTACCAAGTGAGAAGCTCGCTGAGCGACTGTGAAGCAAACTGCCTCATGCTGGGTACACCAGTCTTTCTGAGTGCTTCGATCATATGAAATTTGTTTCTGCGAGCCGACGTTGTTGCCGCGTCATTTCTCGGAACAGCGAAATTATCAGCTAATAAATCCGCGAGCACGACACCCGACTCGCAACCGGGCATGATTGCTTTGACTGAATACGCGCGGAGCTTCGCGAGTAGCTCCGACAGGGAATTCCGTTCAAGACTGAAGTTCGCGATGTAGTCGAATGGATTGTAGCCAAAACGGGACGTTTTTTCGGTGGAGCTAACGTGTATGCACTCATATCCGTGACCGACGAAAGCAGGTGCCAAGTATCGTCCAGAATACCATCCGTTAACAATCACTATCACATTCTTACCTCTAGTTTGCATTTTTCGTCCTCGCAAGACTAGACACAAAATTAAGATGTGCGGTGCACCACGCTGATGGGACCAAATAGTTATTGCATATGACCAGCTCACATAGGAAAGGAAACAACTCGTTGCTTATTGTCCAACTCGCGTCCACAGGTAACAGCGACGCTATATTGTCTATGGCAACGACATCAACGGCGATTTCTCCTGAACCGCATCTCCGTATCGGTCTTGAGAAATCGGTCGGCTCCCGATAGATATGTATAGGATTATATGGACTCGCCGCGTCGCAACTTACGTCGCCAACCATTGAAAGTCGATGTGGTTCCACGAGCATTTCTTGATTAAGCAGTGCGGGTGTTGTCTCGTCTGACCGTATGCAGTTGAAAAGGATGTCAAAATCTAAAATTTCTCTACGCAAGCCCGAACCGGTCTCCGCTCGCCCCCACTGTTCATGGCGTAGGCCGAGAATATTCAGCAGGTGACGCACTCCCGATCCAGTCATTCCTTTTGCACCAGCTATGACAATCCTCGCGCTTCTTACCTTTTCAATCTTCCGCTCCAAAAACTCCACGAGATCTTCAAAGCTGCCATGGCATGGTTTCTCGAGGGATACTTCTGCCATATTATTCATCTTTCTTTCCATAAGTTCCAGGGTCACAGCAGCACCACACACGCCCGCCCAGAAACTTACCCCCCGGCTTACGAGTTCTGCACCCCTAAAGTCTCGAAGATACTCAAGATCGAGCAGTGTTCCACCGCCTCGAATGAACCTGTCAAGCACATCACTCGCGCCCATCTGTTGTTTGAAAACATGCCCGAAATAGATGTGGGTGTGCCGGATCTCCTTGACATCTTCACTTAGCTCTTTCAATCCCAAGATGTACGCATCTGGAGGCGCGTTTTGCCAAGTCTGCGGCTTTACGATCTCGCAACCGACCCTTTCATATTGTACGTCCGAGAAGCACCGCATCGGAGATTGCTCTACAGTCACTCTAATCCCTTTCTTGACTAGCATCGCTGCATGAGTCGGTATAAGCGGCGTACGGCGCTCAAAATGTTTGGTTTCGCATCGAAGCCAGAAGTGCATGAAGTCCTCTTTTGCCAGTGGAAAATTACGCCTATCGTGAAGCTCGACTACAGCTATGACACGCTCCGATAACTTCACCTTGGTGCACGATATACGTTCTTCTCGCTAAGCAAAACAGTTAATGTGTAATTCTGCCAAACGCTTGTAAATTAACTCATTGAACCGCGCCAGTAGAGTTGGCATGCCGCCGCGCACTACCAGACAGAGTATTTTTCCGTAAGGGCGATTTATGGCAAATGGAGACACTGCGTACTCGCTTTAGATCGAAGGTGAAATTAGATTGCCAATTTTTGCTGGCCAAGCACTGCGCTGCAAACAGGGCATGTGCTCAGCTACCGGTGTCGCCTGGTCTTCTTCTGTCGAGTTCGCGTCGACGGAATTGTGTCGACGCGGACCACTCCTAGAAGGTGTTAGTTACTTTCGGCCAGACCTGGTAACCTAGCGGGATGAAAAACCGGAAGCCGTTACCCAACGGATGTATCGGATGACGAGTGGTACTCGCCGCTCCATACCTGACCTTTGAACAAGGATGCACCGCATCGGCGCTACGAATTGCTCGAGATGATTCAACGCGCTGCGCTAGATCGTGCGCGCGGGTGCTCCGTGGCGTTTGCTGCCCAATGACTTCCACCGTGGGAGACGGTCTACCAGCAGACGCAACGCTGGATTCAGGCGGGTTGTTTCGAGGCTATGGTGAACGATCTGCGCTCGATCATCCGAGTTGCGCAGGACCGGCGAGGCCAACCCAGCGCAGTCATTCTCGATGGCCGAACGCTGCAGTCGACTTGCGAGAGCGGCCCACGCGCAGGCTATGACGGGTACAAACGCAAGAAAGGCAGCAAGGTGCACATGGCGGCGGACACCTTTGGGCAATTGCTCGCGGTGCACGTGACACGGGCTAACGAACAGGAGAGAGCGCAGGTCGGAGAGCTGGCGCGTCAGGCTCAGCAGGCCACGGGTCAGACGGTCAAGGCGGCGTTCGCCGATCAGGGCTATACCGGCGAGGAGCTCGCGCAGGCGGTACTCGACGAAGGGATTGAGCTTCAGGTAGGCAAGCTGTCGGAGGCAAAAAAGGGCTTCGTGTTGTTGCCGCGCCGCTGGGTGGTCGAGCGCAGTTTCGGTTGGCTCAATCGCTTCCGCCGACTGGCGAAAGACTACGAACGACTGCCCGAAACGCAGGCTGGCCTGCACTTCGTCGTATTTTCCGTGCTTATGCTTGTCCACTTTGCAACCCTTAACAAAAGTGCATAACACGCATCGAGGCACATTTTGTGCCAAGTGCGCACGAGTCGGCGAGTCCCTAGTCGATTCGGCCTGCCGGCGAGTTTTGCGTTCCTGCGGACTGTAGTATTCCGGATGTCGCCGTTACGACAAAGACGTTTGGTTTGGTGCAGACGCGACATTTAAGGCTGCGCTGATCAAGCCCGGTAAACACGACTGGTTGCGACCAAGGCATGTGTAAACTTCCGAGATCGCGAATAACAGCCCCGGACGGTCAGTTGAAACTCCCCCAGTTGTGGTCGCGTAAAATCCCCCACCGGGTGAAGCAGGACGAGGTCGAGTTTTAGTCCTCTTTCGTTTTCTGCGCAAGGGCCTCAGCGGCTTCCTTGAGC
>NZ_JBFPKG010000106.1:0-7473 GCF_040948665.1 Paraburkholderia sp. BR14320
TGGCGTGTGGCCGACAAGCTGCATACGCCGACCAGTCCGCCAGATCCCTCGACCTGACCAGCCGCTCCATTCACCATCATGCCTCACGCGCACGCGGATGGACCAACGGCCCAGCTGAGCCGCTTACTTTCCAACAGCCTCCTAGATGTTGCTCGGATTTGCTCGGCACTTCGACCCGACGGCATGCAACTGTCAGTGGCAGCTTGCGTTTGACTCAGTATCTCGGGCGCCCGGGCTTCCTCACACCATATGGAAGTAAGCTAGATGCCGGCTGCGGGATGGGCAAGCGGACCAGTCGCTGCAATTCCGCGATGGAGCCGTTAAAAATATCGAAGTCAGCCGGCACGGGACTGTTGTGGAAGTGATCTGATCGCTGCCAGAATGTGAAATCCGACCATGCCGGGGGCAACTTCGGCGAGCTTGCGTTGGTCCAGTCGGCAATCCATAAGGGAAACCGGCCGAATTCGGGGGCGCTAAGATACTCGTGGCCAGTCTCCCAGTCGGTGTAGATGATGGGAATGCATTTCATGGTTTCTTGTACCCGCTGGAGTGCCACCGCAAAAATGCGATCGGCCGTCGCAATGTCCGGAACGGAGGCGTGCAGCGGAAAACCCGCGCGTTCGATATCTATCGTAAGGCAGAGGTCGCGCATCGCCGGTGCCCCTATAGTGCGGACCGCGACATCAACTTGTTCGATAGGGTCTTGGTCTGGACGGAAAAAAAGATATGCGCCTCGGTAGACGCCCTGCTTCTTCATGATTTTCCAATTCTCGAGGAACTCCGGATCGGGCCACTTGCCGTAGGCGACACGTGCAAATGCGAAATCGATACGAGGAGCCTGCGAACACCGCCTCCGCTCCTGACTTGCCTCTGCCCGACCACTTTGAGACATCGAGCCCCAGCGGACGCTGGGGCAAATCGACAATGGCAGCCTCCTTCTCATTGCCCTCAGGAATGAATGCACCGATCGTCTCTGCCATCCGTGGTGCCTCGCTGGGCCCGGTTTGCAACATGGCATTAAATGGTCCTGCGCGCCAGAGGTCTCTGGATAGAGCACTCTCGGTCAGCGGGCTTGCCGCGCTGTTGTTGACCGCGACCGTCGATTTCAATTTGCCGTAGCTCTCGACAGCAGGCGCTGGCGCTTGTAATGTGGGTTCGCTCGTTTTCGGCGCTTCGCCCTCACTCTTATGCGCCGCGTGATTGCAGTTGCGATTTGCAACCGTGAATTCAGCCGCTAGGACGCAAAGAAGAGCGAGTATGGACAATATGACTAACCAACATCGGGGCCATCTTGTCGGAGTGCTCGGGGCGCGCATCCGCGCGGTCTGCGACTGTTTCTGACCGCTGTTCTCAATTCGAGAGCCAGCAACTGCCTGTGGTTTTCGCCGGCTCGGATGCTCTTCTGTATGTAGAGCATCCGCGCTCGGCATACTGCGGCGCGCTTGCGTACGTTCGTCATCGTCTCGGTCGTCGGTGACCTCCCCAACGTCAGTTTGATTCAGTGCATGGCCTCCTTCGGGAGAACTCACCATTGCGTTCGGGCGGTCCGGTACCCCGATAGCAGCGAGCAATGCAGCCCGCTCGACGGGTTGAATTTGCAACATCCCGTGAGTCGCCTCTTCAAGAAGATCAAAAGCGTCCTGCCCGAGTCGCGCGCTGCGGTACAGAACCTCTCCGGCGCAGTTAACTATCGTAGTTGGGTCCTCTGTGTAGTCTCCGGCTTGATTAATCACGATGCGTGGCTTCCCGCGCACGACTTCCATACGCGGCTCGCTGAAGATGGCCCCAATGCAGCGGATGACGCTCCGCGACGTCTCGCGTGAATGGTGTACCTGCATGAGACCTGCTGTGAGGAGCAGGTCAAACAACATCGCGACTTTCAACGTCCGCTCGATCTCACGCGCGTGTTCGGGCCACGCGCGCGCTGACACGTAAAAGAAGGCAGCGGCGAAGGGGGGATGGATGATCAGTCCCCGCGCGGAGGATGCGCTGAACCATGCTTCAGCCCAGATATCATGGAGAGACGCTGGGCCACGCGCGCTTGTGTCCAGCACGGCATTCAACCAGTCGCGCTCGACTTCTGTGAGCGACTGGATGACGCGGGCGATGCGATGCATATCCATAGCTAGAGCCCTAGTACGATCGATATCGGGGCAGGCAGGACGTGGCCTATCCCGATACGAAAATGTTCCCGAGGTTGCAGCCAGCGATTGCGCGGTCCTCGATCCCTTCACGGCCTTACAGTGGCTAGTTGATGCAATACCTTGCGCGATTAGGTGTCGCCGCCATCGCCGCTTCCCTTGCCGCCACTGTTACCCCCCGACGCCTCCCTGGCACCACCGTCGCGACCTGTGCCGGAATCATCAGCCGGCAAGCTGATGAACTTTGCCGGGAAGTACTTCGCCATCCATGCTTGCGCAAGTTGCGAGGCAGTGATCCTTTTGAGGTAGTAAGTGATCGGAGCGCCCATATTGCCCGCAAGACATTTCTGGATGTAGTCGTCAAGAGCATTCATCATTGAATTCGTATCGATGATCTTGTTCTTGCCATCATCGATGTCCGAGAGCGCGGACAGTGCGCTTTCGACCTGGCTCGACTTCATGGCCAGCAATTCCTGGCCGGTACGGGCGCGAGCGGCTGCCGATGAGACCGATTCCTGGTCCGTCGCCGTAGCTCCTTGCAGCTTGAGCAGCGCTGTCATCGACTTGGCGCCATCCGCGTCGGCGAATTGCTTGACCCCCATCTGCACTTCGTTCGACTTGATCGAAGGAATGGAACCGACAGTGACGAGCGTGCAGTGGGAAGTAACATTCTGCGCGGAGAGCAGCGATTTCGCGTCCTTGCTGAACGAACTGTTTACGCCGAAGCCACCCGAGGCGCTTTCAAACCAGCTCGCGATTTTGAATTGCGTTTGAAGCGACGCAGCAACGCTCTCCATGGCTTGGCGGTTTCGCGTTTCAGTTGTGTTTAGCACGTGGATCATGCCAATAAAGCAAGAACCCATCGTCGCGCCGGATAGAATGGTTAGCGCCTTTTCGTCCTTCGTGTCGGACTGGGCTGCAATCTTTTGCATTGAGGCGATCGAGTCAGTCTTAATCATCGCATCAGGGAAAGAGGAATTGAACGCACCGATGCCTTTGTCCACATCTAGAATGAACGGTGCTAGGAGTGCGGCATTCTTATGCGAACATGCCACGCTGATGACGAGCGTACCGGCGATGTCGTGGTTCTGGAGTTGACTGTTAACCTGGCTCGTGGCAGCGCTGGAGGTCTGTGTCGCGAAATCATCTCCGAAAATACCGACCTGACCGCTGACGAATGAGCCAATTATGGACGAATGTGTCCCTGATCGGAAGTCGCTTGCATCATTGGAAAAGAACTGAACGTTCATCTTGAGACTGTCAGCTGACAGTGGTATCTGCTTGATCTGCGAGCGATCGAAGTCGACCGGACTCTCCGCCGAGTCGCTGATACTGGACATTTTTTTCTTGAGCGGCTGGACTGACTTGATCGCAGCAACTTTCGCTTTTGCAAACTCCTGCGCTGCGGCGGCGAGATCCTTGCCTACCGCTACGGACTCGGCATCGACATGAGAGGTGTCGATACCCATCCCCGCCAGTTCCTGAGACGTCATGTCAAGCGAGCGCTTGGCGGAAATTAGGGAATTGAGAGTGTCTTCTGCGGCATCGGCAGGCGCACAAGCAGCCACAACCTGCTCGAGCAAATGCAGGCGCTCTATACTGACGAGATTTCCGAGCGCAAGCGCGGGATCGTAGGGAATCGCCGAAGGCATGATGGGATACTCCTGTGTCTACGGGTATTAGCGGGCTGTTCGTTAGTGCGACGGTAAAGAAAATCCACTGCTCATCGCAGTGGGCCTACGGGTGCCACATCGGCGAAATACATCGCCCGCCTGAGAGAAACTAGCACGGTGCCGTCTCGTGTTCGTCGAGAAGATAAGCCTTGATTTGACGACGGGATATGCCAAATGTTGAGTGCAACGCGTCTGAAGACCAGCCGCGCGCGAGCGCCGTTCGGATAGCGGCACGCCTAAGTGCCTGGAGCAGCCCCCAAACGTTGGGGATATCGATCTGGCCGTTCACGTCGGCAGTATCGCGCCACCGGATGTATATTGGTTCTGGCACGTACAGGCCGGTTCGGTGAAAGAACTTTTCGTGGCGCGTTGGTAGGTAAAGTCGACACCCACCATGGGCTTTCACCAGATCAAGCATCATGCCAAAGCTGGTTGAACGCACCACGTCAGCCAACGACTTGGGCAGACAACTTAACACGCGGTCGCGATTGCGCTCGCAAAATCGGATACACGGTTCGCGAGATTTCTCTGCGAACAGGCCCGCGCCTCCGATGGAGTGAATGAAACGTTCCTCCTCTGGTATCGCGGCGGGGTCTGCATCATTGATCGGGTGATGATTGATTTGCCACACTGGATTTCTCCTCTTGTCCAACGAGTGCAGGTTACCCAACGGAACTTCACCAAAATAGGGGAATTGCCTTCCCTGGTCGCACAAAGTCCCACTTCTTAATGCTATTAGGATGTGCGGGGGAGGACATTCAGGGCGTGATTGACGTCTATTTGGGGAGCCGTCCGACGCGGATTGCGCGGGTCGATAGATCGGTCCCCTCTCTCCACACGCAATTTCGCGGGAAACTCGTCCGCCGCAGCGTGGCATAAATGCCAAACGGGGGTCTGTGTTCTTCAGTGGACGGTTTTTGTTCAATGAGTGTCGCACATGGCGCAACGTGTCAAGCCTTGTTCGGTTAATCGACTAGAGTGAGATCTGTTTTTCTTTTCGCCCGGATTTGTTGGGGATCGACTCCTTAGGAAATTGGAGCGGCGCCTACGTGGATTTGGACGCAAGGACTCTTTAAATAGGGATTGTATTGTGCCCATCAGTAAAACCTAGTCATTAAGTGGAAAGCATTGAAATTTTGACTGAGCGCAGAGTGCCGCAATCAGCGCGCGGCGCAGGAAAAAATCGCCATGTGCGGGAAACGCTGGAACTGGGAGCTTCGGTGTCGTCCGTGGTTCTCGGCACGGCGTCAACGCCAATCCGTTGTGCGGCTGCCGCAAGCAATGCCAGGAAGGAAGTCTGGCGGCGGAGAGTGTGCGGGAGGCTTTGTGCCCGCATCTGAGCTGGCCGCCGTCGAACAGCGCCTCGGCACAACACAGGCTACGCAGCCGTCGAATGGCTGTCGGCCAATGGCTTGGCCAATATCGACCACCGCACGCGCAGCCTCGCTCGCCAACTGGGTCTTGAGCCGTCGTCCACCCTTGTGCGGTCGCCGCAGAGCAAATGGCATGACTGAATCGTTCGTGAAGGTTGTGAAGCACGACTACGTCGCTTCGTTGGACAAGCCTGACGCACAACCGGCGCTCTCGCGTCTGGCTATCGCCTTTGAACGCTACAAAGAGGCGCCGCACAAAGCCCTGAAAGAGCGCTCGCGTCGCGAGTTCAGGCATGCTGCGGCGTCATCAACCTAACGGTGCCCACGTGTGCTGAATTTCAGGAGCCACTCCAAAAACAACCCCCGCAGAAATTAGGCTCCGGGAGCGAGCAAGGTGAACGATGAATGATAATCGACACGGTCTTGCTATGACCGCAAAACGCTGCCGGCGAAACAACCGAGTGAGATGTTGTGACAGTCCGGTGGCTAGTTACTGCAACTACAGCGCGGCTGGCATCATGGCCAGTGCCGCGCACCAGGCGTGGGGCCGCGCGCGGGCGCGAACGACCGTGGTCGTGGTGGTTCTGCCCTTAACGGCATCCAATTCGCTGACCCTACTGCGTCGTCAGTCAGCGAAACTACAAAGGCATTGAGCAAGTTTTGGCTGAAGCAACGCGATACAAACTACCGATGCTTTGAGACTGATCAAACCGGCACGATAGCGAGTTCGCTATATTCAATTGCATTCGCGAGGAGGCGTTCGCGCGTCCAGCGGTCGGTTCAATGTTCCGGATTCGCCCTCGTATGGCGGGTGCGCAGAATCGACGGAAAAAATGGATGTATCGGACCCAGCAGCGATCCGAGAAGTGATGTGAGCGAGCAGCACTATGCAGTGCACTGTGGACGATTGCGTTATTGAAAACAGAGCTGACAGAATGGTAAAGGCGAACCAACCTGTGCATTTTCACACTCCGAATATCGGAAAGCTGCCGGAGCACGCGTGAAAAGTGCGACATATTGCAGGAATTCACGCAAGCGTATCACCAGCGTGCGACGGGCTTTAGAGCCTATCGCACAGGTGTCGATCTCATAGCGGAGCGCTGGGTCGGTGCCAACACACGGCAAGATTCAATAGCGCTGATGCAAGCCGCCTGTTATGCACCAATAGAATTTCGAGTGGGGTTCTCGCTTTGTCAAAAAATGCCGACACCGCTGCCGATAATCCGCTGATCCGCGTCGCAATGAAAGCACATCACGAAACAGCGATGCATATGAACCGGTCCGCATTCGCCTGCTTACAGGCAGCGCCGGATTCCGTTTGTGGACGAATTCCTACGGGCACCGCACACCCGGTCGCTAGTTCAGAGCGCGATGCAGTAATAGAGAAACAACGGTTCGCTGCGTGCCGGAACGAACAACTGGCGACGCAAGTGGAATTGCGTAGGGAAATCCTCATGCTGCGCGAAGCACTTACTGAAAGTGACGATCTGATCGCCCTTCATAAGACTTATCGAGAGAGCGCGGAGAAGCGCGCTGCGGCCGAACGTGAAAGCACACGTGCAATGCGAGTACAACTGAGCAAAATGGATGTACTGAATAGAGCGTTGCAAGCGGAAGCAAGTGCGATGGAGCGGGTTTTGAATAATCCTTCATCCTACTTATCGGGTCGGAAGGCCGATCCGCTCGCGGCATTGCAGGGCAAGCGCGTTCTGTATGTCGGGGGGCGGCCCGGATCTCTTTCTGCAATCCAGTGGCTCGTGGAAGCCTCAGGTGGAACGATGGCCTGCGGCAGCGACACGGTGGACTGTACCGGTTTGCTGGCCGCCGCGTTGCCGGATGTGGACATGCTCATGTTCCCTGCCGACTGTATAGACGACGATACAGTGAAGATGTTCGAGTGGATCTGTGAGCGCAATCGTATCGCGTGCTATCAACTTCGCACGGCAAGCTTGGCAAGTTTTGTGGAACTCATCGACCGGCTCAGCGCATTTGCGAAAACGGGTGCTGCTGTGCGCTCCGCGCGCTTTTGCCAGAGGCACGGCTAGGAAGCCCAATGGCAGGCTGCCGAGTTTAACATGCAGCGAAAGGAACGGTGCTGTCACTGACCGGCATATTCGAGCCATTCCGGGATCGGCGTAATCGAGCCACCGGATGATCGCCGCAATCGGGCCACTCGATGATCGGCGTATTGGAGCCACCGCAGGATCGGCGTAATCGAGCCACGTAGCAGGCTCAGTGTTCTGTCGGGTGCCAGCCCGAAACGCATTTCGAATTTCCGCAACCCGG
>NZ_JBFPKG010000107.1:0-7323 GCF_040948665.1 Paraburkholderia sp. BR14320
GGCGTCCGGCCAAGATCCGGTCAAATTGCTATCATAAGCTTTATGGTTATGAAGTCAGAAAAACCTATTCGACTAAGGAATAAGGTGCTTACGCCGTGGACGCCCGCTTGCCGTAGGCGTCGTTGGTACGCAAGTTGATGCAGGTGTGGTCGAGAATGCGTCTGCTCCAGCTCGACGTCCCTGGCTATCCTGCGCGGGAGGGGCGCGCCCGGTCTGGACGCGCGACCTCTCACCCAGTCATCGTTCGCAGCAAACTGCGCATGACATCCTTCAACGTGTCGTGTCGGGGACCGTCGGTCGCCGCCGCTACGACCCGGAGCATGTCGCCTTCGAGCCTCGCCTCATACGAGACGATACGGCGGCGGTCATGGGGGAAACGGGCCAGCTTTTCGCCAATCAGGCGCTCGATTCCCTGTATGGCTTCACGCCGTATTTCAGGTGGAACACGTTTGTCGAAACTGATCTGCTCACGTAGCGCTTCGCCACGCTCGTCCTCGGGCAGGAGGCTGATATTCCATGCCGCCACAATCGCCGTCAGTGCGCTCTGATATTCCTCCAATGTGGGATCATCGGATACCTCTTCCTGAAGCATCTGGGCGAGGGGCCAGGAGATTTTCTGTTCCGGCGGCAGATCATTACGATCGAGAACGATAGCGTCAGGGATCCCCGACTGAACCGCACCGCGTCGCAATACGTCCATCTCGCGCACGCCCAGCTTGCGGGCACGCGACGATTTTTTTTGCTGACTGGCTTTGCCCATTTTTTAGCCCCCTTCGCTGTGTTCTGAATCGACAAATTATAGCGACCAGCTGGTTGCACGGATTGGCGAAGGTGGAACGGGTTTGCCGGATTTTTTGCGCTACACTGACCGCCCCATTCGAGACTTGCAATCCGGCATGGCCACCGTTGAACGTACCGCATATCCGCGCTTCCCCAAGGTTTTTTCGGCTGCCGAATTGCAAGCCTGCTATACGCCGGACGTCGAAGAGCTGGAGTGGGTGTGTCGAAACGCGCGTGGCCAGTCTTCGAGATTGGGGCTGCTGGTCCTGCTGAAGGTTTTCCAGCAGATGCACTACTTTCCTTTTCTCGATGTCATTCCCGACGCCGTAGTCCGGCACATCCGGACGAGCGCGAACTTCGGTGCAGATGTCCAGTTTGGCTACGACCGGGCGAGGTCGCCCGCGTTGTTTCGGCACTACGCGGCGATCCGGGAATTTCTCGGCATCCAGTCCTATTACGGCACGGATGCCAACGAAATCGCGGTACGCGCTGCGCACGAGGCCGCCGAGGTGATGGACCAGCCGGTGGACATCATCAATGCCACCATCGACAACCTGATCCAGCAGCAGGTCGAACTGCCAGCGTTCTCGACGCTGGATCTGATTGTGGAGCAGGTTTATGCGCGAACCCAGACGGCGCTGTTCCGGCGCGTCTCGCGTCGCCTGACCGACGATGACAGGACCCAGCTGGACCGGCTGCTCAAGCGGGAATTCAACCAGCGCCAGACCGCCTACAACGCCATCAAGCGGTACGCGTTACGGCCGTCGCGCAAGCACATCTCCCTGCTGGTCGATCACCTCGCCTGGCTCGATGGGTTTGGCGACTACACGCACGTGCTCGAGGGCGTGCCGGCAGTGAAGCTGCGCTCCCTGTCGACCCAGGCGATGAGCCTGGATGCGGCGAACCTCAGGGAAGTTTTGCCGGAGCGGCGATATACCCTCGTCGTCGCATTGCTGCATCA
The DNA here is from genome assembly GCF_040948665.1 of Paraburkholderia sp. BR14320. Lineage (NCBI taxonomy): Bacteria > Pseudomonadati > Pseudomonadota > Betaproteobacteria > Burkholderiales > Burkholderiaceae > Paraburkholderia > Paraburkholderia sp. BR14320. The sequence continues at coordinate 1,742 of NZ_JBFPKG010000107.1, forward strand.
GATGCGCGTGCGCGCCCGCGACGACCTGGCCGAGATGTTCATTCGCCGTATGGGCGCGATCCACAAGCGGGCCAAGGAAGAGCTTGAACAGATTCAGGCACGCCAGCGCGAGCAGATGGAAAGCCTTGTTGATATGCTCGACAGCGTGGTCAACATCGTCGACGACCACCAGGACGATGCCGAAGTTGGTGCACGGGTGCGCCAGTACCTGGCGCCGTCAGGCAGCCTGGAGCCATTGCGCGAAAGCTGTGCCGAGGTCCGCGCCTACAGTGGCAAGAACCATTTGCCACTCTTGTGGCGGCATTTCAAGGCGCATCGGTCAGTATTACTAAGGCTGTCACACGCACTGGCGTGGGGCTCGACGACGCAATCGCAGACCTTGCTGCGCGCGCTGGAGATTGTTTTCGAGAACGAGTCGCGGCATCGGGAATGGCTCGATGTCGACGTCGACCTTGGCTTCACCTCTGAGCGCTGGCGCAAGCTGGTTTGCCGCCCACGTGAGAAGGGCGCGCCGACAAACCGGCGCTATCTGGAGCTTTGCGTGCTGTCCTGCATGGCGAAGGAACTGCGCAGCGGCGATCTGTGCGTAGCCGGCTCGGATGCCTTTGCTGATTACCGCGATTACCTGTTGCCGTGGAACGAATGCGAGAAGCGTCTGCCAGCTTACTGCGAGAAACTGGGCATGCCGGACAGCGGCGACGGCTTCGTGGCGCGCGTGCGCGAATGGCTTGCCGATGCGGCCCGCCAACTGGACGAGCGATTTCCCGAGAAGGCCGAGCATGTGACCATCAACAAGACAGGCGAGTTTGTTGTGCGTCGCACTACAGCCACCATCGTTCCGGAAAGCGCAGTGGCGCTGCAAAAGGCGATGGTCAAGCGCATGCCGGTGCGAAACCTGCTGGACGTGCTGGCAAATATCGAGCACTGGACACATTTCACCCGGCATTTCGGCCCACTCAGCGGCAGCGACCCCAAGATCCGCAATGCCGCGGAACGGTACCTGCTCACCATCTTCGCAATGGGTTGCAATCTGGGCCCCACCCAGGCAGCGCGCCACATGGGCGACACGATCACGCCGCACATGATGTCGTTCGTCAATCGCCGGCACCTGAGCCTGGAGCGACTGGAAACCGCGCAGCGAGAACTGATCGAGCTCTACCTGCGGCTGGATCTGCCCAAGCATTGGGGCGATGGCAAAACGGTGGCCGCGGACGGCACCCAGTACGATTTCTACGAGAACAACCTGCTGGCCGGCTACCACCATCGCTACCGCAAGATGGGCGCGGTTGCATACCGGCACGTGGCGGACAACTACATTGCGGTCTTCCGGCATTTCATTCCGCCAGGCATCTGGGAGGCAATCTACGTCATCGAAGGCCTGCTCAAGGCCGGCCTGAGCGTTCAGGCTGATACGGTGCACGCCGATACCCAGGGCCAGTCGGCTGCGGTGTTCGCCTTCACCTACCTGCTGGGAATCAACCTGATGCCGCGGATCCGCAACTGGCAGGATCTCAAGCTGTATCGCGTGGATGCCACCACGAAATACGAGCACATCGACGGACTGTTCGCGGAATCGGTTGACTGGGATCTCATCGAGCGCCACTGGACGGACCTGATGCAACTCACGCTGTCGATCCAGTCCGGAGCGATTTCATCGCCCCTGCTGCTGCGCCGTTTCGGTGCCGCCAGTCCGAGGAATCGCCTGTCCCTCGCAGCAGAAGAACTGGGCAAGGTCGTGCGCACTGTATTTCTGCTTGAGTGGCTCGGTAGCAGTGAGCTCCGGCAGGAAATTACCGCCACGACCAACAAGGTCGAATCCTACAATGGCTTTGCCAAGTGGTTCTCGTTCGGCGGAGACGTGTTGCCGGTCAACGATCCGGACGAGCAGCAGAAACGTCTGCGTTACAACGATCTCATGGCTTCGGCCGCAATCCTGCAGAACACGGTGGATATGATGCAGGCACTGCGCGCGATGGTGAACGAAGGTATTGCGGTCAATCCCGACGACATCGGATTTCTGAGCCCCTACCTCACCAGCAACCTGAAACGCTTTGGAAAGTATGAACTGGACTTCGGACATGTCGAGGGCTGGATACACGAGAGCCTGTTCGCCGGTCCGGCCCGTGCCCTGCGGAGACCCAAACACCATGCCTGACATTGAGACCCCGTATGGTGTCGTCGATGCCGATGCATTGCAATCGCTGCGGCAGCGTTACGATACGACCACCATCCAGCAAGCCGTGGACCTCTTCGACACGATCCGGGCACGCTGCGAACCCGACGGGCTGCGTGACGATCTTTTGCGCCTGCACGGCATGGCGCACACCGTGATCAACGGCGCGGGCCTGTCCGTTCCGACGGACGATCTCACGCTGGTGGAGCAGGCCGATTGCATCCTTGAGGAGCTGGAAGACTGGCAGCTTGTGCTCGACCGGATGATTCTCGCCCTGCGCCCCCTGCAGGATCTGCGATCCCAGACGGACGATCCACTATGAAGCCAGCCACGTACAAATGGCAATTCGCCCAGCGCTTCCGTCGCCACGCCTTCGGCTGGCGCTCAGACGTACCGATCCAGCGCATCAAAGAGGCGCTCGCGGAGATCAGGCAGATGGCGCGTAGCGATGCGGTGCTCGCGGCCGAAGGCGCGGTCAAGTTCCTGGAGAAGGTTTCGCCCGCGCTGGAACACGTCGACAGTTCGTCCGGCGCCATCGGCTCTGCCGTGAACCGGGCAATCGACGTGCTGGTACCAGTCATTGCCGATGCGCCGGTCGATACGGCCACACGGCAACACTGGCTCGAGCGGCTATGGGAGGCGATTCAGGATCAGGGCGTCCCCTATATCGAGGGCCTGTCGGACGAATGGGACGCACTTTGCGTGACGGCAGGTATCGCCAACGCGTGGGCCAACAGGTTTATTGACCTGGTTGAACACGTCTGGTCCGACGGCCCCGGCGGATATTTTGCGGGAACACCGATCTGTCTGGCCTCTCTGTACAAGGCAGAGCGGTATGCAGAACTAATCGCACTGGTGGACCGGGCTCCCTTCAAATCGTGGCATTACCGGTGCTGGGGCGTCAAGGCACTGGTTGCAATGGGCAAGAAGGCTGAAGCGCTCACCTATGCGGAAGCAACGCGAGGTCTCAACAGTCCGGATGGGCATATCGCGCGATCCTGTGAGGCAATTCTGCTGTCGTCGGGTCTTGCTGACGAGGCATACCGGCGCTATGCGCGCGAAGCTAACCAGGGCACCACCTACCTGGCAACATTCCGGGCCATCGCAAAGAAGTACCCGCACATCGCACCGGAGACCATTCTGCGCGACCTGATTACTGCCTCGCCAGGCGAGCCTGGCAAGTGGTTTGCGGCGGCCAAGGACGCCGGCCTGTTCGACCTGGGCATTGAACTGGCCAACGCCAGTGCGACCGATCCCCGGACGCTGACGCGTGCCGCCAGAGACTTCGCGCAGAAGCAGCCGGCATTCGCCATGGCCGCGGGTCTTGCGGCATTGCGGTGGATTTCGCAGGGCTACGGCTACGAAATCACAGGCGTCGATGTGCTCGATGCAAGCCGCGCCACGCTGCAGGCAGCGGCGCACGCCGGCGTCGATGCCGAATCCATCAGGGAGCAGATTCGTCTCCTGGTCTCCGGCACTTCCCCGCATGCCGACTTTGTGAACCGGGTCCTGCAGGCGATCTAGCCCAAAGAATTGTCGTGAAAAATCCAGATGGTCCGCCTTTTGCAATTTGTCCAGAGATAACCTTTATTATCTCTGTGGCATCATTTTTGCACTAAACTTGATACCATGAAAACGTGCCTTACGATCCCGTCCGCCGCCGGCATCCCGGCCGATTTTCCTGATGCCGATGCGCTGGCAGCGCTGCGTGCCTGGTATGAGGGCGCATCCTCGCGTGACGCAGTCCGCCGGTATCTGCACGGGCGGCTCGGCCATGGCGAGTCTGCCCGAGGCGTCATCGGCCAGATCTGCCGGCGCCTCGCACTCTATGCCCGCAGCCGGCAGCGGGCAGATCTGGCCACGCTGTTCGAATGCCCGGCCCACAAGCGTATGCAGCATTCCCACGCCACGGCGCAGGCCGCCGAAACGCTGCGCACGCTGCCTTCACCGCCCCCGCAGATCGGGGACGACATCGCGCGCTGGTTGCCTGATCGTGCTGTGCGTGCCCTGTACGCGGCTGACATCCGGACGCTGGCCGATCTCACGGTACGGATTCCACGTCGCCGGCAGTGGTGGACCGTCATTCCGGGTCTTGGTCCGGCCAGCGCGAAAAGGATCGAGGCATTCTTTGCCGCGCACCCGGCGCTCACCGAGCGGGCGCGCGCCCTGATCGCCGCGGACCGGCAGTCCGTCGTCACGCCTTGGGAACAACTGAGGCTACCGCACGAGGTTGACGGATCGGCCGGTGCCTTCCGCGCGCCAGCGTCGAGCTGCATCCTGGGCGTTGACAACGATTACGACGCCGTTCAGGCGTGGCTTGCATTGCATGAATCCCCGGCCACTCAGCGCGCCTACCGAAAGGAAGCCGAACGCCTGATCCTGTGGGCCATCGTCGCTTGCGGCAAGGCGTTGTCTTCCCTGACCACCCGCGATGCAACCGACTACCGGGCGTTTCTGCGCAGGCCGACACCGCGCGAACGCTGGGTCGGACCACCTCGGCCGCGCACCTCGCCGGAGTGGCGCCCGTTCGTCGATAACCTCTCGGCCCGTTCGATCGCCCATGCGCTTGCGGTGCTCAGCTCCATGTTCCGCTGGCTGGTCGAGCAGCGCTATGTCGTGGCCAACCCATTTGCTGGCATCAAGGTGCGCGGCAGCAAGCGTGCGATGGAGCTCGAGACCACGCACGCCTTTACCGAAGGCGAATGGCTGCTGGTACGCGCCATTGCAAACGGGCTCGAGTGGTCGTACGGCTGGCAGGCCGCCGCCGCGCACCGGCTTCGGTTCATGCTGGATTTTGGTTACGCGACGGGACTGCGGATCAGCGAACTGGCCGATGCAACCTTGCGCAGTGTCGAGGCAGACGCCGCCGGCGATCACTGGCTGCACGTGACCGGCAAAGGCGGCAAACCAGCACGGGTGACCTTGACGCCCCTGGCACGCAGCGCGCTGGACCGGTATCTGCAGGAACGGGGGCTACCTGTCAGCCGCGCGCACTGGAACCCCGCCACACCGGTGATCGGCAGCTTGGACGTCGATGCGGACGGCATTAAGCCCCTGCGTCTATGGGAAGTCATGCGCCGGTTTTTCCGGCACGCTGCGCAGATCATTGAAAGCGACCACCCGGCGCTGGCTGAGAAACTCCGTCAGGCGACGCCGCACTGGATGCGGCATACCCATGCGACCCACGCGCTTGCAAAGGGTGTGGAGTTGAGCGCTGTACGGGACAACCTTCGTCACGCCTCGATTTCGACCACGTCCATCTACTTGCACGCCGACGACGTCAAGCGGGCACGGCAGTTCGGAGAGGCGTTCACGGCTTGATTGGCTTATGCTGCCATTGAATAAGGAGAATCGACTTCATAACCGTAGGGCTTATGATAGCAATTCGACCGAATCTTGGCCGTACCCC
>NZ_JBFPKG010000108.1:0-7175 GCF_040948665.1 Paraburkholderia sp. BR14320
AGGACAGATGAAATGTGCGGGCAAAGACCCGTCGTCTGCTTCCCAGCAGTTTTACTCCCTTGTGTCATAAGCAATACTTATCATATCGACATTTCTCGTCCCGACACCCTTACTGCAACAGAACCCGCCTGCGCGCCGACCGGCTGAAACCGGTCGTGCGGATACTGGTCGATCTGTTCGAGTCTGTTGGAGAAGGTTCCCTGCGGATTTCCGAACTGGATGCCGGCCGCCTCGAAGCACTGAACGATACGGGCCGCTGGCAGTTCCACGGCGATGCGTCAATTCGCCAGCTCGCGCAGCGCCTGCAGGTCGGACCAGGTCTGGCCGAGGTACCCGTGCCGCGCGGATTGCAGGCTGAATTACGCGCGTACCAGCATCAGGGCTTAAGCTGGATGCAGTTCCTGCGCGAGCACAACCTGTCGGGCGTGTTGGCCGACGACATGGGACTCGGCAAGACCGTGCAGACACTGGCCCATGTGCTCGCCGAAAAGGAGGCAGGTCGTCTCGAGCAGCCCGCGCTGATCGTCGTGCCGACCACGCTGGTCCACAACTGGCGCGAGGAAGCGGGACGTTTCGCGCCCGGCCTGAAAGTCCTCGATCTGAACGGGCCCGAGCGCCGCGATCGTTTCGACCAGATCGGCGAACACGATCTCATCCTGACGACCTACGCGCTGCTGTGGCGCGATCAGGCCATCCTCGCGCGGCATGACTATCACCTGCTGATCCTCGACGAGGCCCAGTACGTCAAGAACGCCACGACCAAAGCGGCAGCTACCATCCGCGAACTGCGCGCGCAGCACCGCCTGTGTGTGACCGGTACGCCACTCGAAAATCACTTGGGCGAGTTGTGGTCCCAGTTCGATTTCCTGCTGCCCGGGTTCCTTGGCAGCCAGAAAGATTTTACGAAGCGCTGGCGCACGCCGATCGAGAAAGGCGGCGACACCGTGCGGCGCGAGCTGCTCGCACGCCGAATCCGCCCGTTCATGCTGCGCCGGCGCAAGGATGAGGTTGCGACCGAACTGCCGCCGAAGACAGTCATCGTGCGCACCGTGGACATTGAAGGTGCGCAGCGCGATCTGTATGAAACGGTACGCGCCGCGATGCAGGAAAAGGTCCGGACCGCCGTTGCCGCACAGGGACTCGCCCGCAGTCACATTATCGTGCTCGAGGCGTTGCTCAAGCTGCGTCAGGTCTGCTGCGATCCGCGCCTCGTCAAGCTGGAGAAAGCGGCACAGGGCAGGGAATCAGCCAAGCTTGACCTGCTCCTCGAAATGCTCCCGGAACTGATCGACGAAGGGCGCCGCGTGCTGCTGTTCTCGCAGTTCACCGGGATGCTGGCGCTGATCTCGGCGGCGCTCGAGAAGGCCGCCATCCCATACGTCATCCTCACCGGCGACACCACCGATCGCATGACGCCCGTGCAGCGCTTCCAGCAAGGGGAAGTGCCGCTCTTCCTGATCAGCCTGAAGGCCGGCGGTGTTGGTCTGAACCTGACGGCAGCCGACACCGTGATTCACTACGATCCGTGGTGGAACCCCGCCGCGGAAAACCAGGCGACGGATCGTGCGCATCGTCTCGGCCAGGACAAGCCGGTGTTCGTCTACAAGCTGATCGCCGCCGGCAGCATCGAGGAAAAGATCGTCGCGCTGCAGGAGAAGAAGGCCGTACTGGCCGATAGCATTCTGTCTGAAGATGGCGCCGGCGCGGTCAAGTTTTCAGCCGACGACCTCGATGCGCTGTTTGAACCGATTCCGGATGTCTCGCCGGCCGCAGCGGCCCGTCCGCGCGCCAGGACCGGTACGCAGGGCCGATGATGTCCAGTTTCTCTGCAAATTCCATGACCCCAGCCGATTTTCCGTTCCCCGCACAAGCCGGCCACCGGCTCACCATCGCCCACGTCGAGGCCGCGCTCTCGCGCTGGCGTGAGCGCAAACCAGTCACCCTGCACACCTCGACCTCCCCGGGCGAAACCCTCGCCAGACTGATTGCGCGAATGACGACCCGCCGCGAAACCACCGTCCGGTGGATTGACCTCATTTTTGTGGAACGTCACGCGCTCGGTATCCTCTATCCGCATCCGGTCGGTAACGCCTGGCCCGGGTTGCCCCTGACTGAAGCGACAATCAATTTCTCCAGTCGAGCCTGTGATGTTCAAGCCGTTGCCGATCGGTCAAATTTCTCTTTCTGGCTCATCGACTTAGCATCGTTTTGGCGAGAAATTGACGAATTGCGGCCGTCTGGTGAGTCCGGCGCTGGGTGTTGTCGGCGCCAAGGTGCGGGCGTTCGCAGCTCTTGCCACTGAGCTGTCAGCCAACCAGCACAAAACCCTGGTATTCAGCCAGTTTGTGGATTTCCTCACGCTGCTGCGGGAACCACTCGATGAGGCCGGGATTTCCTATCAATACCTCGATGGTGCCACGCCGGCCGCAGAGCGCACCCGGCGCGTCGCAGCGTTCCAGGCGGGCGAAGGAGATCTGTTCCTGATCAGCCTCAAGGCAGGCGGTTTCGGCCTGAACCTCACGGCCGCCGATTACGTCGTGATCGCGGATCCGTGGTGGAACCCGGCGGCTGAAGATCAGGCCATGGGGCGTGCGCACCGCATGGGGCAGCAGCGGCCCGTAACGGTCTACCGTCTCGTCAACCAGGGCACGCTGGAGGAACGGATCGTCGCATTACATCAGAGCAAGCGTGCGTCGGCAGAGGGAATCCTCGAAGGAGGCGATGGCATCGTGCTGCCCTCGACAGATGAACTCATTGCCCTGCTCAAAGAAACGCGTAACCCAATGAAATAAAAGCCATTCAGCCATTCCAGCAAATCTGGGGTTCCCGCTTACAACCCCTAAGTGCGCCGGGCAACCGCAACGAATCGCCCTTGCTGCGTGACGCGCTGCCCCGGCTCACCGCCATGGCGCGCGCCATCGGCGCGGACCTGCGGGGTACAACCGTCAGTCTGGATGGCGTCTACGACTGCCGCGAAAACCGCAAGGCGATCTTCAATCGCGGCATGAGCCCAAACATCCCAGAAAACCTGCGCGGGCGCAAAACACCGAAGCGCGGTCGCAAGCGGCGTTTCGATCCGGCGATCTTCGACGAGCGCTTCAGGACCATCGAGCGCGTGTTCGCCTGGGAGGATACCTTCCGCCGCCTGCTGCTGCGCTTCGAACGCATCAGTGAGGTGCACTACGCGCTCAAGACGCTCGCCTACACGATGATCAATCTGCGACACTACTGCCGCCGCTGATCGCGACGTTCGGGGCCGCCTATTGTCACTTCGCCGGCGCATTGCGCCGTGGCCACGCGCGCCGACACCATGTCGATCACTTCGCCTATCAGATCATTGCCTCGCAGTGCGAAGCCTGCCATGCTGGGCACTTCATGCATCATCGGCTCCTTCAGCGGAAAACCGCTGGAATCCCCTCGAAACCCGCAACGAGTTGTATATGTCGGGACCGACTGGACCAGGAAATGAACGTGGTCCTTGTCCGTCCCTATCTCCAAAAATTTCATCTGATAGCGCTGAGCTATCTCCAGACAGATTTCCTTCAGAACTTCGTCAACCTGGTCATCAAAGACCGCTCGTCGATACTTCGCCGGCAGCACCACGTGATACAGCAACACCGTGACGTTGTGGCTCTTGTGAATGTATTCGCTCATTCACCGCAGCATACGCCGCAAGCGGCGGGGAATCTGACCCGAAGAGATTGAACTGCCTACGCGCTGCGAACGTTCAGAACATCTCCGTTGAGCTGCACCGGCACGCGATGAACTTTGAACGATTGCGTAAGTCTTCCTTCGTTGCGGCTGACAGCACTTCGGCTAGGGGTCTGAAGAGAGGAGAAGGAGCGGTTAGGCTGATTCGCTTGCTTAAGGCAATGCTGATCAAGTCCACCGTTCACGACTGTCATGCGTTATAGCGTGAGCATGTAACGGCGAAAGCGTAAAACGATGAAACAACTGACACTAGCGATGGCTGTCGATCAATGCGCGGGATTCGGGGCGCAGCGCAAACCTACGCGACGCGAAGCGTTTCTCGATGAGATGAACACGATCGTGCCGTGGGCGCAGCTGTGCGCGGTGGTGGAGCCGTTTTATCCGAAACGCGGCAATGGCCGCCCGCCAATTGCGCTGGAGCGCATGCTGCGGATTCATTTTGTGCAGCAGTGGTTCAACCTTGCCGACCTTGCATGCGAAGAAGCGCTGTACGACAGCCTCAGCCTGCGTCGTTTCGTTGGCATTGACCTTGGCAGCGAAACGGTTCCGGACGCCACCACGCTGCTCAAATTCCGGCATCTGCTGGAAGAGCACAAGCTGGGCGAGCGGATCTTCGCGGAAGTAGGCGTGGTACTGCAGGCGCGAGGGGCAAAGCTCAAGAGCGGCACGATCGATCGTCGACGCCACACTGATCGGTGCACCCTTAAATCGAAGCGTCGCCCACAGCCATGACCGACTTGAACCGCATTAGTCCCGGCGCTGGTGTTGATCATACTCCCTTGCAGGAACCAGCCAATGCGCGGCCTGCTTCGCCGGTCGCGCGCGCCACGCCCGCCAGCCTTGCCCGGCCTGAGGGGATGCCTGCGAGCCGTCGGGCAGTACCTGGTGGACTGTCTTTGCCACGCGCGAACTGGTCATCTGCGCAGGATTCGATCTCTTCACTGCTCAACTCGCCGGGGCTCGCCCCCACCACCCCGTCGGACGGGCAGGCACGGCTGCACTGGATGGGCGAGTCGTCCAGCTTGATGGCCCCAAACGCGCCGATTTCACCGCAGGGAAACAGTCCCCCCGGGGCCGACCGTGCCGGTGGCGCTTCAAGCCCTGCGCAGCCAGGCAACGAGCCCAGTGTGACGCAGGCCCTGAAGAGCCTGGGCTACACGGACAAGCAGCTCAAAAAGATCAAGACCGAGGCGTACTCGGACGTGCTGGCGCATCATAACGCCTTGGTCAGCCACGGCTTCTCGCTTGATGAGATCGGCCAGTTGAGCAGCCGCTTCCAGTCGCTGGGGCTGGTGGCGGCCCACCATGGTGCCCTGGCCCAAGCGATTCCGGATCTAACGCGAGCCCAGATCGTGGACATCGGCCGCAGGCGCTCGGGTGATTTCGCGTTGAACGAACTGCTGAGAAAGGAAGCGGGCCATACTCACCCGGTGGGTGCCGAGCTTGCCGCGCCGCCCCTGCGTCTGAGTGCCGCGCAGATTGCCGCCATTGCGGCACGCGGCGAGCGTCCCGCGGTCGCGGCAGTTCATCGCCAGGGACCTGTGCTCATGAGCGAGCCACTGAACCTCAGCGTGGGACAGGTGGTGGCCATTGCGAGCAGAAACGGCGGCAGGCAGGCCCTCGAGGCGGTCAGGACACAGTTGCCGGCGCTGCGTGAGCCTCCGTTTGGCTTGAGCACCGAGCAGGTGGTGGCCATCGCCAGCAACAACGGCGGCAAGCAGGCCCTCGAGGCGGTCAAGGCGCAGTTTGCGGTATTGCGCGGGCCACGGTTTAGCTTGAGCACGGAGCAGGTAGTGGCCATCGCGAGTAACATGGGTGGCAAGCAGGCCCTCGAGGCGGTCAGGACACAGTTGCCGGCGCTGCGTGAGCCTCCGTTTGGCTTGACCACCGAGCAGGTAGTGGCCATCGCCAGCAACGACGGCGGCAAGCAGGCCCTCGAGGCGGTCAGGACACAGTTGCCGGCGCTGCGTGAGCCTCCGTTTGGCTTGACCACCGAGCAGGTAGTGGCCATCGCCAGCAACGATGGCGGCAAGCAGGCCCTCGAGGCAGTCAGGACACAGTTGCCGGCGCTGCGCGAGCCTCCGTATGGCTTGACCACGGAGCAAGTGGTCAACATGGCTTGCGTCGTGGGACGACCGGCGCTTGAGGCCATCCTGGCGTATCTGCCGGCCCTGCGCGAGCGCTTCGATAACGAACGACTTATGACCATCGTCAGCCTGGGCGGAGCGCAGGCACTGGATGCGCTACAGCAAGGTCGGTCCTGGGCCGCCACTAGGCAGCCGGGACGCAGGATCCGGATCGAAGACGCAGGCCCCTCGCGGGCCGTGCACATGCCCGAGCCCAGGGACATCATGGCCTTGTTGAACTTCTTTTGCACCCACCCCGAACCGCTGCAGGCCTTCTCCGACGCTCGTCGACAGTTTGGCCTGCACTCGCAAGCACTGACGCGTCGTCTGGCCCTGGCTGGCGTGACCGAGATGGAAGCGCGAGCCGGAACGATCCCGGATGCCGCGCAGCGCTGGCGCCGCCTTGTCGATAGCCTGAACGGCCGGGCTGTAGACAATGCCGCAGCCTCCTCGCCTGCGGACACGTTGCAAGATTTTGCTCAATCGCTGGAGGATTCGCTCAGGTCGGTCGACGCGGGGAACCCCGGCAGCGAAACGCCCCCAGCCGCGCGAGCCAAGCGGGCCGCTCCCACGGCGCCAACCACTTCGCGCGACGTGCGACCACGATTGGATGCAGCGCCCTCGCTCACTGCTTCAGCGACGCAGTCCGCCTGGGGTCCCCGTCAGGCACGTACGCAGCAAACCGATTCAGTAGCAATGCCTGCGGCACTTAGCTGGGGTACGCAGGCGCCGCGCTCCCAGCGCCCAGCTCGACCCGCTCAGCCAGCCGCGCCAGACCAAGCCGCCCACATGCCGACCAACGCATCGGACACCGAAGACTGGATCGGCCTGGCCGACCCAGGCACCCCGACGGAGGCCGACCTCGATCCCCTTCGTCTCCATCGCTTCTTTCCCGGACACACTGGCCCCTCCCAAAGCGAGGCTTCCAACGCGCTCATGCTGACTAACGAGGAGCTCTGCTGGCTCGACGACCTGTTCGCGTATCCGCCCGAGAATCCGTAAGCGACTCGGCCAGGCCAGTCCCCCATTCGCGCGGGTTCTGATGTGATGGACGACTCCCGCTACCCAGCGAGCGGTTTAAGCCAAAGTGGAGAAGTCGTGACGTCCACGGCAAAGGAGCGTTCATCATGAATATAGCGACTGTTGGACTGGATCTGGCCAAGAGCGTGATGCAGGTTCACGCAGGCTTTGTTCAGCAGGGTAGGCCCGTTGTTGGTTGCGGACGCAACTAGAGCTTTTTGACGCAAACGGCCTTGCCGAAGCTGTTCCACAGATTCACGAGGTTCGCGATAATCACGCCCTCGCGCTGCTGCGATTCGATGTTGCGCGTCAGCAGTC
>NZ_JBFPKG010000109.1:0-6893 GCF_040948665.1 Paraburkholderia sp. BR14320
TTCCAGAACCATTCGCACAGCCCGCTCACGAACTTCAGGCGAGTACCTTGGGCACTTCTTCTTCGTGTTTTCCATAGCTCCATTTTCTCAAGAAGTGGAGCCTCCGGAAATCCCGGGGCGGTTCACTGTCCTCCAGTGAGCAATTTGGCCGGGCGCAACGAGCAGCTCAACGGCGAAGGGGTAAGTCCGACAGACGGGGCTATCGACGCAGGCCGGTGCAGTAGCGGATGGGCGCATATTTGGAAAGACATCAACGAGAAGCTGGCGTACACACCGGGAGTCGTCACGGTGAAGCGGCATGGGGAGTAAAAATAGATCCGTCGCAGATGCGAGACGTTCAACTGGTACGGCGAGCTGACGGGTGGTGATCGTTGATGATGGAGCCTCGATCGGTCAAGCCGCAAACTTATGGGGGCTCAACCTCCATTCGAGACGTATGCCGATCACAGTGGTCAGATTCCTGAGCAGGTGCTGTCGTTCGATTGCCTCATTTGCTTAACGCAGATGGTGTCAGGAATCCTTGCCGGTGGTGAACAGTTCATGTTCAGGCTGTCCCCGTTGGTTATCTATACACTGAATATGCCAGTGGCCGTTTGATGGAGCCCAACGTCCTTCTGTATACCGCAGCGCATATCCGGAGTCGCCTTCGAAAAGTCTGTAACGACAGTCGAGATTCAATCCTTCGAGAACATACGCGAGTGTGTTTTCGCTGGGCCCGCACACTAACGTGTTGCCGCAATCCACATGCAACGAGCCCCATTCGGGTAAGTCCAGTCCGGAGTGAGCCTCGCGCGACCATTGCCGCTTTTCTGTGTCGAGCCAGAGGATTGCGAATGCCATCGGACGGGTAGTATTAAACATGTCGAGCTGGACGGTAAGACGCATGAAAATTCTCCGAACACATATTCTCCACGCCTAGTTGACGTAGGAAACGGCGAACCTCGCCGCGGATCACTCGCTGATTTCTCATCTCCCAGCGTATGCGCATCGTTCGTCGATGTGCTGCTATCAAAACGATCGCGACAAGGACCGTCACTCTGCCTGAGATATCTCACGGGGGAGAGCGCTGTGCCTGTACTAACTGTGTGTCGCGATTCATGAAGATCAGAGATGGGGAACTGACTACCAGTGGCGGCCTCGGGCCATGCATGCCCGAGAGCTGCTGAACATCTTGATAAATTGTCGCGTACGGTGCGAGCGAGCAACTGCGAGATGTAGGGTTGGTGTACCACGCTGCAACGTGACAATACGGGTTTAGTTTGCCGCAGCAACAGAGGGCCTGTCGTTGACCACGATCAACCGAAGGCCCCGAGCTGCATTTGGAGTGTTGTCGGTTGCACATATGCTTGATGACAGACGGCGGGGAAGATCTGTCGCATACCGTCGTTGTGCCGCACAGGGCTAGCGCCAAGTTGCGTGTACTTCAATACGAGCATAGCGGTTCGAGGAAGGTTGCCAGCAACGGATATTCGATACTGATGTACAACGACGGCGTTTGGGTCTCGTCGCGGATGCTGTCATGGACGATTCACAAATTGTCCACGTGCCACGTGCCTTGTGTGACCACGGCGCAAACCAGTTCGCGCCGTGGTCATATCAGGTTCCTCAGTGGAACGACGGCAGTATTAGCGTTTATTCGGTCTGCATAAGAAGAACTCATATTGGTGCGGTGGTTCGCTGTGGCATGATCATTATCAGCTGTGGAAGAATGCAGATAACTCGAAGCGGGCCTGCGCAAGAGTTCCAGTCCGTCAATTGACATGAAGTCCAATGCGATGCGCTCGGCCGCATCGGTAACCAACTACTTTGATCTCTGATATCTGTGCGCGACGGGTGTCAGGTGGAGCATGGGCGGCGCTTTCGCGTCCTTAAACAACTGTTTTCGACTATGGAGTGTGGACCTATGACCGCACGGCAGCCATTTTTATTGACACCGGGGCCATTGGCGTTGGACGCCGAAGTAAAGGCTGAGATGCAGTTTGACATGGGTTCCCGCGACGTGAGTTTCAAGAAAATAACGGAGCGAGTAAGGGGCCTGATTGTAGATTTGCTGGACGCTCGGGGGGGTACTCGGCAGTACCCATACAGGGCGGCGGGTCTTACGGCGTAGAGGCGGCATTGGCTTCGTTCGTTGGGACGTCAGACCGGCCTCTCGTATGCATTAATGGAAACTACGGCGAGCGGATCCTCAAAATGCTGCAGATCCGAGGCATTAATGCCGTCAGCATCGTTGCCCCGAGTGATCAGTCCTTCCCCGTGACAAAAGTCGCTGCGTGCCTGGGAGAGGATTCGGGGATCACCCATCTTTGTTTTGTGCACTGTGAAACGACTACGGGAGTCGTCAATCCGCTCCGGCCAATGGTAGAGTTGGCAACGCGTCATGGTGCAAGAACCATTATCGACGCAATGAGTTCTTTCGGTGCGGTGGAAACCAGTGCCAGGGAAGTTCCGTTTGACGTCCTTGTGACCTCGAGTAACAAGTGCATCGAGGGTCCGCCGGGAGTGTCTTTTGTTGTTGCCTCGCTGGAAACGCTCGATAGCAAGACCTCAGAGACCAACTCGTTCGTGTTGGACGTTCGGGACCAATGGCGTAACTTCGAACAGACTGGCGAGTGGCGTTCCACGCCACCGACACATGTTGTTCAGGCGTGCGCAAAGGCCCTCGAAGAACTGGCTATTGAAGGGGTGGTTCGCCGTGGAGAGCGATACGCCTCTGTCCGTGACGCTGTCATCCGCGCAACTGGGCCATACGCCTCTCCATTGTTGGACCCGCGGGATCGATCGCCGGTATGCCTTGCGCTGACGGCACGCGATATCGTTCGTACGCAAGAAGATCTCGATGCGCTGTACGCCCATCTCGTGGAGTACAACCTCTACATCTATACCAAACTGCATCTTCCGACACGCAGTTTCAGGATCGGGTGCATGGGATGTATTGATCCGATGTGGATCCGCCTGCTGGGAATAGCATTTGAAGACTTTTTTTCAGCTTCATTCGATGAATCCGGAAGCCACCCGGGCCGCCGTATAACCGACTTATGGAAAAAGGCCATTTGACATGTCAAGAAACAATGCCAACGCCGAAATGAACCGCGAGACGTCACTTCTACACGCTGGCTATCGTCATGACCCCGTCACCAAAGCGGTGTCTGTACCGATTTATCAATCTACCGCCTATGAACTTGACGGCGATCTTGAAAAAATTGCCGATATCTACAACGTCCGACAAGATGGGTTCACGTATAGCAGGATCATCAACCCTACAACGCGCATCCTCGAGAAGCGATTCGCTGCAGTAGAGGGTGCGAGCGACGCCCTGGCGGTAGCCTCAGGGCAGTCCGCAACCTTTCTCGCTATCGCTAACCTGTTCAGCGGAAGGCCAGGCGATAACGTTGTCGCATCGAAGTATCTATATGGCAATACGTGGAATCTGCTCTTCAATACATTCAAACGATTGGGTATCGAGGCACGATCTGCGGATCCACGAGACGTAACATCGTTCGAGCGGATGTTGGACGACAGGACGATTGCTATGTTTGGAGAGACGTTTTCCAATCCGTGCCTTGTCCCGTTGCCTGTTCCGGCGCTGGTGGAAATCGGTGAGCGGCGCGGGATTCCTGTTATTGTAGATAACACGACAACCCCTTTGATTTGCCGTCCGAAAGCTCTGGGCGCGGATATCTCCACGTATTCCGCGACAAAGTATCTATGCGGCCACGGAACGACACTTGGCGGACTGATTGTCGATAACGGAAGCTTCGCGTTTGACGACGCAGGCCGCTTTCCGTTGTTCAACGACGGAGATGAAGCGCATGGCGACATCCTCTGGAGAGAAGCTGTTCTGAAACTTGGCGATCTTGGCGCAAGTCCCTATTTGCTTAAATCCCGGATGACTTGGCTTCGTGACACCGGCGCCGCGATCAGTCCCCTCGCCAGCTTTCAGCTGATACAAGGACTCGAAACCCTTCATCTGCGCATGCAGCGGCATTGCGAAAATGCCGTCGCGGTTGCGGAGTTCCTTAACGCCCATCCGAAGGTCGCACGTGTCTCATATCCATCACTGTCGTCAGGATACGAACGTGAGCTTGTCGACGAGTTAGTTGACGCTCGCGTCGGCTACGGCGCAATGATTATGTTTGAACTGGGCGATGAAGCGGCAGGGCGAAGATTCATAACCAACATCGAGCTAATGTACCACGTATCGAATGTCGGTGACGCGCGAACGTTGGTCACGCATCCCGTTTCGACAACGCACACAACGGTTCCCAAGGAAAAGCGCGAGGCCGCTGGTATTTTCGACGGTTCGATTCGGCTTTGCGTTGGGATTGAGAACATTGATGATATCGTCGCCGATCTTCAACGCGGACTTGACGCTGTCTGACGTCGATCTTTCTGGGAGGGAATTTGATCATGGAAATTTATGACGCTTGGCAATTGCGAGGCAAACGTTTCACCACCTGGCGATTCTCGCGCGACATTATGCGAGAGCTGTCCGAATTGAGGCCAGATAATTTGACCGGCGCACTTTACATTGTGAAGGACTATCTTGTCATTCTTGCGTGTGCTTATGCGACGATACGAATCTCGTGGTGGCTCTACCCGCTTGCAGTACTCATAATCGGCGCGCAACAACGCGGACTGACAACTATCGCGCATGATGCCGCGCACCGGACGCTTGCCAGGGGCACCGGATGGAACTACGTGCTCGGCATCGTCTTCGCCGCATATCCTGTTTTTCAGCGGCACTGGGCTTATCGCTACTCGCATGTTCATCTGCACCATCCATATCTCGGCGACCCTGAAAGGGATCCTGACCTGAAGTTCTTTATATCATCGGGCGTGTATGATGTGCGCCCGCCACGTGAATACGCGTTTGCCATTGTCTGGAAAGCGATGTTTGGCGGAGCGACGGTACGCTATCTCAAGTATCTATGGAGTGAGCGGTTTCTTATTTCTCGTGAGGGGAAAAAAGACATCGACAGGCGGGGTGCTGCCATCGACACCTATGGATTTGCGATATTCTGGCTGATTGTCATTTTCGGCTTTGCCCTGACGCAATCGCTGGATTTGCTTGTGCTGTTCTGGCTTGTTCCATATCTAACCACGTTCCAAGCCTTGGGCTGGTTCATTGAACTCGCTGAGCATTCGCCAATGTGTGAGACCGAAACCGAAGATGTGTACTTGACGCGTAACCGCAAAGGCAATTTGATCGAGCGACTGCTGGTCGGCGCGAACCTTGATGAATATCATCTGGAACACCATCTTTCGCCAGGCGTGCCTTTCTGGCACCTGAAGCGGGCACAGAAGATCAGGTTGCGCGATCCGCGATATGCTGAGGTTGCAGAGTCATGGGGAGGACTCTTCGCTAGTGGACCAAAACGGCAGCCAAGTGTCATCAACCAGCTGCTCGACCGGAACAGGCGGCTGTACGAGGCCCAGCGCGGACGGTTAGCAGGGGAGGGCGTGGTCAATGAGTGATACACGTCGCCATCTGGGCTGCGCCGTCGTTGGAGTCACAGCCAATCGTCATCTTCAAGACGGCGTTCACCGCGACTGGTTGCGGCGGCGCTATATCGAGGCGCTGACTAGACACGCGTCGGTCGAGTGCGTCATCTTACCGACGATCGACCGCGATCTGCCTTGCGACGCGATTTTCCAGAGATTACGCGACCTGATGCGTCGTCTTGACGGCCTTGTTCTAACTGGCGACGAATCAGATCTCGATCCCGGGATCTTTGACAGGAACGGTGGCGCTTGGGCGCTTGCTGAAGACGACATTGTCGCCTGCAGGACGGATCGTCCGCGAGACAGGCTGTCGATGGTTGCGTTGATGGTGGCGGAAGAACTGGATATGCCAGTATTGGGAATTTGCCGCGGTTTGCAGGAGATGAACGTTTACCGTGGCGGCACATTGCACGAAGATCTATCGTTGACGCACAAGGGGATCTCGCATCGCGAAAATCCAGAGATTCCTCGCGACGAACAGTACCGTCCGGTCCATACGGTTAAGGTCGCTTCCGGCGGCTTGCTGTCGTCCGTTATCCAGGGCGACGAGTTATGCGTCAATTCGTTGCATAGGCAAGGCATCGCGGAGCTTGGTGAAGGAATCCGAGTGGAGGCAGTAGCGGGGGACGGTGTCGTAGAAGCGCTGTCATATAGGAATTCACGCACCTTTCAACTGGCGCTGCAGTGGCATCCAGAATGGCATGCTTCCAGCGATGTAATCAGCCAGAAGATTCTGGGCGCCTTCGGGAGAGCCTGTGAGGCATATAACGCAGCGGTCCACTGAGATGCGGAGATTAGCCGGATTTTGTGTCGATAGTTATTCGTTTCGGGAGTGATTTGCAAATCGAGGCGGGGCTTCATGGATTTTCATCTATTTGTTTTGTTTCTTGTTACTTTTACTGCCGCCGTGGCTTTGCCTGGTCCGAACGTCATTTTTGCCGTTGCTCAAACATTGAAGCACGGGCTCAAAATCGCAATTCCTGGCGCGGTCGGATTTGGTACTGGTGCGGCCGTTCACGCAGCAGTCGTATTGTCGGGTGTTGGGATTTTTATACAGGATAACCAATGGGTGTTACTTTATGTCCGATGGATAGGGGCGATATATCTTGGATGTCTTGCCATTATTGCTTTTTGTGGGAAACGGGAGTCAAGAACAGAAGATGGGGTGCGCTGGAACTCCAGACAGGTGTTTGTCGATTCCCTCATTGTCTCTCTAGCGAACCCTAACAGGATGCGGAAATACCCCCGCCCGGAATCGACGTTCCACGATTTGAGCGCCCACCGTCGCTAAATCTTTCGCATTGTGCAATTTCAACGCGCATCAACCTTTTTAAAGCACTGTGAGGCCGACTTCTGGCCTCATTGCCGCCTTTTCCAGCCACTATGGG
>NZ_JBFPKG010000010.1:0-188215 GCF_040948665.1 Paraburkholderia sp. BR14320
CCGTCATGCCTGATGACCATAGCGAGTCGGTCCCACCCCTTCCCATCCCGAACAGGACCGTGAAACGACTCCACGCCGATGATAGTGCGGATTGCCCGTGTGAAAGTAGGTAATCGTCAGGCTCCCCCACAAGCCAGAAACCCCACCCCCAGCGGTGGGGTTTTTGCGTTTACGCGGCCAATTCCGCGCGCTTCAACTACTTTCCGATCCGCAGCGCATCCGCGTAACCCGTCAGTTCCAGATAGGCCCGCCCTACATCCGCATTCTGTTGACTTACCCGCACCGCGCCTTCCCAATACACCGCGCCGGTCGACTGTCGTGAATCGAGTTCCTGATCGTCCATCAGCGGATCGAGTTGCCATGTCAGCGTTCCGGTTCTAACCGTCATCGAGACCGGGTACAAAGTGTTTGTGTGCGGCGACCGCCACATGCGACGCGGCGTGAACGAAACCTCGCCGGGGCCGAAGTTCGCTACCTGTCCATCGCGTCTGCGAAGCGTCGCGTGGGCCCACGTTGCATGTCCATCGCGGCTGCGGATCTTGAATGCCATGAGCGCCGACCCGTCCGTCAAATTGGCGCCGAGCCAATCCCATCCAACCGCATTGGCGTCGAGCAATGTGCTCGACCATTCGTGATCGAGCCATGCGGTACCCGTCACCACAGCATTGCGCGTCGTGTCGTTTGCACCCGCGGCCGGGCGCACCACAGTGCCCGTCACGCGGAGTTGCGGTTCGCTGTAGTAATAGCTTGCCTGTTCGGGACGCGGTCCTTTGCGCGAGTAACCGCGCTCGCCCTGAATCAGCGGAGACTGCATTGGCGCGAGTTGGAGGTGTAGCGAGAATCCGCTTGCGTCGGCGGTGATGTCGTAGTGGCCGTCCGCGGCGCGAATCATTTTCCATGCGTCGAGTTTGACGTCGGTGTTGTCGGGCCTCGCGTAGGCAAGCCCGAGACCTTGCCGAGCGATGCGCTGATCGTGAACGAGGTGGCCGATGGCCGGATCGCTCAACGCAGCGTGCGCAATGATCAGTTGCGAGGGGGCGAACGCGCTGGGGTCGGCCGCGTCGTGACCGGTCGCCGAACGGAAGAACGTGATCTGGAATCCGAGCGGTTGGTGGTCGGGTGTCGTGAGCCAGCCCGTCGCGTACCACCATTCGGTGCGGAATTCCGGATGGGCACCGGTGTCCCGCGGAAACGAGATCGGATGTTCTGGTGTAACTACCGCGAAGGCGGCCGGCGCGGATGCAGAGGAATCGCTGCTAGCGGCAAAAGACGGCGACACAGCGGCTATGCCAACGCAAAGTAGGCTCCGAAAAGTTCGATGCGGGTATTTGAGCAAAGATTTGCAGGTACTCCAGAGCAATCGCATCCCGCACGCACTTCGCGCAACTCGCATCACCAGTCCTCCTTCACCGCTCGTACGGCATCCACCGACACCGCACCGCGTCCCGCGAGCACCGCCGTCGTGCACGACAGTACGAGCATCACCGACGCGACCGTGCCCAGCACAAGCCACGGCACATGCAGCGACATGCTCCAGTGAAACGACTGCGGATTGACGACGAACACGAGAATCAGGCTGATCGCGAAACCAAGCGCGAAACCGAGCGCAATGCCGGATGCCGTGAGCAGGCCGCCCTCCGATGCGAGGATCGCGAGAATTTGCGCGCGCGTCACGCCGACGTGGCGCAACATCCCGAACTCGCGAGCCCGAGCAAGTGTCTGCGCGGAAAAGGTCGCGGCGACACCGAACAATCCGATCACGATCGCCACCGCCTCGAGGAGATACGTGACCGCGAAACTGCGATCGAAGATCACCAGCGTGCGCTCACGGATCTCCCCCGGTTGCGACATCTCGAGCGAAGCGCCGAACGGCAACGCCTTCAAACTTGCGACGACGCGTTCGACACTCACGCCCGGCACCACGGTCACCGCGACGTCGGTTGCGGTGGAGTCGCCGGTCAGCCGCCGATAGTCGCCAAGCCGTATCTGAATCGCGCCGCTCTGCCGCGCGTAGTCGCGCCAGACGCCGGCGACGACGAACCTCTGACCGTGCTCCCCGAGCGGCAACCGTACGCGTTGACCTAACTGATACCCATACAGGTCGACCATTGCTTCGGAAACCCAAATAGGTATGTCGCCGGTGCGAAGCGCGGACGGCGACAGCACCGCGCCGGTCATCTGGAGGGTCGCGCCCGGATCGGCCGCATCGATCTCGCGGGCGAGCAGCGCGACGTCCGGGCGGGCGGGATCGAGCGTCAGATGTGTGATGCGCGAGAACGCGGCGTTGCGGATGCCGGGCACCGTCGCGATGCGCGTCTGTTCATCGGGCCGCAAGCCGCCACTGTCACCGCTATTGCCGCCGGAGGTGACGCGCACGTACAGATCCGCGGAGAGCAGATGCGTGATCCAGTCGTCGACGGATACGCGGAAGCTGGCCACCATGATCGCCATCGCGACGATCAGCGCGAAGCTCGACAGCACGCCGCCCATCGCGATCGACGCCTGCCCCGGCGCATTCGCGAGACGCGCAATCGCGAGCGTACTCGTCGCGCCCGCGCGGCGTCGCGTGGCGCGTGCGCGACTCGCCGCGCCGAATATCAGCGCGGTCACGCGCGGCATCAGCGCGATGCCGCCGACGAGCAGCAGCGCGACCGCCAGATAACCAGCGATCGGCGCATCGAACCACGGTGGCATGCGCGTCAGCGCGGCGGCCGCCAGCAAACAGCCGAACGCCGGCCACGGCGTCGCGAGCCGTGCCAGCGCGGTCTCCTCGGCGCCGGCCTTGAGTGCCGCGGCAGGCCGTGCGCGTGCAGCATCGATGGCGGGTGCGACGCTGCCCAACACCGACACCGCCACCCCGAGTGCGAGAAACACCGCGCTCGCGAGCGGCTCGAAGCCGACTCGTGGTTGCACACCCGGAAAATAGCCGCCGCCGAGATCGCTGCCGAAAAAGCGCAGCGCACCGCTTGCCATCGCGTAGCCGAGCGCAAGTCCGCACAACGAGCCGAGCAGCCCGAGCAGCGCCCCTTCGAGCAGGATCTGCCGCAACAGCTGAGCTCGCGTGAGGCCGATCACACGCAGCATTGCGAATTGCGAGCGGCGTCGCACGACACCGAGTGCCTGCGTCGAAAACACGAGGAATGCGCCGGTGAACAGCGCGACCAGTGCGAGCACATTCATGTTGATCCGATAAGCACGCGACAGGCGATCGGTACGGCTCTCAGTATCGCGTGTTTCGGCGACTACCCAGGCACTGCCGAGCCGTTGCTGCAGATCGCGTTTGAAGCGTTGCCGATCCACACCGCGTTCGAGTTGCAAGTCGACGCGCGACAGCTTGCCCACCTTGTCGAACCGCCATTGCGCGGCGGCGATGTCCATCACCGCGAGCCGTTGACCCGGCCGCGTGCGCACGAGCCCGCCCGCGACGCGCAGCTGCAGATCCGAGGTGCCGACGCGCAGCGTCACGTCGCCGCCGGTCTTGACGTTCAGCCATTGCTGCGCGGCCGTCGACAGAAATATCGCATCGGAGGCGAGCGTGTCGAACGGGCGCGCAGGCGAGGGCACGCCGATCAGATCGGGCGTGATCCGGCTCGCCTTGAAGACGTCGATGCCGAGAATGGGCAGTGCACCGTTGCGGCCGGGCACCGCGACGTCGAGCGCGAGCACGGGACTCGCCAGCGCCACCCCCGGTTCGTTGGCCAGCTGCGGATAAAGGGACTCGTCGATGAAAGGCTGCGCGCCGCGCACTTGCAGATCCGCTTCGCCGGACAGACTGCGCGCGGCCGCGGAGAATTCATCGAAGGCCGCGCTGTTGATCAATTGCACCGCATAGCCGAGCGCGACGCCGAGCACGATCGTCGCGATTGCGACGAGTGCGCGTCCGCGATGGCTGCGCCATTCCGCGGCCAGTAGCCAGCGCGCGAGAACGCGATATCCGGGCGCGCGCGGCAGTGGCTGAAGGTCAGCGGCCATCGTCGGTCGAGCGGGCCGCGGCGTGCGCGATGTTCGCGGCTTTATCGCGCGCGGCATGCAATCCGCCGTCGCTCAGGATCAACACGCGGTCGGCCACGGCTGCCGCGGCTTCCGAATGCGTGACCATGATGGTCGCCGCGCCCGTCGCCTTGCTTTGCGCGCGGAACAGGCCGAGCACGTCGTGCGCGGTCGCGGGATCGAGGTTGCCGGTTGGTTCGTCGGCGAGAAGCAGCGTCGGACGATGCACGAGTGCGCGTGCAATGGCTACGCGCTGCAATTCGCCACCGGAGAGATCGCGCGGAAAATCGTCGCCGCGTCCGCCGAGGCCGACCGCCGCGAGCATGTCGAGCGCGGCGGCCGTCGGTAGATCATTGAGCAGCAGTGGCAGCGCGACGTTCTGCGCGAGCGTCAGATGCGGCAGCACATGAAACGCCTGGAATACGAAGCCGAGCTTCTGGCGGCGCAGACGCGTCGCGGCGTTATCGTCGAGTTGCTCGACCGGGCGTCCGTCGATCAGCACACTGCCGCTATCGGCGCGGTCGAGTCCGGCGATCAGGTTGAGCAAGGTCGACTTGCCGACGCCTGAGTCGCCCATGATCGCAACGAACTCTCCCGCAGCGAGTGTGAAGTCGAGCTGCGCGAGCACGATGCGGCCGATGCCGTACCGCTTGCTGAGGCCGCGGCATTCGAGTGCGGGTACGACGTCGTCGTCACGAAGCGCCATGCGAGGAGGTCCGGAAAAGGGGCCGGGCGAGGGGAGCTGGCCGGGCGAAATGAGTGTGCCTTGCCGCGCGAATTTGCGCAGCAGCTACCCGCGCCGTAACGCTGTTGTTCGTAAGGTAAATGGAAGATTCGCGCGCCTCGGTGGAACAAATTCAGAGCATCTTCATCTGAGGCGCTCAGCACGGTTGCCCCTGTTCGCCGGTCAATTTAGACCGCCACCACAAAAAAATTTTTTATCGTCGAACAGGGCAAATTCTTGTTCAAATGCGGGTCGTCGCCACTGGTCGAAAAGCACCGTGCAGCACGATCCGTTCCAGCCGTACCGGCCCCACAAACAGGCGATGTCTAAAAGCGGTCAACCTCCGGGTAATTGCGAGCTTTTGCAGCCAAATCAGCCCGGCCCGCCAAGCCGTTTGTAGTCATGTGCAAACGCACATTTTGATGCGTTTTGCAAGCGTCCACGTCGCAACAATCTAATCCGAAGGGATTTCGCGGCTGCTGCGATGCAAAATTATTCTTATCTTGGTAATCTCCCACCCTCGGTCGGTCGGCTGCGGGTAAACGTGTAGCGGGAAACCCCTCCACGCGTCAATTTCAGCGCACTCCAACTTACATTTCTATTTCAATGCCTGCTGTTTTGGCGGCATTGACGCAGCGTTTTGTACTTCAAGTTTTGACAGAGCACATGCCATTGCCTCTCCTAAGTCTTCTCATCTGGATCCCAATAGTCGCCGGCTTCGTGGTTCTGCGCGCCGGGTCCGACGCGGCGCGTAATCGCACGCGCTGGCTCGCGCTGATCGGCGCGGTGGCGGGTTTCTTGCCGGTGATTCCGGTCGTGGCGAATTTCCGCAACGACGTGACCTCGATGCAGTTCGTCGAGAACGTCCGCTGGTCGCCGACGTTCGATATCGCATGGCATGTGGGAATCGACGGGATTTCGCTGTGGCTCGTCGCGCTGACCGCGCTGACGACGATCATCATCGTGATCGCGTCATGGGAGTCGATCACGCAGCGCACCGCGCAGTACTACGGCGCGTTCCTGATGCTGTCGGGTTTCATGCAGGGCGTGTTCACGTCGCTCGACGGCATGATGTTCTTCGTTGCATTCGAGGCGACGCTGATCCCGCTGTACCTGCTGATCGGCACGTACGGTCACAAGAACCGCACGTATGCGGCGGTGAAGTTCTTCTTCGTGTCGTTCCTCGGCTCGCTGATGATGCTGATGTCGCTGCTCTATCTGTACAGCCAGACGCACAGCTTCGACCTCGCCGTGTGGCGCGAAGCGCATCTCGACATGGTGCCGCAGACGCTGATCTTCCTCGGCTTCCTCGCCGCGTTCGGTGTGAAGGTGCCGATGTGGCCGCTGCACACGTGGCTGCCCGACGTGCACCTCGACGGCCCGACCGGCGCCGCGGTGATGATCGGCATGCTGAAGATCGGCGGCTACGGTCTACTGCGTTTCGCGCTGCCGATCGCACCGCAAGCGAGCCACTTCTTTGCGCCGATGATGATCACGCTGTCACTCGTCGCGGTGATCTATTCGAGCCTGCTCGCACTCGTGCAAACCGACATGCGCCGCCTGCTCGCGTATTCGACGGTCGCGCATATGGGCCTCGTCACGCTTGGTCTGTTCGTCTTCAACCGCTTCGGTCAGGCCGGCGCAATCGTGCAGATGATCTCCTATGGCGTGGTGTCCGGCGCGATGCTGTTGTGCACCGGCATGCTGTACGACCGCACGAAGAGCGCATCGATCGCCGAATACGGCGGCGTCGCGAACACGATGCCGCGCTTTGCCGGTTTCGTGATGCTGTTCTCGATGGCCAACATCGGTCTGCCGGGCACGTCGGGTTTCGTCGGCGAATTCATGGTGCTGATGGGCGCGATCCGCTTCAACTTTTGGATCGGCGCGATCGCCGCGACCACGCTGATCCTGAGCGCGGCCTACACGCTGTGGATGTACAAGCGCGTGATCTTCGGCGCGATCGCCAATGCGCGCGTTGCGAATCTGAAGGACCTCGGCAAACGCGAGTTCGCGCTGCTCGGTGCGTTGGCGCTGCTCGTGCTCGCGATCGGACTTAATCCGAAGCCGTTTACCGATGCGATCGATCCGTCGGTCGGCACGCTGCTCGCGCAATCCGAACGCTCGGCGCTGCCTTCTGACAACGTGCCGGCCGAAGCTGGCGAGCATCTGCAGGCGGCGGTGCCCGGACCGGCACCCGTCGCCACGCACAATCCGGGTTAAAAGAACAGAGCGCAAGAACCGTTGTCGCATCCGCGCGTCAGGATGCGGCGACGCTTTTGCGCTTTTGCGCGTCGCTATCAACCCCTTTATGAATGCATGCACGGCGGAGTACTGCGAACCCGCCGCGCGCCCAGCGGTTTTCCAGCGCTTATTTGAAGGGGCTCTTGCGATGCGTCAACTTTTCGATGCTTCGTTTTGAAGCGTCGCAAACGACGCTGGTGAGTAGGGTGTGCGGGGAAATGCGGCAACGTGTCGCACTGCGGCGCGCTGCAATAGATCGTTGCAAATTCGAGTGTTTATTAGCATTCGATGCCCCCCTATTATGCGAGCGCTTATTACTGGAGAGCCGTCGAATGACGTTCGTTGAAGTCAAAAAAACGAGGCAGTGGATATGAAAGGACGGGCGCTGGGAAGGCCGGCAAGTTTCATTTCCGCCAGCCTCATGTTGCTGCTTTCGGGTTGCAGCAACCTCGATATTCTGAATCCGAAGGGGAGTGTGGGACTGGCGGAGCGTGATCTGATCGCGACTTCGGTGTGGGCCATGCTGATTGTCGTGGTGCCAGTCATTCTGATGACACTGTTTTTCGCGTGGCGTTATCGCGCGTCGAATAGAAACGCCGAATACAAACCGGGGTGGACGCATTCCACCGCGATCGAAGTCGTCGTCTGGACGATTCCGGCGCTGATCATTTTGTTCCTCGCCGTGTTGACGTGGAAGAGCACGCATGAGCTCGATCCGTATCGTCCGCTCGAGTCGGAGGTCAAGCCGATCAACGTCGAAGTCGTCGCGCTCGACTGGAAGTGGCTGTTCATCTATCCGGACCTCGGTATCGCGTCGGTGAACCAGCTCGCGATCCCGGTGGGCACGCCGGTGAACTTCCGGATCACGTCGGACACGGTGATGAACTCTTTCTTCATCCCGCAATTGGGCGGCCAGATCTACGCGATGGCAGGCATGCAGACGCGCCTGCACCTGATCGCCGATCACGCTGGCGACTACGCGGGCCTCGCGGCGAACTTCAGCGGCAAGGGCTTCTCGGACATGAAGTTCCGTACGCTCGCCTCGTCGCCTGAAGAGTTCAACGCCTGGGTCGAGAAGGTGCGCGCTTCGTCGGACCGCCTCGACATGGACCGCTATCACGCGGTATCGGAACCGAGCGAAAAGGACCCTGTGCGGTACTTCTCGACCGTCGATCCGAAGCTCTTCAACAACATCATTGCCAAATACAACAACGGCAACGTCATCGACAACATGAAAGACGCCAACTGTGCGCCTAAGGGGTAACTCATGTTCGGAAAACTCACTCTCGATGCGATTCCGTATCACGAGCCCATCATCGTCACGGCGGGCGCCGGCATGGCCCTCGCCGCATTGGCGGTGCTCGGCGGAATCACGTATTTCGGCAAATGGCGCTACCTGTGGAGCGAATGGCTGACGTCCGTCGACCATAAGAAGATCGGTGTCATGTACATCGTCGTTGCGTTCATCATGCTGCTGCGCGGCTTTGCCGACGCAATCATGATGCGTATGCAGCTGGCGCTGTCGTACCTGAGCCCAGGCTATTTGCCGCCGCATCACTACGACCAGATCTTCACCGCGCACGGCGTCATCATGATCTTCTTCATGGCGATGACGTTCATGATCGGTTTGATGAACATCATCGTGCCGCTACAGATCGGCGCGCGCGACGTCGCTTTCCCGTTCATCAACTCGCTGAGCTTCTGGCTGACGGCAGTCAGCGCGATTTTGATCAACATTTCGCTGGTGGTTGGTGAATTCGCACAGACGGGCTGGCTCGCTTATCCGCCGTTGTCGGAATTGCAGTTCAGTCCGGGTGTCGGCGTCGACTACTACCTGTGGAGTCTGCAGATCTCCGGTGTCGGCACGTTGCTGACCGGTGTGAACTTCTTCGTGACGATCGTGAAGATGCGCGCTCCGGGCATGTCGTGGATGAAGATGCCGGTATTCACGTGGACCTCGTTGTGCGCGAACGTGCTGATCATGGCGTCGTTCCCGATCCTGACCGTCACGCTCGCGCTGCTCGGTCTCGACCGTTACCTCGGCATGCACTTCTTCACGAACGAAGCCGGCGGCAACGCGATGCTGTACCTGAACCTGATCTGGGCCTGGGGTCACCCCGAGGTGTACATCCTGGTCCTGCCGGCGTTCGGTATCTTCTCGGAAGTCGTCGCGACCTTCGCGAAGAAGCCGCTGTTCGGCTACAAGACGATGGTCTGGGCGACTTGCGCGATCATGGTGCTGTCGTTCCTCGTGTGGCTGCATCACTTCTTCACGATGGGCTCGGGCGCGGACGTGAACGCGTTCTTCGGCATCGCGACGATGGTGATCTCGATTCCGACCGGCGTTAAAGTGTTCAACTGGCTGTTCACGATCTACAAGGGCCGTCTGCAATTCACGACCCCGGTTCTGTGGACGATCGGCTTCATCATCACGTTCACGATCGGCGGTATGACCGGCGTGATGCTGGCGATCCCGGGCGCGGACTTCATGCTGCACAACAGCCTGTTCCTGATCGCTCACTTCCACAACGTGATTATCGGTGGCGTGCTGTTCGGCTATCTGGCTGGCTTCAACTACTGGTTCCCGAAGGCGTTCGGCTTCAGGCTGAACGAGAAGCTCGGCAAGGCCGCGTTCTGGTTCTGGCAGATCGGTTTTTGGGTCGCATTCACGCCGCTGTACGTGCTCGGCTTCATGGGCGCGACTCGTCGTCTGAACCACTACGACAACCCGGACTGGCACCCGTGGATGATCATCGCCGCATTCGGCGCGGTGCTGATCGCAATCGGTATCGCTTGCCAGCTGCTGCAACTGGTCGTCAGCATCCGCGATCGCAACAAGATGGAAAACCGCGACCTCACGGGCGATCCGTGGGACGGTCATACGCTGGAATGGGCGACGAGCTCGCCGCCGCCGGTTTATAACTTCGCGCACATCCCGGATGTCCGCTCGCTCGACGCGTTCAGCGAAATGAAGTCGCGCAAGGGCGGTGTCAAAGTGCCGGCGTATCGCGACATTCACATGCCGTCGAATACGTCCGCGGGTCTGCTGGTGGGGCTGTTCTCGCTGGTGCTCGGATTTGCAGCCGTGTGGCACATCTGGTGGCTTGCGATCGTTGGCCTGGTTGGCACCGTGCTCACCGTGATCGTCTACAGCTTCATGGACAACGACGGCTATTACATTCCGGCGGACACTGTCGCGCTGATTGAAGAGAAACGCAACGGCGGTGCTGGCGCCGTGGCCGGTGTCGGCGCAGGCGTCGGCAAGCAGGTCGCGCTGGAGGTGGACTGATGTTACAGAAGACTATTGCGGTTGAGCCGCATCTCGCGCCGGACCACGTGCCGTCGCACTCGGTGTTCGGCTTTTGGGTGTACCTGATGACCGACTGCATCATCTTCGCGGCACTGTTCGCAGTGTTCGCGGTGATGAGCCAGCAGTTCGCGGGCGGTCCGACCGGTAAGGAGCTGTTCGAGATTCCCGGCGTCGCGCTCGAAACGACGATGCTGCTGCTCTCGAGTATCACCTACGGCTTCGCGATGCTCGGCGCGCACAAGAACCGCAAGGGCGTGCTGCTCGGCTGGCTCGGCGTGACTTTCCTGCTGGGTCTCTCGTTCCTCGTGCTGGAATTGCGCGAGTTCTCGCACATGATCGCCGAAGGCGCGGGTCCGAGCCGCAGCGCGTTCCTGTCGTCGTTCTTCACGCTGGTCGGCACGCACGGTCTGCACGTGACGTTCGGCCTGATCTGGATGGTGGTGCTGGCGCTGCAGGTGCTGCGTCATCGCGACCTGACCGAACGCGACATGATCCGTCTGACGTGCCTGAGCCTTTTCTGGCACTTCCTCGACGTCGTGTGGATCGGCGTTTTCACCTTTGTCTATCTTGCGAGCGTGATCTAAATGGACCATAGCCATAGCGCCCATGGCGCACACTCGGAAGGCGGTCACGGCAGCTTCGGCAGCTATATGACGGGCTTCGTGCTCTCAGTCATTCTGACCGTCGCGGCATTTGCGATCGTGATGACCGGCACGTTGACGGGCCAGAGCGCGTTGTTCGCGATCGCGGGCCTCGCGGTCGTGCAGATCCTCGTGCATCTGGTGTTCTTCCTGCATATGAACGCGTCGTCGTCGCAGCGCTGGAATGTGACGGCGTTTGTGTTCACTGCGTTGACCGCGGTTATCGTGGTTGGCGGAACGTTGTGGGTGATGCATAACGTCAGTATGAACATGATGTCGCGCTAAACGGATAATGCTTTAGCGTTAGCTTCGATAAAAAGCCCCGCAAGATTGCGATCTTGCGGGGCTTTTGCTTTGATGGCGGCATGACGAGAGAGAACCCGAAACCTTATGCGACAGACATATCAGACGAAGAATGGGGCTTCGTCTGTAACGTGACAATGTTATTGAGTGGACGATTGGTTTGTCCGATCAGCGAGAAAACCTAACGTTCCAATTCTTTGAGACGCTTGACGTCGCGCAGCCTATCGATACAGTCGACTTGATTTTCAATCATGGTTTGCCGACGCGGTTTCGCGAAACTCGCATGTGCGGTGAAATCGGCGATCTCGCTCCACTCAACGGGACAGGCTCCTGGTAACCGGCCTGAATCGCAGACGGTTGCACCGGTATGCGTTTGTCTGGGTAGTATTGCAGTGATCGACTTTGCTCAGTGGCTTTCGATGCGCTGAAAAGGCCCGGTGTGTCGAGCTCGAGTTATCCCCGCAAGTGCACGATACCCCCGACACCCACCCGCAACCCCTCGAAACCAAGGACCCCCCATGCCCCACCTCAAACCCCTCGAATACGCCGACGCATCCCCCGAAGTCCGCGCCGTCTACGACGACATCAAAGCGACTCGCCAGGTCGACGACGTGAACAACTTCTGGAAGTACATCGCGCAGCATCCGCCGACCCTCGCGCGCACGTGGGACAGCCTGAAGGAAGTGATGGCGCCCGGCGCGCTCGATCCACTCGTCAAGGAACTGCTGTACGTCGCGGTCAGCGTGACGAACAACTGCGGCTATTGCGTCGCGAGCCACACGGCGGCCGCGCGGCGCGCCGGCATGACCGACGAGATGTTCGGCGAGTTGCAGGCGATCGTCGGAATGGCTAACGAGACGAACCGGCTCGCGGTCGGCTATCGCGTGCCGATCGATCCGGCCTTCGAATAAGAGCATGAAGCGCACGTTGCGGCCCGATCGTACCGACCCGGCCCGCAACGCATGCATGCTTGCGCCGTTGCACGCAGCGGCGCGAGGCCTCGTGCTTACAGCGGCACGACCTTGATCGGCTCCGGATGGCAGACCGGGGTATAGACCGGCTCGCAGCCGTAGTGCACCGGATGGCAGGGATTGTAGGAGGGCGGGTTGTAGTAGGACGGCCCGCGAACCGGCGGTTTTTCGCCGTAACACGAAGGCGGGTATTCCGGCGAGTGGCACGAGTGGCCGCCGCGTACGGACTGTGCAGCTACGTGGTCGAGGTCGTCGCAGCGCGACAGGTCGGCAAGGGTCAAGTTGGACATGATGAATCTCCGGCAACGTTGGATGGGTAGCGAGCGCGCAAATGCTTTACGCTCGGGCGTTCCTGTTGCACGCACCATGCCATGGGGCGGGATTCAACGTCTGTACTGGCGCGAGCGCTGATCGACTGCCTCCGCGCAGTCGGTAACTGATCGTCGTCGGCCAACTTGCGGCAGGCCGGTGTCGTCCAGCCGCCAACACGTCGGCCGATCAGCGCTTGCTCCATCCGGCGAGCAACGCGGGTAGCTCGGCCATCTCCTTGAACACGTGCACCGCGCCCGCGCCATGCAGCGCGGTCGCGCTGCTGTGGCCGAGGTGCGTCGGGCAATAGCCGAATACCGTCGCACCGGCCGCGACGCCCGCGGTTGTGCCCGTCACCGTATCCTCGACTACCGCGCAGCGTGCCGGGTCGACGCCGAGTGCCGCGGCCGCGGCGAGGTAGACGTCGGGAAACGGCTTGCTGCGCGGCATTTCGTGTCCGCTGAAGATGCGTCCTTCGAAGCAGTCGAGGAGGCCGGCCTTCACGAGCTGCAATTCGATCTTGATGCGATCCGCGCCCGACGCCACCGCAATGCGTCCGTTCAACGTTCGGTGCAGCGCGTGTACCGCGAAAGACGCGCCGTCGATCGCACGCAACTCCCTGTCGAGCGCCGCGTTGCGACGCGCGCGGAACTGCGCCAGCCACTCGGCCGTGATGGCAAAGCCGGTGTGCGCTTCGATCAGTTCGGCTTCGTCCTTGACCATCTTGCCGACGAAAATGCGCATCGTCTCTTCGACGCTCATATGCCAGCCGAGCTCGCCGAGCATTTCGGTGAGCACGTGATTCGTGATGGGTTCGGAATCGACGAGCACGCCGTCGCAGTCGAAGAGCACGGCGTCGAAAGGAAAATCGGCCATCGGGGAGGGTATGGATAGAGTTTGCTAAACCGGCAAGGATACCCCACCGGCTCGCGGGCCGCAGCGCGATGGCCGCTCGTCACGCGCGCGCAGTCATTCCCTGTACCCGTCGCTCAGCGTCTGCAGGAACGCGATAATGTCCCGAATGTCCTGGTCGTTCATCGCGGGTTGATCGCCGAACTTGCGGTCGAACGGCGCGTCGGCGACATCGATGTTGGCGTGATACCGCGGCGGCAGATCGTCGTACTTGATCACCTTGCCCGACGCATCGCGTGGATAGATCTTGTCCGGCGCCGTGTCGCGCAGATTGTAGAAGTCCATCACGTGCTTCAGGTCGTGATACACGCCGTTGTGAAAGAACACCTTGCGTTCGGCGACGTTGCGCAGCGTCGGCGTGAGGAACATGCCACAGTACTGGGTCTGCTTCGCGAGGTCGTCGCGAAACGGTCCGCATATCCCCATGTCGAAGAACTTCGGGTCATTGTTGATCGGAATCGCCGGATTGCGCGGCACACCCAATGCCTCGTATTGCGTATCGGTGAAGAGCGGCGGGAGGCCATCGCGGCTCGGCTGGCTCAGGTGGCAGCCCGCGCAATTCGCCTTGTTCTTATCGTTGAACAGTTGCAGACCGTGCAGTTCGGCATGCGTGAGCCGCGCCTTGCCTTCGAGCCAGTAGTCGTACTTGCTCGTGAACGCATGAAACGACGGATCTTCGATCTGATAGCGCCCCACCGCGAACATCGCTTCGGAAATCAGCAGGCTCGGGTTGTTCCCGATGCCAGCTCCGAAGATCCGTTTGAACTGATCGAGGTAGCGCGTTTGCAGCAGCTTTCGCGCGACGTCGGCTTCGCTCGCGTTGGCCA
The DNA here is from genome assembly GCF_040948665.1 of Paraburkholderia sp. BR14320. Taxonomy (NCBI): domain Bacteria; kingdom Pseudomonadati; phylum Pseudomonadota; class Betaproteobacteria; order Burkholderiales; family Burkholderiaceae; genus Paraburkholderia; species Paraburkholderia sp. BR14320. The sequence continues at coordinate 14,232 of NZ_JBFPKG010000010.1, forward strand.
TCTCGACCGGATTCGTCAGCGGGCCGATTGCCTGGTTCTGCAACGTATCGGCGCGGCCGTCCCAGAACAGGCCGCCTTGCGGCACCATCGCCGGCGTCTTGGGCGCGGCGAGCGCGGTCTTCTGCGCGCGTTGCATGCCGGCGGCCTGCGAGGCGAGCTGCGTCATGTCGACGGGAACGTCGGTATCGCCCTGATCGGGGCCGATGCTGAACGGCGCCTGCCGGTACAGATATGCGAGCGATGGGGGTGGACGATAGCCGGCCTGGTCAAGATGCGAGCCGCCCATCTGCACCGGCAACGCGTTATCCGGTCCATACGAATGCTGCGGCGAGTGACATGTCGCGCACGACTGCTGACCCGACGCGGACAGCGTCTTGTCGAAGAAGATCTGTTTGCCGAGCACCGCAACCGCACTGAGCGGCGCTTGCTGCGGACGCATCAGATGCACCGGATGCGGATTCGCACCGGTGATCTCCTCGACGATTTCGCCTACCGCCGGCGGCATCCACTCCGGATACACGAGTGCGTACGCGGAGAACGCGGCAAAGCCGAGCACGACAGTCGCTACGCTTCCCGCGTACAGCCGCAGCCACGCGCGGCGAGTGCTCGCGGAGTCCAGCAGCGGCGCTGGTGCAAATGCGTCTGACGGTCGGTTCATGACGTTGACGAATAGATCGATCGGATACTAAACAGCGACTTACACGTCAGCGGCACCCGCTCAGGTCGACGGCGGCGACGACAGCTTCGTGCCGAGGTTTTCGTCGAGATACAACGGCGCGGTGTTGCCCGTACCCGAGAAATTGAACATGTTCATGATGCTGCCCGCCGTCGCATCGAAAGAGCCGCCGCCGAGGCGCTGGCCGCCGAGCCAGTTGTCCTCGATAAAGCGCACCACCGACGCCTGCGTGATCGGCGTGTCGTCGACGAAGTTGACCTTCGCCCACGGCGACACGACGATGAATGGCGTGCGCGTCCCCGGCCCGCAGCGGCCGTTCACCACGTCGCCGTTGACGCCTTGCGGCTGTACCGCGCCCGCGGCCGTGCACTGGCCCGCCGCGCTGAGGTTGTCGCTGCCGGCCACCGTCGCGCCGCCCGCCGATTGCGGACTCGTCGAGTCGAACGACGCGCTCGTCGGCGCCTTGTAGCGGTGGTCGTACCAGCCGTCCGAATCGTCGTAGGCAATGATCACCGCGGTGTTCTTCCAGTCAGGCTGCTGTTCGAGGAAGTTGATCACCTTCGTGACGAACGCCTGCTCGTCGATCGGGTCCGAGTTGCCCGGGTGGCCGTCGCCGATGGCCGGCGCCTTCAGGAAGTTGACCGACGGGTAGTTGCCGGCCTTCACCGCGGTGAAGAAATCGTCGGTGTCGTACTGGTGATGCACCGGGGTCGCGGAGTTATCGAGCGGATCGGTCGCACCGATCGCCGCCGTCGACGACGGCCGCGTATGCGCGAGGTTCGCCGTACTCGCGTAGTACTGGAACCACGCGTGGTGCTGCACGTAGTCGGCCTTGCTCGCGTTGAGCACCTGCGAGAACGTCGAACGCGCGCAGCCGGTCGTGCCGTTCGTGTTGACGGTCTGCAGATTGAAGCCGCCCATGAAGCCGCCCCACGTGATGTTCTTCGCGTTCAGCAGGTCGCCGATGTTCCTGTTCTTCGACGACATCGCGCCGGTCACCTTGCTGCCCGCCGCGATCGTGCAGGCGTCGCCGGTCGGGTCGAGGTCGCCGATCATCGTGTTGCCGCCGGCCGAGTCGGGGATTGCGTTGGCCGACGTGCCGCCCGTCAGGATCACGCCGTTGTTCTGGCCGGACACGACTGCGAGTGCGCCGGGCGTCGACGGTCCGTAGGTATCCGTGTACGCGTTCTGGTTCATCGCGAAGTTCTGCGCGTAGTTCCACATCGCGGTGACCGTGTTGCCGTCGAAGTAGCCGAGCACCTGGCCTTTCGTCGCGAACGCGCCGGTGCTGCCGGCGATCGTCGTGCCGGCCGCCGTGAACAGCGGGAACGAATCCATCGCGCCGTTGTTATACGCGAGCTGCTCGGCCGCGTACGCGTGATTCTGGCTCGACGTATTCGCCTGCGAGCGATCGAGGCGGAACGGCAGCAGGTCCGCGGCCGGCAGCCCGAGACCCGCGATCGGCACCGTGCCGACCGTGCGGCCCGCCGTGTTCGGCGAGCTCGCCAGCGCGTTCGGGTTCGATGTCAGCAGATTGTTGCTGCTGAGGTTGTTGACTGTCGGCGTGCCCGCGGCCGCGGTGAATTGCGGTTCGCCGACCGGGTTGGCCGCTTGCGGATAGGTGCCGAAGTAATGATCGAACGACACGTTCTCGCCGAAAATCACGACGACATGCTTGATCGGCGTCGCGGTCGTCAGCGAGTCCTGCGCGGACACCGGGGCGGCCGGCGACGATGCGCCCGTGGTCGACGCCGCGGGCGTGCTGACGCTGTTGTTGCCGCAGCCGGCGAGCATCAGCATCGCAGCGAACGGAATGGGTAACAAAGCTCTACGGAACATGTGACTGACTCCAGATTCGACCTTCGCCGCGGAATATGGGTAGAAATGCCGTTGCTGTTACTGTTGTTGCCGCAATCAGGCTGCCGACGATTTCAGCAGTCCGCGATTAAAGATTCGAGTCGCGGACATTACGCCGGCTATCGGTTCCCATTCATCTCCCTGACTTCCGGTTCGCGCCGCGCTAATCGTGAAGCGCTTTCTTCCCGCCGCACTTTTTTGCACGCAGAGCGACGGATTTCCCCCAATTGACCCGTTGAAGCAGAAACGGGGCCACGCTGTGTCCGGCTCTTTTCGGTCCTATGGGAGAAAACGACATGATCTCTAACCGCATGAGTCGCCTGCTCGGTTCCACGCTGAGCGCCGCGCTGTGCTGCGCGGCCACGCTGACGGCCACACCCGCCTTCGCGCAAGTGGTGATCGCGCCAATGGCGCCGCCGCCGCGCGTCGAAGTCGTGCCCGCGCCGCGGGACGGCTACGTATGGGATCAGGGCCGCTGGCGCTGGGAGCATGGCCGCTATGTGTGGGCGCCGGGCCACTGGCAGCCGGTGCGCGTGGGCTATCGCTGGGTGCCCGGCCATTGGGCGCAACGTGGGCCGCACTGGCGCTGGATCGAAGGACATTGGGCTTGAGCGAGGCTTGCGATGAAAACACTCGTGATGATTCTGCTGGCGGCCTCGCTCGCCGGCTGTGTGGTCTATCCGGCACGTCCGGCCTATTACCGTCCGGCGGTCGTCGTATATTGACCGCGTACGTGATACCAGGCCGGATAGCGGCGTAGCGGCAGCAAAACCATACAACACGACAGCTGAAGGAGCGGCGGCAAGTGAACGACGTTGATCCCGTGATGCGGCCCGCACGCGAACGCGCGCGCGTGACGTCGCGACGGAGCCGCACGCCTTGAGCGACGCGCCGCCCGATCCGGACGCCGAGCTGATCGCGCGGGTGGGCCGCGAGGAGCCCGGCGCGGTCCGCTCGCTGGTCGCGCGCAAGCTGCCGCGGCTGCTCGCGCTCGCCACGCGCATGCTCGGTGATCGCATGGAAGCGGAGGATGTCGCGCAGGAGGTCTTCGTGCGAATCTGGAAACAGGCGGCTCGCTGGCGCGAAGGCGAAGCGAAATTCGACACGTGGATGCATCGGGTCGCGCTCAATCTTTGCTACGACCGTTTGCGCGGCCAGCGCGAAGACCCGAGCGACGAACTGCCCGACACGGCCGATCCCGCCGCGCCACCCGACGCGCGGCTCGAAGCACGCGCCGACCACGCGCGCGTGCGCGCGGCGCTCGCCGCGCTGCCGGCGCGACAGCGCGAAGCGCTCGTGCTGAGCTATTACCAGGAAATGTCGAACGTCGACGCTGCCGCCTTGATGGGCGTCAGCGTCGATGCGCTGGAGAGTCTGCTGAGCCGCGCGCGCCGCGGTTTGCGCGCTCAACTGGCCGGCAGCGGCCTTAGCAAGGACAAGTCATGACGCCCGAAAGATTCCAACAGATCGTTGCAGCGTACGGCGCCGACGCGCGTCGCTGGCCGGAGCGCGAACGCGCGGCCGCGCTGGAGTGGGCGCGCGCGCATCGCGACGAAGCCGACGCGGCGTTGAGCGATGCGGCCGGCCTCGACGCATGGCTCGCCGCGGACTGGATCGAGCCGCCGAGCCTCGAACTGCAGCGTCGCATCATCGATGGCGCGCCAGCGCGACGCCCGGCCGCGCGCTGGCGTTTTTGGTGGTCGGGCGCGGCGGTGGCAGGCGTCGGGCTGCTAGGGGGCGTGGCTGGCGCGCTCGCGGTGTCGTTCTTCGTGCTGACCGAGAACGCGCCGGTCGTGCATGAATCCTCGTATCTGACTTCGAGCTTCGGCGGCAGCTCCGCCGATTGGAGCGGCGAATGAACGGGCGCTCGTGGAAATTTGCGCTGCTGGGCTCCGCGGTGCTCAACGTGTTCCTGCTCGGCGCGATCGCCGGCGGCGCGTATCAGTGGTTCGCCGCGCACGGTGCGAATCAGCCGGTGGCGCCGGACCAGCGCGCGTTGCGGTTCGCCGCCGAGCCGCTGTCGGCGCAGCAGCGCCAGGCGTTTATCGACGGCCTGAAGAACGCGCGGCGCGACGGTCGCCAGTATGCGCGTGACGCTCGCGAAGGGCGTCGCGAGGTATTGCGGTTGCTCGCCGCGCCGCAGTTCGATCGCGCCGCGCTCGATGCCGCGCTCGCGCGTACCCGCGCGGCCGACAGCAATCTGCGCGCGATGGTCGAAGCGAGCGTCGCCGATTTCGCGGCGACGCTGACGCCCGAGGAGCGCGTCAAATTCGCCGAGAGCTTGAAGCTGCGCGGGCAATGGCGCGAAGCGCAGCCCGCTCCGAACACGAAGAAGCCGGAGGCGAATGGCGCATCCGGCGAATAGAAAAATGCGTGCGGTGGCGACGGATTTTCGTGTGTCGGCCGTTTAACGGACATGCAGGCGTGTTACCTGCCGACGAGGATCGTATGGCCCACTCACCGAATCTGAATGCCGCGGCGATCGCACTGAACCGCTTCGGCCTCGGCGCGCGCGCCGACGATACGCCGCCAGCCGATCCGAAGGGATGGCTGCTCGCGCAGTTCGAGCAGTATCAGCCGCGGCCGGACGCGTGGGCGAACCAGCCCGATTCGATCGCGTTGTCGACGCAGCTCGTGCAGCAGCGCATGCAGATCGAGCAGCAGGCGAAACAGAAGGCGGGCGAAGAATCCAACTCGAACCAGAGTGCGAACAACCGCGCGACCAACATCGCCAGCAACGCGGCAGCAGCCAGCCAGACCGACGCGCAAGCTGCAAAGCAATCCGAGCGAAAGGCGTTTCGCGTCGAAATACTCGACATGTATCGCTCATCGGTGAATGCGCGAGTCGCCAGCGCGCTGAGCACTCAGACGCCATTTATCGAACGCCTCGTGCATTTCTGGGCGAACCACTTTGCGGTATCGGCGGAAAAGCCCGGCGTCGCGGCGCTCGCCGGGTCGTTCGAAGCGGAGGCGATTCGCCCTCACGTGCTGGGCCGTTTCGAGGACATGCTGGTCGCCGTCGAGCGTCATCCGGCCATGCAGCTGTTCCTCGATCAGACGCGCTCGGTTGGTCCCGACAGCATGGCCGCGCTGCGCGCCGCGCAACGCAATCCGGACAACAGACGCGGACTCAACGAGAACCTCGCGCGCGAGATCATGGAACTGCATACCCTCGGCGTGCGCAGCGGCTATAGCCAGGACGACGTGACCGAATTCGCGCGTGCGCTGACCGGCTGGAGTCTCGTCGGCAATCCGGGCAACGGCGGCGCCAATCCAAACCGGCGCACGCAGGAGCCAGGCGGCGAACCCGGCAGCTTCGTGTTTCGCCAGGCGCTGCACGAACCGGGCTCGCGCACGATCATGGGACGCCGCTACGACGAAGCCGGCGAACAGCAGGCGCTCGCGATCCTGCACGACCTCGCGCACGCGCCGGCCACCGCGCAGCATATCGGCACGAAGCTCGCGCGCCATTTCGTCGCCGATAATCCGCCGGCTGGCGTGAGCGCTCGTCTGGCCGATGCGTTCGCTCGCAGCGACGGCGATCTGCCGACCGTCTATCGCGCGTTGATCGATACACCGCAAGCGTGGTCGCCGGGCGCGGTGAAGTTCAAGACTCCGTGGGAGTGGACCATTTCGTCGATGCGCGGACTCGGCTGGCACGACCTCGGTAATCTGCAGAGCGCGCCGATCCTGACGCAGCTAGGCCAGCCGGTGTGGCGGCCGGGTTCGCCCGCCGGCTATGACGATATCGCCGCGAGCTGGGCCGCGCCCGATGCGCTCGTGCGCCGCGTCGAAGTCGCGCAACGTTTCGCTTCGCGCGTGGGTGACCGGCTCGATGCGCGCTCGCTCGGCCAGACCTTGCTGGCTGGCTCGCTCAGCGAGCCGACGGCCACGGCGGTATCGCGCGCGGAAAGCGCGTCGACGGCGATCGCGCTGCTGCTCGTATCGCCCGATTTTCAACGGAGGTGAACGCCATGCTGTCACGCCGCCAGTTTCTGAGCGTCGCCGCCGTCGGTGCCGGCGCACTGCTCGTGTCGCCGCGAATTGCGTTCGCGCATGTCGCGACCGACCGCCGCTTCGTGTTCGTGATCCAGCGTGGCGCGGCCGATGGCCTGAACATCGTCGTGCCTTACGCGGACCCCGCGTATGCGAGTTTGCGCGGACCGCTCGCAATCGATGCGTCGAACGCGCCGCATCTGGACGGCACGTTCGCGCTGCATCCGGCGCTCGCGCAAATGGCGAAGCTGTACGCGCAACGCGAGGCGCTGTTCGTGCACGCGGTCGCTTCGCCGTATCGCGACCGCTCGCATTTCGACGGACAGAATGTGCTGGAAACCGGCGGCACATCGCCGTATCAGACAAAGGATGGTTGGCTCAACCGGCTCGCCGCGCAATTGCCCGCGACCCGCGAGAACGCGATCGCGTTCGCGCCGACCGTGCCGATGGCGCTGCGCGGTCCCGCTTCGGTGACGTCGTATGCGCCGTCGGCGTTGCCGCAGGCGCCCGATGATCTGCTCGCGCGCGTGTCGCAGCTGTACGAGCAGGACGCGCAGTTGCGTCCGCTGTGGGAATCGGCGATGGCGGCGCGCGGCGTCGCGGGCGATGCCGGCGCACGTCAGGACCCGGCGAGCCTCGGCAAGCTCGCGGCGAGTTTTCTGGCGCGCGACGACGGTCCGCGTATCGCGATGATCGAGACCGGCGGGTGGGATACGCACAGCGCGCAGAATGCGCGGCTCGCGAATCAGCTGAAGGCGCTCGACACGATGCTCGCGGCGTTGCGCGACGGCATGGGACCATCGTGGAGCAAGACCACGGTGCTGGTCGCGACGGAGTTCGGCCGGACCGCGGCCGCGAACGGCACGGGCGGCACCGATCACGGCACCGGCTCTGTCGCGATGGTGCTGGGCGGCTCGGTGCAGGGCGGTCGCGTGATAGCGGATTGGCCGGGGCTCGCGCCGCATCAGCTGTATCAGTCGCGTGACCTGAGGCCGACCAGCTCGCTCGATGCGTTGATCGCTGGCGCCGCGAGTGAGAGCCTCGGGCTCGATCCGGAACGCACGGCAGCGGCGCTGTTTGGCCGGACGGTGGCGGGCAGACCGATGACGGGCGTCGTACGGGCGTGACGCGTGGATGGTTGGCGCGGCGAGCGAACGTATTGCGCTCAATCCGGAGCGCACCGCGGCCGCGCTATTCGGCCGGAGGATCGCGGCGCTCGGCCGACTCCAACGCGCAGTGAGACCTCAACGCGCGCAGACGGACGCTTCGCCTTGATTCGCCGCGACCTGATGCGTCGCGTGCACCGAGCGCTCGCCGACGCGATGATAGCGGCGGCCGTAGTAGATCAGCGCATCGCCCGCGTCCTGCGTTCGCGTGGCCTTCACCGAGCAGAAGAGCACCGTGTGCGTGCCGACGACTGGGGATTAGCGGGAGACACCGCACGCATCGCAGGTTCGCGGCGCTCCCGTTCGCGAGTCGGATGCCGACGCTCAGCTTCCACCACCTCCGCGGGACGGGAAATTCAGCGTGAGCTTATTGGTCACCGAGGTCACGCCTGGCACGCCTTTCGCCACGTCGGCAGCCTGCTGGATCATGCCGCTTTCAGGCACCGAGCCGGTCAGCGTCACCGCGCCGCCGCGCGCCCGCACGAACACGTTCGAGACGTTGAAGCCCTGCGCTCTCGCGAGCGCGCGCCGCACGTCGCGGCCGAGCTTGCGATCCGCCGCACGCGTCGATTGGGTGGTCGTGGCCGGCGCGGCTGCCGTGGCGGCAGGCGCCTGAGCGTCGCTTGCCTGCGCGTAGGCGCTGGATGCGGTTGCCACGCACAATGCAATTCCGAGCATCTTCAAAAGATTGACTGTTTTCACGGTTTCACCATCCTCGAAAAGTTGATGTCGCTTCCTTGCATGTTAGAAACGTCGCGCTTTTGTCGAGCTGGTCCCGACTCTGGGAAGTGCCTGTCTTGTAGAGGAGTGGCGGTTTGGGCCCTTCCGGCGCGGTTAAACGATACTCCTGGCGGGGCTGGCATGCCAAAAAACCGTACCGCGGGGAGGTGCGACCAGCTATAAGCGCGGGCGGGTGGCGGCCAGTTTGTCCCAGAACGACGGGGGCAACGAAATCCTCGAGTCTCCTTTACCGGCATCTCCGCGGGAAAACTCGACGGACGGACCGAGATAGCGGGGCGGCGAATACGGATTCAGCGAGTATCGCAGGCCCGTTGACCAAAAAAGATCGGGGACAGGCGTGCTGAAAGTGCGCTGTGCAAGCAGCCTCCCGCTCTTTGCATCGAATAGTCGGCCGACATATTCAGGGCTCCCGCTGCGGCCCGGAGTCCATCGCAACAGGCAAAGCTCTGCTCTGTATATGCCGTCGACAGGTGCCGAATGACGACACTCGAGTCCATGCGGAGTATGGTCGAAGAGCCCAAAATAAAGCCCTGCGCTAAGACCAGCCAATAATGCAGCACGCTTAAGGATGCGCTTCATAGGTAGAGCACGATCGGCGGGAAAAGCGGAACGTAGCGACGGTCCGAGTAGATGATGAAATCGCCGCCACGCTGATGTCAACTTCGACGTGTTGAAATTGAAAAAACTGATGCAGATGCTGGGGATCATCCCGACAGATATGGTGCGTAGATAGCTCACTACTATGCCTGTAGAAACGGAGCTTCTTGTGAAGCACTTGAAGTGCCGCTGGTGACCGTATTGCATCGTTGACCAGGAAGTCGTATTTCCGTTTGGCGCGAGCGAACTTCAGTACCCAGTCCATCTTTATCGTGGTTGTATCGTACATGTCAGGCGGGTATGGCTTGCCCTCCTGATTGATTTCTTTGAGCTCGTCGCTGGGTACTGCGGAGTAGTTCAATCGGCCGGCAAACCATCGCTCCATCAACTTCGCTCCGATAGGCATCATTTCTTTGCGCAGAGCGTTCGGAATCTCCTGGATATCGAATAGCGGTACCGTCTTTTTCAGGGCGACGATCTTCGTCGCTTCGGACGGTTTGGACGGCACAGGTGTGTTCAACCATGTTCTGAAACGGGAAACCGAATCGGCGACCTTGAGAAGATCGTTGATCATTTTTACGGTTGGATCAGGTTTGGGAGACTTGGCTGGGCGAGGCACGGCATTCGATTTCGCGACTGGCGAGGCCGGAAACGGCGGCGGTGCCTTGTCCGTCGAAAGCGAGACCTCATGCACGATCCGAGCCCCGTCTTGCTTCTTCCAACGCCAAAACAGCTTGTCGATCTTGTAGTAAGAGTATTTGTCGTCGTGGTTCATGGGCGCTTACGGCTCTTAAGCATAAGTGAATGGAACCGGATCGCCTCAAACGTTCGAATTCGACCATTGGGAATTGAGCATGGCCGTGACGTTTTCGATCCGCGCCACTATTGTTCGCGAGTCAGTCCGCGGCAAAATGCGGAGAAATCTGAAAGTGAGGCCGCAAGGGCACGCCGCTGCCCCGATACCAGTGCCAGGTGGCCTGCTGAGCGGACTCTGGTGCGGCATCCCGGAACATCTCGACCACTCCCACGGCTCGCATCATCGGCACCAGGCGGCCGTTTCACGGCAAAGGAATTTCGCCCACGGATATCCGTCGACGAACCGACGAACGCACCCGATGACCGTTACAGCGCGCATCCCGCCATTTGCCTGTAAGCTTCCGTGACGGGTTCGCGCCAAGGCTGCGCGACCCGCTTTGGTGCTTCACGATTCGCAGACGGACCCGCACGTTATTGCCAATTTTTTGGGAGATATCAGTTATGAAGAGCTTCGCCATTAAACGAATCATGCTTGGGGTTTCGGCCGTCGCACTGGTGGCCGGCACCATTCCGCTCGCGGTCGCACAGGGCTCGACGGATGCCGCGGCCCAGCAAGGCGCGACGACCACCACTCCCAAGCCAACGAAGGCCGAGCGCAAGGCAGAGCGCAAACAGGCTCGCGCGAAAAAGAACGCCGAACTGAAGAAACTCGAAGACGCGGGCTACCAGCCGGCGCAGAACGATCCGAACTATCCGGACAAGCTGCAGGCGGCGCAGAAGAAGGCCGGCGTCGGTGCGCCGGCAAGCCAGTAACGGACAAGCGGACAAGCTCACGCCCGGCGCGGTAATCAGCGCCGACGAGACGCCGGGCGGCTTCGGTCAGGCTTTGCCGTCAGCAACGCGATCCGCGGGGAACGTGATCATGGCAACGAAGCATGAAGTGAAACGCTACAAGGCGAATCTCGCCGACGAACTGCACAGCGCCGCCCTGTATGAAACGCTCGCGCGCGTCGAGAAAGACGAGACCCGCAAGCAGGTCTATCAGGATCTCGCGCAATCGGAACACAGTCACGCGCAAGTGTGGGCCGACAAGCTCCGAGCCAACGGCATCGAACCGAAAGGCCGCGGTCATGCGATCAAAACGCGTTTGATGAAGGGGCTCGTGCGCGTGTGCGGCGCGGACTTCGTGCTGCCTACTCTGGCCGCCGCCGAATACGCGGACCGCAACAAATATCGAGGCCAACGCGACGCAGGCCACATGTCCGCCGACGAGCATCACCACGCGGCGGTCGTGCAGACGCTCGCGAGCACCAGCAATACCGACCTGTCGCCCGGCGCGCGCATCGCCGCGGCCGAGTCGTGGCACAAGGGCGCCGCATCGGGCAACGATCTGCGCGCGGCCGTCCTCGGCGCGAACGATGGCCTCGTGTCGAACTTCTGCCTGATCATGGGCGTCGCCGGCGCGGGCACCGGCAACCAGGCGATCCTGTTGACCGGCCTCGCCGGGCTGATCGCCGGTGCCTGTTCGATGGCGCTCGGCGAATGGCTGTCGGTCACCAATGCCCGCGAACTCGCGAGCACGCAGATCGCCAAGGAAGCCGAGGAGATCGAGGAACAGCCCGAAGCGGAGGAGCACGAGCTTGCGCTCATCTACCGCGCGAAAGGACTCGACGCGAACGAGGCGAAACGCGTCGCCGCGCAGATGATGCGCGACAAGGACAAGGCGCTCGACACCCTCACACGCGAGGAACTCGGTCTCGACCCGGCGGAACTGGGCGGCAATCCGTGGTCGGCGGCGGGCGTGTCGTTCTGTCTGTTCTCGCTGGGCGCGATTTTTCCGGTGATGCCTTTTCTGTGGTCGCACGGCGTCAGCGCGATCGTGCAGTGCGTCGTGCTGAGCATGCTGGCGCTGGCGTCGATCGGCGTGTTCACGTCGCTGTTCAACGGCCGCAGCGCGGGTTTTTCGGCGCTGCGCCAGATCATCATCGGGCTGATCGCGGCGGGATTTACGTTCGGCGTCGGACGTTTGCTGGGTGTGTCGATTTCCTGAGCGGTTCAGCTCCCACGCACCGTCTCGCCCCTGCAGCCGTCCGGGAGCAGCTTTTGCTCTGTCGCGACATCCTCCGCGCGCGGGCCAACCCGCGCCAATCCCTTCTCCCACAAGGCTTTCGCCGCCGAGTCGAGCGCTCACGGCGCGGCCGGGTGTCGCATTTCCTCATGTGCTTGTCGGAATTAGTCGGCTAACCGCACTTTTTTCTGGCAACTATGTAGGCACAGCGCGGGCGACGTCCGCAAGCGAGGAGAGCATTCGATGAATTCCCCCAAGGTCGTGGTCGAAGGGCTGTGCAAGGTATTCGGCACCAACCCTAAACAGGCGCTCGCAATGCTGGCCAGCGGCGCCACCAAAGAGGAGGTGTTTGCCCGCACCGGTCAGATCGTCGGCGTGCACAACGCGTCGTTCGAGGTTCGCGAGGGCGAGATCTTCGTGCTGATGGGACTGTCCGGCTCCGGCAAGTCGACGCTGATTCGCCTGATCAATCGGCTCGTCGAGCCCAGCGCCGGCAAGGTGCTGATCGACGGCCGCGATGTCGCGAGCGTGCCGCGCGCGGAGCTGACGGCGCTACGCCGCAAGGACATGAGCATGGTGTTCCAGTCCTTCGCGCTGATGCCGCAGCGCACCGTGCTGTCCAACGCGGCGTTCGGCCTCGAGGTCGCGGGCGTCGGCCGCAAGGAGCGGGAGGCGCGGGCGCTGACGGTGCTCGAACAGGTCGGCCTCGCGCCGTTCGCGCAGAAGCTGCCCGCCGAGCTGTCGGGCGGCATGCAGCAGCGCGTCGGGCTCGCGCGCGCGCTCACGGTCAACCCGTCGCTGATGATCATGGACGAGGCGTTCTCCGCGCTCGATCCGCTCAAGCGCAAGGAAATGCAGAACGTGCTGCTCGATCTGCAGCGCGAGCAGCAGCGCACGATCCTGTTCGTATCGCACGATCTGGAGGAGGCAATGCGCATCGGCACGCGCATCGCGATCATGGAAGGCGGCCGCGTCGTGCAGATCGGCACGCCGCAGGAAATCATCAAGAATCCGGCCGACGACTACGTGCGCGCGTTCTTCGAAGGCATCGACACGAGCCGCTATCTGACGGCCGGCGATCTGATGCAGACCGACGACGTGCCGCTGATGCACGCGCCGCAGATCGACGCGTCGAGCGTCGCCGCGACGCTGAACGGCAGCGCCGACTACGCGTTCGTGCTCGACAGCGAGCGCAGGATACGCGGCTTCGTGTGCCGCGACGCGACGGGCAGCGTGTCGCCGCAGCTCAACCAGATCGAATGCATCCATCGCAGCACGCCGCTCAACGACGTGGTCGAGCGCGTGGTGGCGAGCCGCGCGCCGCTGCCGGTCGTCGAAGCGGACGGTTCCTACTGCGGCTCGGTCAACAAGACGAACGTGCTGAGCGTTCTCACGCATCATCGAGGTTCCCATGTCTGAAATCATTCCGCTTGGCGCCTGGGTCGATCACGGCGTTCACTACCTGCTCGATCATGATGCGAAGACCTTCGACACGATTGGCAAGGTCATCGAGAGCTTCGCCGCGGCGGTCGAGCACAGCTTGCAGGCCGTGCCGATGTGGGCGCTGATGGCGTTCTTCGTCGGCATCGGCTTGTGGCGCGTCGGCTGGCGCTTCGCGGTGTTCACGCTGGCCGCGCTGCTGTTGATCTACGGCACCGGCTTCTGGGACCAGATGGTGATCACGCTCGGCCTCACGCTGTCGTCGACGGTGATCAGTCTCGTGCTCGGCGTGCCGCTCGGTATCTGGATGGCGAAGAGCCGCACCGTCGAAATGATCGTGCGCCCGGTGCTCGATCTGATGCAGACGATGCCCGCGTTCGTCTACCTGATTCCGGCCGCGATGCTGTTCGGCCTCGGCCGCGTGCCCGGCATCCTGTCGACGGTGATCTTCGCGATGCCGCCCGCGGTGCGTCTGACCGCGCTCGGCATCAAGCACGTGAATCACGAGATCGTCGAAGCGGGGCAGGCGTTCGGCTGCACGCCGTGGCAACTGCTCTACAAGGTGCAGTTTCCGAACGCGCTGCCGTCGATCATGACGGGTGTGAACCAGACCATCATGATGGCGCTGTCGATGGTGATCATTGCGTCGATGGTCGGCGCGGGCGGCCTCGGCAACGACGTGCTCGCGAGCATCCAGCGGCTCGATATCGGGCTTGGCTTCGAAAGCGGCATGTCGGTCGTGATGCTGGCGATCATTCTGGACCGCATCACCGAGAGCTTCGGCCGGGCGCCGGGCAAGGCACGCGCACCGCTGTTCGCCGGATTGCGCCAGGCGATGAAAGTGCGCCGGGAACCGGCGGCGCAACACGGCTGATGGCCTGACCCGATACGCCCATGAAGCGCGACGCAATCGCCACCACCGAAGAAGCCGATGCGCGGCTGTCCGCCGTCGCGCACGTCGGCTTCCTGACGCTGCCGAACTTCTCGATGATCGCTTTCACCAGTGCGGTCGAGGTGCTGCGCATGGCGAACTACGTGGGCCGCGCACAGCACTACCGGTGGTCGGTAGTCACACCGGATGGCGAGCCGGCGCGCGCGAGCAACGGCATCACGGTGAAGCCGACCACCACGCTCGCCGAGTCCGGCATGCCGGATCTGCTGTTCGTGTGCGCCGGCTGGCACGTGCGAGAGTATGTGAACGACGAGGTGATCGCGCTGCTGCGCGACGCGGGCGCGCGCGGCGTGCCGCTCGGCGGCATCTGCACGGGCCCGTATGCGCTGCTCGCGGCCGGGCTGCTCGACGGCTATCGGGCGACCGTGCATTGGGAGGACATGTCGCCGTTGCACCAGCGCTATCCGCACGTGCATTTCGACGACGAGCTGTTCGTGATCGACCGCGATCGGCTCACCTGCACCGGCGGCACCGCGCCGCTCGATCTGATGCTGCATCTGGTGGGCATGCGGCTCGGGCCCGCGGTGGCCGCGCAGGTGTCCGAGCAGTTCATCGTCGAGCGGATTCGCGGTTCGACCGATTGCCAGCATATTCCGGTCGATGCGCGGGTCGGCCTGTCGCGCGCCGAACTGATCGAAGTGGTGCGGCTGATGGAAGCGAACATCGAGGAGCCGCTATCGCTCGATGAACTCGCGCGGCTCGTGAACCTGTCGCAGCGTCATTTGCAGCGGATGTTCAAGCTGTTCCTGAACGTATCGCCGACGCATTACTACCTGAGCCTGCGGCTGCGCCGCGCGCGCGATCTGCTGCGCAATACCGATGCATCCATCGCACGTGTGACCACGGTGTGCGGTTTTCATTCGCCGTGTCATTTCAGCAAGGCGTATCGCGCGCAGTTCGGGCATGCGCCGAGCGTCGAGCGGCGCATGCCGGAGTAGCGCAGGCCGCGTCAATTCAGATCGCCTGCGCGCGCCCAGGAAACGTTTCGTCGTAGCACGAGCCGTCGTCGACTTGTTGCGCCGTGCCGCGCTGCTCGCGATACATCATCGGCGGCACGCCGAACTGTTTGCGAAATTCCCGCCCCAGGTGCGACGCGTCCGAAAAGCCGCAGCTCGACGCGATATCGGCGACGGTCTTGTCCGAACTCGTCAGCAGCCACGCGGCGGTGCGCAGCCGCACCTGCTTCGCGTAGGCCTGCGGCGCCTTGCCGGTCTGCGCCTTGAACAGCCGTTCCAATTGACGCGGCGACAGATCGAGCTTGCCCGCCAGTTCGTCGAGCGACAGCGCGCGGCCCACGTGCTGCTCCATCAGCAGGATCGCGCGCTTGACCTTCGGATGCGAGGCCGGCGCAAGACCGGGCGGATGCGGCTGCGGCGCGTTGCCTTTCTGCAGATCGTCGACGAGCAGGATGCGCAGCGCCTTCTGCACCGTCGCCGTTTCGAAGTGGCGCAGCAGAATCGCGGCGGCGACGTCGATCGACGCGCGCCCGCCCGAACACGTGATGCGCCGCCGGTCGATCACGAAGAGGCGGTCGGCGACCAGCATCTGTTCGTCGACCGACGGAAAGCGCTCGATGAAATCCCAGTAGTGAAACCAGCTCACGCAGATCCGATGGCCGTCGAGCACGCCCGCGCGCATCAGCGAGAACACGCCGGTGCACATGCCGACCAGCGTCGCGTCGCGCGCGGCGGCGCGGCGGATGAACGCGAGCGTCGCCTCGCTGGCGGCCGGCCCCGAGTGCAGCAGTCCGCCGACCACCACCACGTAATCGAACTTTTCCGCGGTCTCGAAGGTTTCCCACGGCGTGATCTGGATGCCGCAACTCGCGCGCACCGGAGCAAGGGTTTCCCCGATCACGCTCCACGAACAGCGCACCGGCTTGCTGAAGTCGCCTTCGTCGGCGGACAGGCGCAGCAGATCGACGAAACCCGAGAACGCGGTCAGCGTGAAGTTGGGCAGCAGGATGATGCCGAAGCGGATGCGCTGCTTCGTGGCTGTGTCGAGTGAGGAAGGGGCAAGCGTTTCAGCGGAATTCATGCGCGCGGCGGTCGGTGAAATGAACTGCGAAAGAGGGACGAACGTTGACCGAAAAGGGTATAGGCAAGCATAGCACCACGGACCTTCAGCATTGCCTGCCGCCATCGGGCCGCCTTTCGCTAATGCGTCGCAAGTCATCGCAAATCCGCCGGAAGGCCCGCCTGACGGGTCGTTTGACGACGCCATCCCATTGCGATGCCGTTTTTATTCTATCGATCAGGCCTGCCGTGCGGTGCAATAGACGCACTTTCCATCCGGGCGCATCAGTCGAGTCACAGCGCTTCCGGCGATCGCAACTCGCAGGACACAACGCACAAGGCAAGCCATGAACGTCAGCGTCTTCGATCTGTTCAAGATCGGCATCGGTCCATCGAGCTCACACACGGTCGGGCCGATGATCGCCGCATGCCGCTTCGCATCGCATGTCGAGGACGCGAATCTGCTCGGCTTCGTGCGGCGCGTCAGAGCCGAGCTGTTCGGCTCGCTCGGCGCGACCGGCAAGGGCCACGGCACCGATAAGGCGGTACTGCTCGGCCTCGAAGGCAATCTGCCCGACCAGATTGACCCCGACCTGATCGAGCCGAGGCTGCGGGCGATCCGCGAAACCAAACAGCTCGTGCTGCTCGGCAAGCATCCAGTCGCGTTCGACGAGCGCGAGCATGTCGGCTTCTACCGCAAGCTGATGCCGGGCGCACCGGGCTCGGGCGTCGTGCATCCGAACGGCATGCGTTTCCAGGCCTTCGACGAGAACGGCCAGTTGCTGGTCGAGAAAGAGTATTTCTCGATCGGCGGCGGCTTCGTCGTCAATCGCGACGGCGATCGCGTGAACGGACGTCGCGCGACTGCGGAGGTGCCGTATCCGTTTCGCACCGGCGACGATCTGATGCGCGTGTGCCGAGAAAGCGGCCTGTCGATCGCCGAAGTGACGTTGCGCAACGAATGCGCGACCCGGCCCGAACAGGAAGTGCGCGAAGGCCTGCTGGCGATCTGGCGCACGATGGCCGCGTGTGTCGAACGCGGCTGCAAGGTGCGCGGCGAACTGCCCGGCCCGATGCACGTGAAGCGTCGCGCGGCCGAACTGTGCGAGCGCTTGCGCGCACGCTCGGAGGAATCGCTGCGCGACCCGCTGTCGATGCTCGATTGGGTCAACCTGTACGCGATGGCCGTCAACGAGGAAAACGCCGCGGGCGGCCGGGTCGTCACGGCGCCGACCAATGGCGCGGCCGGCGTGATCCCGGCGGTGCTGCACTACTACGTGAAGTTCATGCATGCGGCGAACGACGCCGGCATCGTCGAGTTCCTGCTGACCGCCGCGGCGATCGGCATCATCTACAAGGAAACCGCATCGATCTCCGGCGCCGAAGTGGGCTGCCAGGGCGAAGTGGGCGTGGCCTGCTCGATGGCCGCCGCGGCCCTCGCAGCCGTGATGGGCGGCACGCCCGCACAGGTCGAGAACGCCGCCGAAATCGGCATGGAACACAACCTCGGCATGACGTGTGACCCGGTCGGCGGGCTCGTGCAGATTCCGTGCATCGAGCGCAACGCGATGGGCGCGATCAAGGCGATCAACGCGGCGCGCATCGCGATGAAGGGCGACGGCAAGCACGTGGTGTCGCTCGACAGCGTGATCCGCACGATGCGCGAAACCGGCGCCGACATGAAGACGAAATACAAGGAGACGTCGCGCGGCGGGCTGGCCGTGAACGTCATCGAGTGTTGAACCGCTACCGCTACACCGTATCTGCAAAACCGCAAAGGACCCACGATGAGCCGCTATTCGATATTCAGCCTGCTGCGCAACGGGATGTCGTATCACGAGAACTGGGAGCGGCAATGGCGCAGCCCCGAGCCCAAACGTGAGTACGACGTCGTGATCGTCGGCGGTGGCGGGCATGGTCTCGCGACCGCGTACTACCTCGCGAAGGAACACGGCGTGCGCAACGTCGCGGTGCTCGAGAAGGGCTGGATCGGCGGCGGCAATACCGCGCGCAATACGACGATCGTGCGCTCGAACTACCTGTGGGACGAATCCGCTGGGCTCTACGAGAAGGCGATGAAGCTGTGGGAAGGGCTCTCGCAGGATCTGAACTACAACGTGATGTTCAGCCAGCGCGGCGTGATGAACCTCGCGCATACGCTGCAGGACGTGCGCGATACCGAACGCCGCGTCAACGCGAACCGGCTGAACGGCGTCGACGCCGAATTTCTCACGCCCGCACAGATCAAGGAACTCGAGCCGACCATCAATCTGAACAGCCGCTATCCGGTGCTCGGCGCCTCGATCCAGCGGCGCGGCGGCGTGGCCCGGCACGATGCGGTGGCCTGGGGCTTCGCGCGCGGCGCGGATCAGGCCGGCGTCGATATCGTGCAGAACTGCCAGGTCGTCGGCATTCGCCGCAACGGCAGCCAGGTAACGGGCGTCGATACGACCAAGGGCTTCATCAAGGCGAAGAAAGTCGCGGTGGTCACGGCCGGCAACACGTCGACGCTCGCCGATATGGCCGGCGTGCGCCTGCCGCTCGAAAGCCATCCGTTGCAGGCGCTGGTGTCGGAGCCGATCAAGCCGGTGGTCAACACGGTCGTGATGTCGAACGCGGTGCACGCGTACATCAGCCAGTCCGACAAGGGCGATCTGGTGATCGGCGCGGGCGTCGATCAGTACACCGGGTTTGGGCAGCGCGGCAGCTTCCACATCATCGAGGGCACGCTCGAGGCGATCGTCGAAATGTTCCCGGTGTTTTCTCGCGTGCGGATGAACCGGCAGTGGGGCGGCATCGTCGATGTGTCGCCGGACGCGTGCCCAATCATCAGCAAGACCGATGTGAAGGGGCTGTATTTCAACTGCGGCTGGGGGACGGGCGGCTTCAAGGCGACGCCCGGTTCGGGATGGGTCTTTGCGCACACGATCGCGAAGGACGAACCGCATCCGTTGAACGCGCCGTTTTCGCTGGACCGGTTCTATACCGGTCATCTGATCGATGAGCACGGCGCTGCTGCCGTAGCCCACTAGTCGACGAGGAGACACAGATGTTGCTGATCGAATGCCCGTGGTGCGGTCCCCGCGCCGAAACTGAATTCTCCTGCGGCGGCGAGGCGGACATCGCCCGCCCGCTCGACACGGAATCGCTGACCGACAAGGAATGGGGCGACTACCTGTTCATGCGCAAGAACCCGCGCGGCGTGCATCGCGAGCAATGGTTCCATACGCAGGGTTGCCGCCGCTGGTTCAAGGCGCAGCGCGACACCGTCAGTTATGCGTTCCAGGGCTATCAGACGTTCGAGCGTCCGTTGCTGGCGCTGGACGCTAGCGATCCACAGGCAGCCAACGCACAGGTAAAGGCGAAGGCACAAGAGGGCAAAGCATCATGAGCCAGAAAGACCGACTCCCAACCGGCGGCCGCATCAACCGCGCGATCGCGCTCAGCTTCACGTTCAACGGCGTCGAATACCAGGGCTATCAGGGCGATACGCTCGCGTCCGCATTGCTCGCCAACGGCATGCACTTCGTCGCGCGCAGCTGGAAATATCATCGGCCGCGCGGCATCGTGACCGCGGGCGTCGAGGAGCCGAACGCGGTCGTGCAACTGGAGACCGGCGCCTACACGGTGCCGAACGCGCGCGCCACCGAGGTCGAGTTGTACCAGGGCCTTGTCGCGAGCAGCGTGAACGCGAAGCCGAGCATCGAGAAAGACCGCATGGCGATCAACCAGAAGATCGCGCGCTTCATTCCAGCGGGCTTCTACTACAAGACCTTCATGTGGCCGCGCAAACTCTGGCCAAAGTACGAGGAAGCGATCCGCGACGCGGCCGGCCTCGGCACCGCGCCGAAACAGCGCGACGCGGACCGCTACGACAAGTGCTTCGCGCATTGCGACGTGCTGGTGGTCGGCGGCGGCCCGACCGGGCTCGCGGCCGCGCATGCGGCGGCGTTGTCCGGCGCGCGGGTGACGCTCGTCGACGATCAGCCCGAACTCGGCGGCTCGCTGCTGTCGTGTGGCGCGGAGATCGACGGCAAGCCCGCGCTGCAGTGGGTGCAGAAGATCGAAGACGAATTGCGGCAATTGCCCGACGTGAAGATCCTGAGCCGCAGCACCGCGTTCGGCTATCAGGACCACAATCTCGTCACGGTCACGCAGCGACTGACCGATCATCTGCCCGTGTCGCAACGCAAGGGCACGCGCGAACTGCTGTGGAAGATCCGCGCGAAACGCGTGATTCTGGCGACCGGCGCGCATGAACGGCCGATCGTGTTCGGCAACAACGATCTGCCTGGCGTGATGCTCGCGTCGGCGGTGTCGACCTATCTGCATCGCTATGCGGTGCTGCCGGGCCGCAACGCGGTCGTGTTCACCAACAACGACGACGGCTATCAATGCGCGCTCGATCTGAAAGCGGCCGGCGCGCAGGTGAGCGTCATCGATCCGCGCGCCGGTGAATCGAAGGGCACGCTGCCCGCGCTCGCGCGCCGCCACGGCATCAAGGTGCTGAACGGCACGGTCGTCACGGCGGCGCACGGCAAGCTGCGCGTCGCGTCGGTGTCGATCGCGTCGTATGCGAAAGGTCAGATCACCGCTCAACAGGGCCAACTGCCGTGCGATCTGCTCGCGATGTCGGGCGGCTGGAGCCCGGTGCTGCATCTGTTCGCGCAGTCGGGCGGCAAGGCCCACTGGCATGACGACAAGGCCTGCTTCGTGCCGGGCAAGGCGGTCCAGCCGGAGACCAGCGTCGGCGCCTGCGCGGGCGACTTCACGCTCGGCCAGGGCATCCGTTTCGCGGTCGATGCCGGCGTCGAAGCGGCGCGCGCGGCCGGGCACATCGTCGCGCGGCCCAAGCCGGTGCAGGTCGCCGAGCTGAGCGAAACGAAGCTGGAGCCGCTGTGGCTCGTCGGCGGACGCGAACTGGCCACGCGCGGACCCAAGCAGTTCGTCGATTTCCAGAACGACGTCTCGGCCGCCGATATTTTCCTCGCCGCGCGTGAAGGCTTCGAATCGGTCGAACACGTGAAGCGCTACACCGCGATGGGCTTCGGCACCGACCAGGGCAAGCTCGGCAACATCAACGGCATGGCGATTCTCGCGCAGGCGCTCGGCAAGACCATTCCCGAGACCGGCACCACGACGTTCCGGCCGAACTACACGCCAGTCACGTTCGGCACGTTTGCCGGCCGCGAACTGGGCGAATTGCTCGATCCGGTGCGCAAGACCGCGATCCATGAATGGCACGTCGAACATGGCGCGGCGTTCGAGGACGTCGGCAACTGGAAGCGGCCGTGGTTCTACCCGAAGAAAGGCGAGGACCTGCACGCGGCGGTTGCGCGCGAGTCGCTCGCGGTGCGCACGAGCGTCGGCATTCTCGATGCGTCGACGCTCGGCAAGATCGACATTCAGGGCCCGGACTCCGCAAAGCTGCTGAACTGGGTATACACGAACCCGTGGACCAAGCTCGAAGTCGGCAAGTGCCGCTACGGCCTGATGCTCGACGAAAACGGCATGATCTTCGACGACGGCGTGACCGTGCGTCTCGCCGATCAGCACTACATGATGACGACCACCACCGGCGGCGCGGCGCGTGTACTCACGTGGCTCGAACGCTGGCTGCAAACCGAATGGCCCGACCTGCGCGTGCGGCTCGCATCGGTCACCGATCACTGGGCGACGTTCGCGGTGGTCGGACCGCAGAGCCGCAAGGTGCTGCAAAAGGTTTGCGAGGACATCGACTTCGCGAATGCGGCATTCCCGTTCATGACGTATCGCGAAGGCACGGTCGCGGGTGCGGCGGCGCGCGTGATGCGCATCAGCTTCTCCGGCGAACTCGCTTATGAAGTCAACGTGCCGGCCAACGTCGGACGCGCGGTATGGGAAGCGTTGATGGCCGCGGGCGAGGAGTTCAATATCACGCCGTACGGCACCGAGACGATGCACGTGCTGCGCGCGGAGAAGGGCTACATCATCGTCGGCCAGGATACCGACGGTTCGATGACGCCGCACGACCTCGGCATGGGCGGGCTCGTCGCGAAGTCGAAAGACTTTCTCGGCAAGCGCTCGCTCTCCCGCTCGGACACCGCGAAGGCGGGCCGCAAGCAACTGGTCGGGCTGCTGTCGGAGGATGCGTCGTTCGTGATCCCCGAGGGCTCGCAGATCGTCGCCGGTCCGTTCCAGGGCGAGACCGCGCCGATGCTCGGGCATGTCACGTCGAGCTATTACAGCCCGATTTTGCGGCGCTCGATCGCGATGGCGGTCGTCAAGGGCGGTCTCGACAAGATCGGCACGACCGTCACCATTCCGCTCGCGAGCGGCAAACAGATCGCGGCGAAAATCGCGAGTCCGGTGTTCTACGACAGCGAAGGAGCACGTCAACATGTGGAATGAAACAGGCGGAACGGTATCGGTCGTGGACCGTACGATCGGGCGGCAGAACGGCGCGTGGCAGGAGTCGCCGCTCGTCGGTGTGGATGGCCTGCTGAAACAGCATCAGGCCAGCGCGACTGCCGCGTTCCGGCTCGGCGAGCGGCCGTTTCTCGAACTCGTGAACATGCGCGGCGATACGCGCGACGCGGCGTTCATCCGTGCGGTGGAACAGGTGATCGGCTGCAAGCCGCCGGAGAAGGCGAACACCGTCGCGCGCGGCAACGGCTACGACATGGTGTGGCTCGGCCCGGACGAATGGCTCGTGCGTTCGGAGACCGCGCATGATGCGACCCGCACGGCGCCGTTGCTGGCGTTGCTCGGCGCGGCGTTCGCGGGCGTGTTCGCCTCGGCGGTCGATGTCGGCAGCGGCTATACCGTGCTCGAAATCAAGGGCACCCGGACGCGCGACGTGCTCGCGCGCGGCTGTCCGCTCGATCTGCATCCGAAACTATTCGGCGTGGGGCAGTGCGCGCAGAGCCATTATTTCAAGGCGTCGATCACGTTGCTGCCCACCGGCGCCGACAGTTTCGACATCGTCGTGCGCCGCAGCTTCGCCGATTACTTCGTCAGGATCATGCTCGACGCCGCCGAGCCGTTGATGTCCTGAGTGGTTGATACACGGCGGGCGGTGTGTGTTCAGCCACCGTCCGCCGCTTTCTTCGCTTCTTCCTCATCTTTCGCCATGACGTCGACACGTGTCGCCACCGCGCGTCTTACGGCGCTTGCGTGCGATGAGCGCGATGCCGGCGCCGCGCTCGCGCTGCTCGATCAGAGTATCGCGCTGCGTCATCGGCGCATTGCGCTGATCCGCTATCTGCTCGCGCGGGAGCTGGGCGCGCCGCTCGAAGCGCGGCATCACGCGTACGTCGAAAAAATCGCGGCCCGTCTGAGCGCGGATGCGCTCGCGCGCATCGCCAGTGCCGCGCGTGCGCGACTGCGGAGTTAGACACACGGCGTCTCAGTGCTTGCCGCCATCCAGCGCAGAGAGGATTTGATGCGCGGCGCTCACGCGTGCCTCGTTCGGAAAATTGCGGTTCGCGAGCATCACGATCCCGAGGCGCTTTTGCGGCACGAACGCGACATACGCGCCGAAGCCGTTGGTCGATCCGGTCTTGTTGATCCAGACATTTTGCTGCGGCGGCAGCGGCGGTTCGATTGCGGTCGACGGCGTTCCATTGAGAACCATCTGCAGCGAATTGCCGGCCAGCAAGGTCGGCAATTCGACCGGATACGGGTACTGCTCCCAGATCAGATCCTGAGTCAGCACGCCGGCCTGGAAGTAGCCGGTATGCGTATCCGTGATCGCACGCTGGAACTGGCTGTCGAGCGGAATCAGGTTCATGTTCGCCTGCACGAAGCGCAGCATGTCGGCGGCGGTCGACTTGACGCCGTACGCTTCGGCGGAAATCACGCCGCCCGTCATGCGGATCGGCGCACCGTCTTTCGCATAGCCCTGCGCGTAGTCCGGCATTTTCGCGGCGGGGACGTCGATGTAAGTGCTCTTCATGCCGAGCGCCGGAAACACGCGTTGCTGCATCAGGGCGGTGAAGTCCTGCCCCATGGTCTTCGCGGTGATCAGGCCCAGCGTGCCGATGCCGGGATTCGAGTAGGTGCGGAACGTGCCGGGCGGATGAGTGGGCTGCCAGTCGTGGAAGTACTGCAGCAATTGCGTGTCGTTATGGATGTCGTCGGGCACCTGGAGCGGCAGACCGCCGGGCGTGTGCGTGCCGAGGTTCAGCAGGCTGACTTTGCCGAACGGCCGGCCGCGCAGCGTCGGCAGATAGCGCTCCGTGCCGTCCGCCAACGACAGCTTGCCGTCGAGCTGCGCGTACGACGCGAGCGTCGCCGTGAAGGTCTTGCTGACCGAGCCGAGTTCGAACAGCGTGTCGCGCGTGACCGGCTTGCCGGTTTGGGTCGATGCGACGCCGTAGTTGTACACGTAGGGCTTGCCGTCGTCGATCACGCCGACCGCCATGCCGGCGATATGGTACTTCGCCATCAGCGGCCGGATCGCCGCATCGACGGTGGCTTGGAGTTGCGCGGCGGCGGGCTCGGCCGCGTGAGCGGCGGGTGAGATCGCGCACAGCGTGAACAGCGCGAACGTCGCGGTTGTTATCAGTTTGAGCGCTCGGGTCTTCATTGCAAACGGGTCCTCGGTCGGGGAGTGTGAGTCGGCGGATCGGCGATTCGGCTGAGGCAGCACTATCGGGCTTTTGCGAAACGCTGGCAAACGAGGATATGTTGCGCGGGGATAAAGAAAAAGTTGTGGGCCGCAACGCGAGCGATGCCGGCGTTGTCGGTTGTGGCCAAACGCGTGTCGGGTTCGGCACAGGTGCCGCCGCGGACGGCCGCTACGCTGGTGGAACGGCGCGCCATGCAGCGTGCGGGCGCGCCGCTCACGAACATGGAGACGAGACAATGAGCAGCAATCGCGGCGTCGTGTATCTGGGGCAGGGCAAGGTCGAAGTGCAGTCGATCGACTATCCGAAGATGGTCGATCCACGCGGCCGTTCGATCGGCCATGGCGTAATCCTGAAGGTGGTGAGCACGAATATCTGCGGCTCCGATCAGCACATGGTGCGTGGCCGCACGACCGCCGAGGTCGGCCTGGTACTCGGGCACGAGATTACCGGCGAAGTGATCGAGGTAGGGCGCGACGTCGAAACGCTGAGCGTCGGCGATCTGGTGTCGGTGCCGTTCAACGTGGCCTGCGGACGCTGCCCGACCTGCAAGGCGCAGCATACCGGCGTGTGCCTGAATGTGAATCCGTCGCGCGCGGGCGGCGCGTATGGCTATGTCGACATGGGCGGATGGATAGGCGGCCAGGCCGAATACGTGCTGGTGCCTTACGCGGACTTCAATCTGCTGAAATTCCCGGACCGCGCGCAGGCGATGGCGAAGATCCGCGACCTGACCTGCCTGTCCGACATTCTGCCGACCGGCTATCACGGCGCGGTGATGGCCGGCGTGAAGCCCGGCGCGACTGTCTATATCGCGGGCGCGGGACCGGTCGGCATGGCGGCGGCCGCGTCCGCGCGCCTGCTGGGCGCAGCGTGCACGATCGTCGGCGACATGAACGAAGCGCGCCTCGCGCATGCGCGCAAGATGGGCTTCCAGACCATCAATCTGTCGAAGGACGCGACGCTCGGCGAACAGATCGAGCAGATCCTCGGCAAGCCCGAAGTGGATTGCGCGGTGGACTGCGTCGGCTTCGAAGCGCACGGTCACGGCAGCAGCGGCTCACACGAGGAAGCCCCGGCCACGGTGCTCAATTCGCTGATGGAAATCACCCGCGCGGCCGGCGCGATCGGCATTCCCGGCCTCTACGTGACCGATGATCCGGGCTCGACCGATGCCGCCGCACGAAAGGGCAGCCTCAGTTTGCGGTTCGGCCTGGGCTGGGCCAAGTCGCATTCGTTCCACACCGGGCAGACGCCGGTCATGAAGTACAACCGCAATCTGATGCAGGCGATCCTGTGGGATCGTTTGCCGATCGCCGATATCGTCAACGTGACGGTGGTATCGCTCGACGATGCGCCCGAGGGCTACCGGCAATTCGACGGCGGCGCGCCGAAGAAGTTTGTGATCGACCCGCACGGGCTCTTGAAGGCGGCTTGAGGTTCGCTAGCCGCGAGCGTGCCGCGACAGCGCTGGGTGGGCTGCTGGTCCACGCAGCGCGTCGTCTTTATGCATGCGCTGAACGGAGACACCGTTCAGCGCGTATTTTCATCGATCAAGCCGCCAGCACGGGCGCACTGGACAGCGAGGGCACCTGGCTGCGGCGCTCGCGCGTCGGCGCGGTGCCGAACGCATCGCGGTAGCTCTTCGAGAAGTGGCAAGCCGACTGGAAGCCGCACGCCATCGTGATGTTCATGATCGACATGTCGGTCTGCAACAGCAGCTCGCGTGCGCGCCGCAGGCGCAGCGTCAGGTAGTAATGCGTCGGCGTCATGCCCAGGTGCTCGCGGAACAGCCGTTGCAACTGCCGTTGCGACATGCCGGCGAGTCGCGCGAGCTCCTCGCGCGACAGCGGCTCCTCGATGTTGTTCTCCATCAGCGAGATCACCTCGAACAGCGACTTGTTGGCCGAGCCGAGCCGCGCGACCAGCGGCATCTTTTGCTGCGCGCTGGTGTCGCGCACGTGTTCGACGATGAACTGCTCGGCGATCTGCGTGACGCGCGCGGTACCGACGCGCGGCGAAATCAGATTCAGCATCATGTCGAGCGGCGCGACGCCGCCGGTGCAAGTCACCCGATCCCGATCGATCACGAACAGCTCTTTCAGAAAGCGCGTGTCGGGAAACTCCTCCTTCAGCGCCGACATATTTTCCCAATGAATCGCGCACGCATAACCGGCCAGCAGACCGGCGCGCGCGAGCGCATAGGTGCCCGTGCACAGACTGCCCAGCACGCAGCCCATGCGCGCGAAACGGCGCAGCGCGGACAGATGCTCGGCGGTGGTGGAGCGCTGCACGTCGATGCCGCCGACCACAAACACGATATCGGGTTGCCCGACGCATTCGACCGGACCGGTATCGACGGAAAGCCCGTTGCTCGCCATGACCGGCCCGCCGGCCGGACTCACGATCGACCAGCGGTAAAGCGTCTGGCCCGTCAGGTAGTTCGCCATGCGTAGCACTTCGATCGCGTTGGTGAACGCGATCATCGTGAAGTTGGGAACCGGCATAAATGCGAAATGCGACAACGATGCCGTGCGATCGGTGGACATGGGAACGGGGAATCCTGATGTAATTTTCGCGTCGCCGTGGGGAAGGCGACTATCTCAATTCTGAGTAGCAGGGCAACTACCATGCCATCAGGCTAAACCCTTGGATGCTCCGCACAAAGCCTGGAATGGCTAAGCAATCCGCTGATGAAATCGCTTCCAGGCGGCACCAGAACGGCGCCGCGACGGCATACGGCGCACCCGAACGGCGCAGCAAGTCTGCGTTGTAGTGCAGCCCCACGCGGGCGGACTGCGCCGACTTGTCGAAAAAGGACGCGCATGGCGGAAAAGGCAAAGAACGCGTCTGAATTCGTAAATCGACGCGCGGGCCGACCGTCAAGAATAGATCCAAGGCAAAGCGGCGGCGCGACCCCGCCGGCAACCCGCAACGGCCTCCCCGTCAACGTTCTTACGGACCTTCCATGTCGAACCCGAATCCCTTCTTCGAAGACTCGCTACCGGCGCGCGATCCGGCAGTGCGCGGCGCCATTCTGAAAGAGCTCGAGCGTCAGCAGTCGCAAGTCGAGCTGATCGCGTCGGAAAACATCGTGTCGCGCGCGGTGCTCGACGCGCAGGGCTCGGTGCTGACCAACAAGTACGCGGAAGGGTACCCGGGCAAGCGCTACTACGGCGGCTGCGAATACGTCGACGAGATCGAGATGCTAGCGCTCGATCGTATCAAGCGGCTTTTCGACGCGAAGTTCGCCAACGTGCAGCCGCATTCCGGTGCGCAGGCGAACGGCGCGGTGATGCTCGCCCTGACGAAGCCGGGCGATACGGTGCTCGGCATGTCGCTGGACGCGGGCGGGCATCTGACGCACGGCGCGAAGCCCGCGTTGTCGGGCAAGTGGTTCAACGCGGTGCAGTACGGCGTGCGGCGCGACACGATGCTGATCGACTACGAGCAGATCGACGAACTAGCGCAACAGCACAAACCGACGCTGCTGATCGCTGGCTTCTCCGCCTATCCGCGCGCGCTCGACTTCGCACGGCTGCGCGCGATCGCCGACGGCGTCGGTGCGAAGCTGATGGTGGACATGGCGCATATCGCGGGCGTGATCGCGGCCGGCCGTCATGACAATCCGGTCCCGCATGCGCACGTGGTCACGTCGACCACCCACAAGACCTTGCGCGGTCCGCGCGGCGGCTTCGTGTTGACCAACGACGAAGAGATCGCGAAGAAGATCAACTCCGCCGTGTTCCCCGGCTTGCAGGGCGGCCCGCTGATGCACGTGATCGCCGGCAAGGCGGTCGCGTTCGGCGAGGCGCTGCAGCCGGGCTTCAAAACCTACATCGACAGCGTGCTCGCGAACGCGCGGGCGCTCGGCGACGTGCTGAAAGCGGGCGGCGTCGATCTGGTGACGGGCGGCACCGACAACCATCTGCTGCTGGTCGATCTGCGGCCGAAGGGGCTCAAGGGCAATCAGGTCGAGCAGGCGCTGGAGCGCGCAGGCATCACCTGCAACAAGAACGGCATTCCGTTCGACACGGAGAAGCCGACGGTCACGTCCGGCATTCGCCTCGGCACGCCGGCGGGCACGACGCGCGGCTTCGGCGTCAGCGAGTTTCGCGACGTCGGGCGTCTGATCGTCGAGGTGCTCGATGCGCTGCGGGCGTCCCCCGAAGGCGACGCCGCCACCGAACAACGCGTGCGCCGCGAGATTTTCGCGCTGTGCGACCGCTTCCCCATTTACTGATTACGTGCGGAGCAAACGATGAGTCAATTGCACGAGAACAGCATCATCATCGACGGGCTGAACATTTCGAAGTTCGAGCGCTCGGTGTTCGAAGACATGCGCAAAGGCGGCGTCACCGCCGTGAACTGCACGGTGTCGGTCTGGGAAAGTTTTCAGAAGACCGTCGACAACATCGCCGAAATGAAGCAGCAGATCCGCCAGTACAGCGAGATCCTCACGCTGGTGCGCACCACTGACGACATTTTCCGCGCGAAGAAAGAGAACAAGACCGGCATCATCTTCGGCTTCCAGAACGCGCATGCGTTCGAGGACAACCTCGGCTATATCGAAGCGTTCAAGGATCTCGGCGTCAACGTGGTGCAGCTTTGCTACAACACGCAGAACCTCGTCGGTACCGGCTGCTACGAGCGCGACGGCGGTCTGTCCGGCTACGGGCGCGAAGTGATTCAGGAGATGAACCGCGTCGGCATCATGGTCGATCTGTCGCATGTGGGCGGCAAGACTTCGTCGGAGGCGATCGCGGCGTCGAAGAAGCCGGTCTGCTATTCGCATTGCTGCCCGTCCGGGCTCAAGGAGCACCCGCGCAACAAGAGCGACGAGCAACTGAAGGAGATCGCCGATGCGGGCGGCTTCGTCGGCGTGACGATGTTCGCGCCGTTCCTGAAGCGCGGCCCCGATGCGACCGTCGAAGACTACATCGAGGCGATCGAGTACGTGGTGAATCTGATCGGCGAGGACCAGGTAGGAATCGGCACGGACTTCACACAGGGCTACAGCACCGAGTTCTTCGACTGGATCACGCACGACAAGGGCCGTTATCGCCAGTTGACGAACTTCGGCAAGGTCGTGAATCCGGAAGGCATTCGCACGATCGGCGAGTTTCCGAACCTGACCGCCGCGATGGAACGCGCCGGCTGGAGCGAGACGCGCATCCGCAAGATCATGGGCGAGAACTGGGTACGGGTGTTCGGCGAAGTCTGGAAGGTGTGAGCCTTTTTACAGCGGATAGAAACGGAGTTCCCCACATGCAACCTCAACTGCCCATCGATGTGAATCCGGACACCGGCGTCTGGACCACGGACGCGCTGCCGATGCTCTACGTGCCGCGTCATTTCTTCACCAACAACCACGTCGCCGTCGAGGAAGCGCTCGGGCGCGACACGTACGCCGAGATTCTCTACAAGGCCGGCTACAAGTCCGCCTATTTCTGGTGCGAGAAGGAAGCGAAACAGCACGGCCTCACCGGCATGGCGGTATTCGAGCACTACCTGAACCGTCTGTCGCAGCGCGGCTGGGGCCTGTTCAGGATCATCGAAGCCGATCCGGCGAGCTCGCATGCGCGGATCGAACTGCGGCACTCGTCGTTCGTGCTCGCGCAACCGGGCAAGACCGGCAAGCTCTGCTACATGTTCGCCGGCTGGTTCGCGGGCGCGATGGACTGGGTCAACGACACCGTGCCCGACGGCGCGCGCAAGGGTCCGCCGTCGCAATCGAAAGAAGCACGCTGTGCGGCGGAAGGACACGAACACTGCGTGTTCGAAGTGTCGCCGCTGGCATCAATCTAATCCGAGCATTCCGAGGTCGACCGCGATGCGTTACCCGAACCTTTTCAAGCCGCTCACGTTGAACAAGCTGACGCTGCGCAACCGCATCGTCAGTACCGCGCACGCGGAGGTCTATGCGGAACCGGGCGGTCTGCCCGGCGACCGTTATATCCGCTACTACGAGGAAAAGGCCAAGGGCGGCGTCGGACTCGCCGTGTGCGGCGGGTCGAGCCCGGTGTCGATCGACAGCCCGCAAGGCTGGTGGAAGTCGGTGAATCTCGCGACCGACAAGATCGTCGATCCGCTCGCACGGCTCGCCGAAGCGATGCACACGCATGGCGCGAAGATCATGATTCAGGCTACTCACATGGGACGGCGCTCGGCGTTTCACGGCGAGCACTGGCCGCATCTGATGTCGCCGTCCGGTGTGCGCGAGCCGGTGCATCGCGGCAATGCGAAGATCATCGAGGTCGAGGAGATTCGCCGCATCATCGGCGACTTCGCGGCGGCCGCGAAGCGCGTGAAGGATGCGGGCATGGACGGCATCGAAATCTCGGCCGCGCACCAGCATCTGATCGATCAGTTCTGGAGCCCGCGCACCAACTTCCGTACCGACGAATGGGGCG
This sequence comes from Paraburkholderia sp. BR14320, assembly GCF_040948665.1. Lineage (NCBI taxonomy): Bacteria > Pseudomonadati > Pseudomonadota > Betaproteobacteria > Burkholderiales > Burkholderiaceae > Paraburkholderia > Paraburkholderia sp. BR14320. Next base: position 45,518 of record NZ_JBFPKG010000010.1, read on the forward strand.
GCTCGCTCGAAAACCGGCTGCGTTTCGGCGTCGAAGTGTTGCAGGCGGTGCGCGCCGCGGTGGGCGCCGACTTCTGCGTCGGCCTGCGCATGTGCGGCGACGAATTCCATGAAGACGGGCTCGATCACGAACAGCTGAAGGAAATCGCCCAGGCAATGAGCGAGAGCGGCCTGATCGACTATCTCGGCGTGATCGGTTCGGGCGCCGACACCCACAACACGCTCGCCAACTGCATGCCGCCGATGGCGCTGCCGCCCGAGCCGTTCGTGCATCTGGCGGCCGGCATCAAGCAGGTCGTCAAGGTGCCGGTGATGCACGCGCAAAGCATTCGCGACGCGGGCCAGGCCGAGCGGCTGCTGGCGAGCGGCATGGTCGATCTGGTCGGCATGACGCGCGCGCAGATCGCCGATCCGCATATGGTCATCAAGATCCGCGATGGCGGCGAGGACGAAATCAAGCAGTGCGTCGGCGCGAACTACTGCATCGACCGTCAGTACAACGGGCTCGACGTGCTGTGCGTGCAGAACGCCGCGACCTCACGCGAAGCGACGATGCCGCACGTGATCGTGAAGTCGCGCGGGCCGAAGCGCAAGGTCGTCGTGGTCGGCGCGGGACCGGCGGGGCTCGAAGCGGCGCGCGTCGCGAAGTCGCGCGGTCACGACGTGGTGCTGTTCGAGAAGAACGATCACGTCGGCGGCCAGATCATGCTGGCGGCGAAAGCGCCGCAGCGCGAGCAGATGGCGGGCATCGTGCGCTGGTTCGACATGGAGACGAAGCGCCTCGGCGTGGACCGCCGCCTCGGTGTCGCCGCCGACGAGCGGACCATCATGGCCGAGAAGCCCGACATCGTCGTGCTCGCCACCGGCGGTTCGGCGTTCACGTCGCAGGTCGCGGCATGGGGTGTCGACGCGGGGCTCGCGGTCAGTTCGTGGGACGTGCTGGCCGGCAAGGTCGAGCCGGGCAAAAACGTGCTCGTGTACGACGGCGTCAGCACGCATGCGGGCGCGGGCGTCGCTGATTTCATCGCGAGCCGTGGCGGGAACGTGGAGATCGTCACGCCCGACGTGAAGGTTGCCGACGACGTCGGCGGCACCACGTTCCCGATCTTCTATCGCCGGCTGTACGCACAAGGCGTGATCCATACGCCCAATTACTGGCTCGACAAGGTGTATGAGGAGGACGGCAAGAAGATCGCCGTGATCCGCAACGAGTACACCGAGGAGCAGGAAGAACGCGCGGTCGATCAGGTGGTGATCGAAAACGGCAGTACGCCGAACGACCAGCTTTACTGGAAGCTGAAGCCTGAATCGCTCAATCGCGGCCAGGTCGACGTGCACAAGCTGTTCGCGTCCGAACCGCAGCCGTGTCTGGACGAAGAACTCGGCAACGGCCGCTTCCTGCTGTTCCGGGTCGGCGACTGCATCTCGATGCACAACATTCACGGCGCGATCTACGACGCGCTGCGCCTTTGCAAGGATTTCTGACGATGAGCCCCGTGTTTGTCATCACCGTCCTGCTGTGGGTGTCGGTGGCCGGTCTCGCGTTCGCGCTGGCACGCCGCGCCGCCTACTGGCGCGAGGGCCGCGCGACCGTCGCGGGCGCCTACGGCTGGGCCAATCTGCTCGCGATCCCGAAGCGCTACTTCGTCGACCTGCATCATGTGGTTGCGCGCGATCCGTACATCGCCCGCACGCACGTTGCGACGGCGGGCGGAGCGATCCTCGCGATGGCGCTCGTGTTCGTCAACTACGGCTTCGCGATCTACTCGCCGTGGCTCGACAAGCTGATCTTCGTCGCCGCGCTGGCGATGCTGATCGGCACGGTGTTCGTCTGGCGCCGCCGGCATGGGGCGAAAGCAGTGCCGGCGCGGCTCTCGCGGGGACCGTGGGATCAGTTGCCGTTGCTGCTGGGTTCGTTCGCGCTCGGTCTCGCCTTGTTCATCGCATTGCCCGCGACGGCGATGTCCGGTGCTCTTGCTGTGATCGTCGCGCTGCTGATCGCGGCGGGCGCGTTCACGATGACGTTCGGCGCGGCGCGCGGCGGTCCGATGAAGCATGCGTTGGCCGGGTTGCTCCACCTCGCGTTTCATCCGCGTCAGGAGCGCTTTGCCGATGCTGCCGCGGCGCGTAACGCTCCCGACGCGGTGCCGCCCACGGCATTGAAAATGCCGCTGCTCGACGCGAAGGAATACGGGGTCGGCAAGCCGGTCGAATTCCGCTGGAACCAGTTGTTGAGCTTCGATGCCTGCGTGCAATGCGGCAAGTGCGAAGCGGCGTGCCCCGCGTTCGCGGCGGGACAGCCGTTGAACCCGAAGAAGCTGATTCAGGATCTGGTGACCGGCATGGTCGGCGGCACCGACGCGCAGTACGCGGGCAGCCCGACGCCCGGCATTCCGGTCGGCAAGCATGGAGGCGCGCCGGGCAAGCCGCTGATCTCGTCGCTGATCGAAGCCGACACGCTGTGGTCGTGCACGACCTGCCGCGCCTGCGTGCAGGAGTGCCCGATGCTGATCGAGCACGTCGACGCGATCGTGGACATGCGCCGCAACCAGACGCTCGTCGAGGGCAGCGTGCCGGGCAAGGGGCCGGCGACGCTCGCGAATCTGCGCGAGACCGGCAGCAGCAACGGCTACGACATCGGCGCGCGTTACGACTGGGCCGTCGATCTGCAGGTGCAGGTCGCGCAGCCTGGCCGTCATGTGGACGTGCTGCTGATCGCCGGCGAAGGCGCGTTCGACATGCGCTATCAGCGCACGCTGCGCGCGCTGGTCAAGGTGCTGAACCGCGCCGGCGTCGATTACGCGGTGCTGGGCGGCGTCGAAACCGATACCGGCGACACCGCGCGGCGTCTGGGCGACGAAGCCACGTTCCAGCAACTGGCTCGTACGCTGATCGGCACGCTCTCGCAGTACTCGTTCGCGCGCATCGTCACCGCCGATCCGCATGTGCTGCATAGCCTGCGCAACGAGTATCGCGCGCTCGGCGGCTTCTACCAGGTGCAGCATCACACGGCGCTGATCGACGAACTGATCGCGAGCGGCAAGCTGTCGCCGCGCGCGGCCGCCGCCGTGACTGAGCGCAACATCACGTATCACGACCCGTGCTATCTGGGCCGTTACAACGGTGAGACCGAAGCGCCGCGCCGTGTGTTGAAGAGCATCGGCATCAAGGTGGTCGAGATGGAGCGGCACGGGATGCGCGGACGCTGCTGCGGTGGCGGCGGCGGCGCACCGTTGACCGATATTCCCGGCAAACGGCGGATTCCCGATATCCGTATCGATGACGCGCGCGCGAGCGGCGCGGAGATCGTCGCGGTCGGCTGCCCGAATTGCACGGCGATGCTCGAAGGGGTAGTGGGGCCGCGCCCGGAAGTGCTGGACGTGGCCGAACTGGTCGCCGCGGCGCTGGAGTAACGCGATGATGAATACGCTCAAACGAATCGATCCGCGCCGGCCGTTCACGGTGACGGCACAGGGACTCAGGCGCATCACGCTCGGCGCAATTGGCGTGACGGCTGCCGGCGGCAGTGCGTCGTTAGCTGATGCGCGTCATGCCGCGCATCGCGAGCAGCCGAAGCCGCGCCGCACGACGGCCACGCCGCACCATGTGCTGCTGGTAGCGGCGCACGCGGATCGCGGCGCGCTCGATGAACATGCGCGGCAAACGCTCGCCGCCGCGGCGCTGATCGCGGACTTGCAAACCGAAGTCGCGCTGCTGGTGTTCGGCGAATTTACCGGCGATGCCGCCGCGCTCGGCGCCGACAAACTGATCGAATTGCCGATGTTCGATCGCCGCACGTACGCGCCGGACGATGAGCTGAATGCGCTGGCGGCCTGCGTCGCCGCATACGCGCCGGCCCATGTCTTCCTGCCCGACAACGCGACCGGCGACGGCGACCTGGGCCGCCGTTATGCGTCGGTGGCCGATGCGAGCGTCGCGACGCACGTCGTCGAGATCGATGCGGCGCACGTGTCCACCTATATCCGCGCGAATACGGCGCTAGCCAGCCGCGCGCTGCCCGAAGTCGTGCTGCTCGCGCCGAATGCGGTCGACCCGAAGCTGCCGTTCGTCGGCGCGGGCGAACGGGTCGCGTGGCGCTTCGACCGGGAAGCGGATCGCCCGCTCGTGCAACGCGCAATACGCGATCTCGGCATCGACGAAATCGACGCAGCGCAGGTCGCGTTGGAAGAAGCGGACTTCATCGTATCTGCGGGCAATGGCGTGAGCGACGTAGCCGCGTTCGAGCGGCTCGCGACGACCCTCGGCGCGGCGATCGGCGCGAGCCGGGTCGCCGTCGACGACGGCAAGTTCACGCGCGACAAGCAGATCGGCGCGACCGGCAAGACCGTCGAGGCGAGCGTGTATATCGCGTTCGGTATCTCCGGCGCTGTGCAGCATCTTCAGGGCATCAAGGATTGCCGCCATGTGATCGCGGTGAACCTCGACGCGAGCGCGCCGATCGCCAAGCGCGCGAATCTGACCGTGATCGCGGACGCGCAGGAAACCATCGCGGCGCTCAACGAAGCGGCGGCCGCGGCGCGCGGCGCGCGTGCGACGTCGGCCGCACTGCTGCAACCGGGCAAGCTTGCCGAAGGAGTGCTCGCATGAAGATCGCCGTATTGGTTTCAATCGGACGTCATCCGGTTAGCGGCGTCGCGCGCTACAGCCGCAACGATGCGGCGGCGTTGGCGCTGGCGCTGTCGCTCGCGAGAACGCACGGCGCGACGCTCGACGTGCTGCATGCGGGCGATCCGTCGAACGCCGCACTGAACGAATATCTGGCCCTCGGCGCGCGTTCGGTCGAAGTGCTGGAGATGCCACCCGACGCCGATCCGGCGCCGCAACTCGCCGCGCGTTTGCGTGGCTACGAACTGGTTCTCACCGGCACGCGCGCCGAAGGCGGCTTCGATAGCGGCATGCTGCCGTATCGCGTCGCGCATGCGCTGGCGGTACCGCTCGTCGGCGCCGCCGTGGATCTGGCTGTGCGCGACGGTTGTGCGCAAGTCCGGCAGTTCATGCCGAAGGGCCTGCGACGGCGCGTCGAAGTGCGACTGCCCGCGTTGATCGCCGTGCATCCGCTCGCGAACGCCGCGACCTCGTACGCGTATGCGCGGCTGCGCGAAGGCAGGATCGAGCGCACCGCCGCGGTCGGCGGCGCCGCGCCGCAGCGCACCACTCCCGAACAGTCCGCGTGGACGATCGGCCCCGCCTCGAAACCGGTGCGACTCGCCGCCGCCGAAAAGCGCTCGGGCCACGCCCGCATGCTGTCGGCGACGACGACCGAGAGCCGCGGCGGCAGCGTCGTAATTGAAGGGAGTTCCGTCGAAAAAGCACAAGTGATCCTCGCGTATTTGCGCGAGCATCAACTGGTGGATTACTGAATTCCGGCTCGGGCCAGCATGCGACCAGGAGGGCCTGGCGCGGCGCCAGACGTGACACGCAACGGAGCACACAATGAAAGTTTCCGCAGACGTTCGCGCAATGATCGAACGCCGCAAGCAGAATTACACGCTGGAAGCGCCGTTCTATACGAGCGAGGAAATATTCGCGCTCGATCTCGACGCGATTTTCCGCCAGCACTGGATTCAGGTCGCGGTCGAGCCCGACGTGCCCGAGCCGGGCGACTACGTGACGGTCGAGATCGGCAACGACTCGATCCTGATCGTGCGCGACGACGACATGCAGGTGCGCGCGTTTCATAACGTCTGCCGCCATCGCGGCGCGCGTCTGTGCAATACCGGCAAGGGCTCGCTCGGCAATATCGTCTGTCCGTATCACAGCTGGACGTATAGCCTCAATGGCGACCTGATGTTCGCCGAGCACATGGGCGAACAGTTCGACCGCTGCAAACATAGCCTGAAGGCGGTGCATGTCGAAAATCTCGCGGGGCTGATTTTCATCTGTCTCGCCGAGCAGCCGCCCGCCGATTTTTCAGTGATGCGCGCCGCGATGGAGCCGTATCTGTTGCCGCACGATCTGGCCGGCTGCAAGATCGCCGCGTCGATCGACATCATCGAAGAGGGCAACTGGAAGCTGACGATGGAGAACAATCGCGAGTGCTATCACTGCGTCGCGAACCATCCGGAGCTGACCATCTCGCTGTACGAATACGGTTTCGGTTATCAGCGCACGCCGGCGAACGAAGAGGGCATGGCCGCGTTCGAGGCGACGGTCGCGCGCCGCACCGCGCAGTGGGAGGCGATGCAGTTGCCATCGGCGGAAATCGAGCGGCTCGCCGATCTGGTCACCGGGTTTCGCACGCAACGTCTGCCGCTCGATCGCGACGGCGAATCGCAGACGCTCGACGCGAAGATCGCCTCGAAGAAACTGCTCGGCGGTTTCAAGGAGGCCGACCTCGGCGGCCTGTCGTTCTGGACCCAGCCGAATTCGTGGCATCACTTCATGAGCGACCATATCGTCAGTTTCTCGGTGATTCCGCTGTCGGCCGGCAAGACGCTGGTGCGCACCAAATGGCTCGTGCACAAGGACGCGCGCGAAGGCATCGATTACGACGTCGACAACCTGACCGCCGTGTGGCGAGCGACCAACGACCAGGATCGCGCGCTCGTCGAATATTCGCAGCGCGGCGCGACGAGCAGCGCGTATGAGCCGGGTCCGTATTCGCCGTTCACCGAAGGACTCGTCGAAAAGTTCTGCGAATGGTATATCGGCCGTCTCGCGGATTACGACGCGAACCCGCGAGCAGCGCACGACGAGAAAGTCGTGTCGTTCGCGCGCTGAGTGCAACACCGCAATGACGAGCGGGGGGACAACCATGATGCGCGATCAGGCCATGTTTCAAGCGGACATCGAGCAGACTTCACAGAATCCAGCCGGCGCGCTGAGCCGTGTGACGCAGCCGCGCTTCTGGGACGCGCTGCCGGCGCGCTGGAGCAGTGATTCCGACGACACGCTGGAGTGCTGCCAGGTCCGCAGCGAAACGCACGACGTGAAGAGCTTCTTCTTCCGCGCGCCATCCGGCCGGGCGTTCGTGTTCGAGCCGGGGCAATTCATCACGCTGGAGCTGGAGATCGACGGCGAGCGGATCAATCGCTGCTATACGATCTCGTCGCCGCCCACGCGGCCGCATACGATTTCGATCACCGTGAAGCGCGTGCCGGGCGGCCCGGTGTCCAACTGGCTGCACGACCATCTGCATGCGGGCATGCAGGTACGCGTGCTGGGGCCTGCCGGCGAATTCACCTGCGCGCGGCATCCGGCGCGCAAGTTCCTGTTTTTGTCGGCGGGCTCGGGCATCACGCCGCTGATGTCGATGAGCCGTACGCATCATGAACTCGGCGAGGACAGCGATATCGTCTTCGTGCATAGCGCGCGCACGCCGGACGACATCATCTTCGCGCGCGAACTCGATCTGATCGCCGCAAATCAGGCGCATTTCCGCACCGCGTTCGTCTGCGAGCGCGTGGGCGCGCGCACCAATTGGCCCGGCATCACCGGCTTTCTGACGCTGCCGCTGCTGAAACTGATTGCGCCGGATTTTCTGGAGCGCGAAATCTTCACCTGCGGCCCCGCGCCTTATATGCAGGCGGTGCGCAAGCTGCTCGACGAAGGGGGTTTCGATCGCCGGCACTATCACGAGGAAAGCTTCTCGTTCGAGACCGTCAGCGAGGTGGCCGCGCCATTGGCCGAAGCGCATGCCGCCGACGAGCTGCGCGATGCGCCGGCGCCAGTCGAAACCGAAACGCGCTACAAGGTGAGCTTTACGCGCAGTCATCGCGAGATCGAGTGCGGCGCTGGCCAGCACGTGCTCGAAGCGGCGAAGCAGGCGGGCGTGCGGCTGCCGGCGTCGTGCACGCAAGGCATGTGCGGCACCTGCAAGGTCAAGCTCGTGTCGGGCGAAGTGGCGATGAAGCACGCGGGCGGTATCCGTCAGCGCGAGATCGATCAGGGCATGGTGCTGCTGTGCTGTAGCAAGCCGCTGAGCGATCTCGTCGTCGACAAGTAATACGACTGATAACACCACAAGAAACAGCAAACACTGCGCGGATGTGCGTGGAAGTCGCATGCGGACAACTGCATGTCGCAAAACAACACTACCTGGCAATTCTGGCTGGCGATTCTAAATGCGCGATCTGCGGTTCGATGGCAAACGCGTCAATTGGCAAATGTATCAACGGGAGAACGTCGATGAGACTGATCGGAAAGATAGTGGTGGCAAGCGCGTTGGGGGTGATGCTGGCGGCGGTCAGTGCGGGCGTGTCGGCCGATTCGAAGCCGACCATCAAGATCGGTTACGTGGAGGGATGGGACGATAGCGTTGCGACGTCGAACGTGGCCGCCGAGGTGATCCAAAAACGCCTCGGTTATCAGGTGCAACTGGTGCCGGTGGCGGCCGGTGTGATGTGGCAGGGCGTGGCGCGCGGCGATCTCGACGCGACGCTGTCCGCGTGGCTGCCGGTCACGCACGGCGCGTACTGGAACAACTTCAAGGACAAGGTGGTCGACCTCGGGGCGAACTTCAACGACGCGAAGATCGGGCTGATCGTGCCGGACAACGTGGACGTGAAGAGCGTCGGCGATCTGCAGGCGAAGAAGGCGGAATTCGGCGCGCGCATCGTCGGCATCGACGCTGGAGCTGGCGTGATGCAGAAAACCAGCGAGGCGATCAAGGCCTATGGGCTCGACTATCAGCTGATGCCGAGTTCCGGCAGCGCGATGACCGCCGAACTGGCGCGCTCGGAGGCGGCCAGCAAGCCGATCATCGTGACCGGCTGGAAGCCGCACTGGATGTTCGCGAAGTACAAGCTGAAATTCCTCGACGATCCGAAGAAGGTGTTCGGTGAAGCGGAGCACGTCGATACGGTGGTGAATCCCGAGCTCGAGAAAAAAGCGCCGACGGTGGTCGCGTTCCTGAAGAAGTTCCAATGGAAGCCGGGCGAGATCGACACGGTGATGCTGGCCACGCAGAATGGTGAAAAGCCGACTGCGGCGGCCGACGCGTGGATCAGCGCGCATTCGGACCGCGTGGATAGCTGGGTGAAGTAAGTCGGCAAGCGCCGGCTCGGCCAGATGAAAACGCCGCTTTTCAGCGGCGTTTTTCTGTTTACCGCAGCACGACGGTGCGCTCGCCGTTGATGAACACGCGCCTCTCCACGAACGCCTTCACCGCGCGCGCGAGCGTAATGCATTCGACGTCGCGTCCGGTCGTCAGCAGCCGTTCGGGGCTGTACGAATGATCGACCGGTTCGACTCCCTGCTCGATGATCGGACCTTCGTCGAGATCGTCGGTAACGAAATGGGCGGTGGCGCCGATCACCTTGACGCCGCGCGCATGGGCCTGATGATACGGTTTCGCCCCCTTGAACCCCGGCAGGAACGAATGATGGATATTGATCGCGCGCCCGGCGAGCGCGCGGCTCGTTTCGGCGGACAGGATCTGCATGTAGCGCGCGAGAATCAGCAGCTCGGCGCCGGACGAGTCGAACAGCTCGAGCAGTTGCGCTTCCTGTTGCGGCTTCGTGTCGGCGGTGATCGGCAGATGATGGAACGGCAGGCCGTGCTGCCGCGCGAGCGGTTCGAGATCGCGATGATTCGAGCCGATGCCGACGATGTCCATTTTCAGCTCGCCCATGCGCCAGCGAAACAGCAGATCGGCGAGGCAGTGTTCGAGCTTCGACACCATGATCATGACCTTCGGCCGGACCGACAGATCGTGGATCGCCCACGTCATCCGGAAGCGTTCGGCGATCGGCGCGAATTCCTGCTTCAGCGTGGCAATCTGCAACGCGTCGTCGCGATCGACGTGGTGAAACACACAGCGCACGAAAAAGCGCTCGCTGAGTTCGTCGTCGAAAACGGTGAGTTCGTCGACATAGCAACGATGCCGTTCGAGAAAGCCGGCGACGGCGGCAACCTGGCCCGCCGCGCTCGGACACGCGACGGTGAGGACCCCTTGAGCAGGACGGGAAATGGCGGACATGAGCTCTCCACATTGACGATCAGGCGAGGCCGCGGGGCGCGGCGCGCATCGTCGCAGTAGAGCAAATCGGGCGATCGCGGGGATAGAAGCTAACCGCCGTTGCGCTGGAATGGGAACGCCAGGAGGATCTGCCGCGCTAATCCGCGGGGTCCGCCGCGAGCCTTCGCTTCAGCGTATCGATCAATGCGCGCACTTTCGCCGGCGGGTGACTCGTCGGCGGAAACACGGCCTGGATGCTCGCCGGCGCGGTCGCCCATTCGGGCAGCAGCCGGATCAGCCGTCCCGCCGCGACGTCGTCCGCGATCGAAAAATCCGTCAGCAGACCGATGCCGCCGCCCGCGAGCGTCGCCGCGCGGCAGGCATCGGCCGTGTTGACACGCAGAGCGGACTCACAGCGCACGCTCGCGGTTCTACCGTCGGCGTGGCACAGATCGAGCGTCAACGGATGCGGCAGCACCGACAACGCGCAATAGGGCAGGGTCTCCAAAGCGGCCGGCGTACCCGGCACGCCCCACGTGTGCAGGAACTCGGGACTCGCGACGAGCCACTTGACGAAGCTGCCGAGCTTCACCGCGCGATAGTTCGAATCCGCGAGACGACCAAGCCGGATCGAGACGTCGATGCCATCGGCAATCAGATCGACGTAGCGGTCACTGCTCAGCAGCTCGACGTCGAGCTGCGCGTGGGTGCGGCGCAATTCGACCAGCGCGGGCGTGACGACGAGCGCGCCGTAGTCGTTCGGCGCACTGACGCGCAGCGTGCCGCGCACCGGCGAGGTTTCCCCGCCGAGCGCGTTCAACGCGTCCTCGGTGGCGCGCAGTATCTTCACGCTCGCCTCGTAGAACGTGCGGCCCGCCTCGGTGACGCCGAGCCGCCGCGTGGTGCGCACCAGCAGGCTCGCGCCGACCTCCGCCTCGAGCCGCTGCATGTGCGTGCTGACCATCGTCTTCGCGAGTCCGAGCCGCGTCGCGGCGGCGCTCAGCGAGCCCGCGTCGATGACCGCGACGAAGATCGCGAGGCGGTTCAGGTTCACGTTGCGCACGTCGGCCATGATCGATTGTCCATTCTCGCTTGACTGTGTTTCCCGGATTATCGGGCTTCCGCGCGACAGTGCCTACGCCCTATGCTGGACGTGTCATTCAACCTCTCCGGAGACCTCCATGTCCGCCACCCGACCCGCCCAGCCTATCAAGCTGTATACGACACGGCTGTCAGGCCACGGTCATCGCGTGAAGCTGTTTCTGTCGCTGCTCGATCTGCGTTCGAGGTGATCGTGTTGGACATGAAAGCGGGCGAGAACCGCAAGCCCGCGTACCTCGCGCTGAACCCGTTCGGTCAGGTGCCGGCGATTCAGGACGGCGAGCTGACGCTGTTCGATTCGAACGCGATTCTCGTTTATCTGGCGAAGCGCTATGGCGACGCGTCGTGGCTGCCCAACGATCCAATCGGCGCCGCAGCGGTGCAGCGCTGGCTGTCGCTCGCGGCAGGCCAGATCGCATACGGGCCGTGCGCGGCGCGGCTCGTTACCGTATTCGGCGCGCCGCTCGACCACGAGCGTGCTAAGCAGATCGCCGTCAAGCTGTTCGACGTGATCGACGCGGAGCTTGCCGGCAAGCCGTTCGTGGCTGGCGCGCACGTCACGATCGCCGATATCGCCGCGCACACGTATATCGCTCACGCACCCGAAGGCGGCGTGTCGTTGCAGCCGTATCCCAATATTCGTGCGTGGCTGGGTCGCGTGGAAGCATTGCCGCGTTTCATCGCGATGCCGTCGACGAAGGCGGGTTTGCTGGCGGCGTGATACGCGTTCAGAGCCGCTTCAGATCTTGCAAGGGAGTCAGATCATGTCCGAGTTCGTTCCGCTCAATAACTGGGGAGCCGACGTGTCGCCGTTTCATGCCGGCGAGCAGGATGCGCAGCAGCGCGCGGGTGTGCGCGACGTGGCGGAGTCGATGGGGCGTCGGGGCATTCGCCGTTTCATGCCGGAGCAGCATCGCGAGTTCTTTGCCGCGCAGCCGTTGCTCGTGATCGGCGGCGTCGATGCGAGCGGTCAGCCGTGGGCGACGCTACGCGCGAGTTCGCCGGGCTTCGTCACGTCACCGGATGCGCGCACGCTGCGCATCGAAGGCGGCGCATTGGCTGGCGATCCGCTCGCCGCGGCGTGGCGCGAAGGGGCGCAGCTCGGCGCGCTGGGCATCGAGCCGCGCACGCGGCGCCGCAATCGGGTGAATGGCGTCGTACGGTCGGTGCAGGGCGACGCGTTGCAGGTCGAAGTCATGCAGAGTTTCGGCAATTGCCCGAAGTACATCCAGAGCCGTACGCCGTCTTTCATCGAGCGGGACCCGGCCGCGACGGGCGTGCAGCCCGAGATCTCCACCCACCTGGACAGTGCCGACCGCGAATTGCTCGCGAGCGCGGACACGTTCTTTATCGCCAGTGCGAATCTGAGCGAGGAAGCGGGGGTGGGGAAGGGTGTAGACGTCTCGCATCGCGGCGGTGCACCGGGCTTCGTGCGCGTGGACGACGCAAATACGCTGACCACGCCCGACTACAGCGGCAACCGCTTCTTCAACACGATCGGCAACCTCGTGCACGATCCGCGCGCGGGCCTGCTGTTCATCGACTTCGCAACCGGCGATCTGCTTTATCTGGCGGTGCGAGCGGAGATCGTCTGGGACGGCGACGAACTCGCGGCATTTGCGGGCGCGCAGCGGCTCGTGCGGTTCCATGTGGACGAAGTCCGGCGCAGCCGCGGCGCGTTGCCGTTCCAATGGTCGCAGGTCGAATTCGCGCCGCAGTTTTTGCCAAAGGTTCGAGAAAGCGCCTGAGCCGATGCGAACGCGCGTGCGTTAGCCTGGTGCGGCCGCCGTTTTAGTGTGCATTTCGGCCGAGCCGGTAAGACACGCCGAGTCTGGTGGCCAGTTGCCATACATAGACCCGCGAGTAAGAGATGCCGAACTGACGGCTTATCAGCTCGCGCATGCGCGCATTGCTCCAGCCATCGGAGTCGAAGCCATAGTCGCGCGGCGAGGCCCTCAGCGCCTCGGCCAACCAGTCCAGATCCGCCACCGCGAGTGCGGAATGGCGCCCGCCGACGCTCATGTTTCTGAGCGCGTCGAGCCCGCCTTGCTCCAATAGCTTGCGGTATCGCTCGACGGTCGTCTTTGCCATTCCCATCTGTTTCGCGACCTCGGCCGCAGCGATGCCGTCGAGCAGTTTCTTGCCCGCCGTGAGACGTCGTGCGACGGTCGGTAAATCGTCATTCGGTCGATGCATTGAAGAACTCCGCCGTTGGGTCGCTGACCGGACTGCAATCGGTTGCTGGTGTAGACAGAGAAGAGGGCACGCCCACTTACAGATAATCGAAAAGTCGCCCGCTGTGTCTAAAAGAATAAAAAATCAATCGCGTCTTTCCTCTGATAGAAAACGACGTAATCGTCGAGTAAGACGTCCGCACTATGTTTTTCTTTCTACAACCGTAAAGATCTTCCTTGCGATTGAATTTCACGTTTGCTAACCTGATTGAACTGATTTAAAGAAAAGATCAATCTGGCTGGGCTCGCGCCGATAGCCCCCAAATACCGCCAAGCCGCACAGAGCTTGGCGTCTGGGGCTTGATAGTGGGCGCGGCAGGTCGGAAGACAGAATCGTTTGAATGCGTGGATTTCTGTTTTGCGAATGCAATTCGAATGCATTTTTCGATGCAGGGTCGCATTCGCTTGAAATCTGCGAAAAATGGGTTCTGAAGATTGAAAACCGTTTCGCGGCGCTTTTCCAGGCGGACTATAGGAAAACGGGACATTCGCGCAGAGTATCGCTGTGAATCCCGACTCCGGTAACCATCTGCTTAATTTGACTGCGTCGCTCAATACCCGGAAATACTTTTCCCCCGGGCACTTTCTGACTCGATACGCATAAAACGATCAAAGGTGACAGCAGCGCTCTCATCGGTGCCATTGGGCACTGCAGGCAGGTGGTAAGGAGAATGACATGAACACTGATAGGACCCGCGATATTGCCGCGATGCTATTGCGTGCCGCCAGGCGCAAGAGACTCGTGTCTTATCAGGAACTGCACGCTCTTTTCGGTCGCGACGAACCGTTGCAAAGCCGTTATCGCGCGTTGGCGGACGCGGCGCGCTCGCTGAGCGATTGCGCGTCGCTCGACTACGGCTGCCTGATGAGCCTTGATAATGGCCTGCCGGGTGATGACTTCTTTAATCGTTTCAGGCACGACAGGCCGGGTGAATACGAAAAGGTGATGGGCTTCGGATCGGCGGGACGCTCGACGACCAAGAAACGACTGATTGCGGATGCCGAGCGTCTACGGGTGTTCGAACATGCATCGAAGACCGAGGCAAACGGCAACGCGGCGAACGCGTTGTGTCCGTGCGCCGCGTCGAAATGTACGTAGCGCATGCGCAGTCTTCTGGCGCGAGGAGACGCTCGCCGGGCGGGAGAAAATGCGAAACGTCTCTGAGCCACAAGCCAATAGACAACGATAAAAAATCCGCTTGAGCTGCGATAGCGGTATTCGCGGTAGCTTGAAAGCTTATTCCTCAAGGGCACAAAGAAAGATTTAGCAATTGTCTAATTGCGGCATATCGCGCGCATGGAAGCACCCGATCCGAGTGGAGGGTCGTAATTCGTGAAGGATCTGATTGAGTGCGCGGAAAGTTGACATTGAATTGTCGAACCAGCTTTGTTGACGATCACTGAATCGTCCAGCATCCGGGCGTCGATTGCGGTACGACGGAGACTCGCGCTTTGGACAGCTCGCTATCGTGTTTGGGCATCGTAGGGCCCCGTGGTGGCTGTCTTCGACAAATGCGGCATTTGACATAATATAAATTATCAACAAAAATTCGAATTTGGAGATCGAGTCATTATTTCCGCATTTCGTCGAACGCCGGCGCGCATCGCCGCAGTCGAGCCATTTCCAAATTCTCGTAACGAGATTAGAAAAGCAGCCAGAGAAGTCCGACTTTAGATTTAATGATCGGAATCAATGACCTGAGGACTTTACGTACGCTGCCGCACATTGTGCGCGGCTAGTAGGGAATATTTTTCATTACGGTTGTAGCGCAAAAAAACGAATGGAATTTGGGCTATGGACACCCTGACAGACGTGCGTGGGCACACTGAGATTAACCGGATCCGAATCGACCAAAGCGTCGCCCTGAAATCTTTTGACGACGTAATTCCCCAGGAGACGATCGCCGAAATCAACCAGTTCATCGACCATTTGTTTGACACGACCGCTCCGCGCTCGCAATCCGGCGCGAAGATTGCCGGGATGCTGCGTGGCGTTCAGGCCTTTCGCGAACTCGAGCAGTCGATCTGCGCGAATGCGCGCGCGATGGCCGCCAGGATCGGGCAGACAAACTTACCGGCCGAGCCGTTCCACGTACTGCGTTGCGCGAGCAAGGCTTCGCTGGCGGAGAGCCACTGCCGCCACTACGACTCGCACCTGCTGACGCTGCTGATTCCGCTTCAGCTCGCACCCGACGGCGTTCACAACGGCGATCTCGTGATGTATTGCAAGCCGCGCCTGTCGGTCACGACGCTGACCAACGTGATCTGCAAGATGCGGCATGGTTTCCTGCATAGCCTGCCGCTCAGTTGGCGCAGCTGGCATACCCTGCATGATCTGCGTGTGGGCAACTGCAAGCGCATTCCGGTCAAACCGGGCAGCGTCTACGAATTCAACGGCTTTGCGCTTCAGCATGCGAACCTCGACGTACAGAACGGGCAGCGGCGCACGCTCCTGATTCACTACTACGACCCCGGTCACTCGCTCGGCCTGAGCGGCGTGCTGCGGCGCGGGCGTATCGGCTGAGGTCCGCCTCGCAAGGCTGAAATCGCCACCTTTCCTTGCCGGTATCGCAAGCGCACATCGTAAGTTCTACTGCATCGGACAGCAGGCGTCTGCATGCGGGATCGCAATGCACAAATGCACACCGGCGCACAGCACGCCGCTGCTGCGCGCGCCGGCCACGTCACTGCCCTATCGCCCCGTCGAAGCAAGCCGATTTCACTTTGCTTTTAATCCGGCATAGACTGAATCCAGACTTTTTCCGTAAGACGCTTTCTTCGCACTTGCCGTGACCGTTGCCGTGCGCGGCGACGGATGTTTTTGTCGTGCTCCACGAGCCGATGGCGGTCCGACCGGTTCGTGCCTAATCAACACTGAAAAGGGACGACTCATCATGGCCGATACCGGTTACATGGCACGCAAAACCATCGCTGAGATCGTCGCCAGCGCCGACGTCGAAGAAGGCCGTCATCTGTCCAAAACGCTGGGCGCGACGAGTATCACCGCGATGGGCATCGGCGCGATCATCGGCGCCGGCATCTTCGTGCTGACGGGGACCGCCGCCGCGCAGTTCGCGGGGCCGGCCATCACGCTGTCGTTCATCCTGGGCGGCATCGCGTGCGCGTTCGTCGGCCTGTGCTATTCGGAGCTCGCGGCGATGCTGCCCGTGTGCGGCAGCAGCTACACGTATACGTATGCGACGCTCGGCGAAATCTTTGCGTGGATCATCGGCTGGGATCTGATCCTCGAGTACGCGATGGGCGCCGCGACCGTCGCGGTCGGCTGGTCCGGCTATATCGTGAGCCTGTTGCGCAACGTCGGTATCGACATCCCAGCTACCCTCGCCGCCGCCCCCGGCACCGTCGTCAAACTGGCCGATGGCTCGACGGTCACCGGCGTGATCAACCTGCCGGCGGTGGTGATCATCGCAATCCTGACCACGTTGCTCGTGTTGGGGACCAAGGAATCGGCGCGCCTGAACAACGTGATGGTCGCGGTCAAGCTGACCGTGGTGGTCGCGTTCATCGCGATCGGCGTGTTTTTCATCAAGCCGGAACACTGGCATCCGTTCATTCCTGCCAACACCGGCCAGTTCGGCAGTTTCGGCATGAGCGGCATTCTGCGCGGCTCGGCCGTGGTGTTCTTCGCGTTCATCGGCTTCGATGCGGTGTCGACCGCCGCGCAGGAGGCGCGACAGCCGCAGCGCGACATGCCGATCGGCATTCTCGGCTCGCTGGTCATCTGCACGGTGCTGTACATCCTCGTTGCCGCCGTGCTGACCGGCCTCGTTCCGTACACCGAGCTGAACGTTCCCGATCCGATCGCCAAGGGCGTCGACACGATCGGGCTCACGTGGTTCGCGATACTGATCAAAATCGGCGCGTTGACGGGGCTGACCACCGTGATACTCGTGCTGCTCTATGGACAAAGCCGCATCTTCTTCACGATGTCGCAGGACGGTCTGTTGCCGCACTTTTTCGCGAAGGTGCATCTGCGTCTGCACACACCTTATCTGAGCCAGATCCTGATCGGCACGGTCGTCGCGATCGTCTCGGCGCTGACGCCGATCGGCGTACTCGGCGAGATGGTCAGCATCGGCACGCTGTTCGCGTTCGTGCTCGTGTGCGGCGCGGTGATCTATCTGCGGCGCAGCGACTCCGAGGCGGCGCGTCCATTCCGGGCACCCGGCGTACCGGTCGTGCCAGTGCTCGGCATCCTGTTCTGCCTGCTGCTGATGGTCGGCCTGCCGCTCGTCACGTGGCTGCGTCTCGTCGTGTGGCTCGTGATCGGCATGACGATTTATCTGTCATACGGCCGCAATCATTCGGTGTTGCGCCATCCGGAGCGCAAGCGTACGTGACTGTTATTCAGTGACAATTGCATGCCTTTAAATAGCCGCGATTACCGGATGGGCAATTGACATGTAATTGACGATTGCCATTCAACCTGCCGGTCTCTTTGGACATGCGCGCTGCGTCTCTATCCGGCGATCCACGTGGTGCCGCGTTTGCGAGCGCGAAGCCTGGTCCTGCTCGCGACACCAAGAATAAATTGACAAGCCACCCAGACACGGTAGGATCAACGGAAATATTTTTCCGCGCATTAACGCGCCCACACTCGTTCCCAATAGTTAATTCGACCGCAAACCGGTAAAACCGTCACCGATCTCACGCGCAAAAAAGGCTGCCTTGATCAAAGGAGTTTCGCTTGCTTTGCTCCGCATTCCGCCTGCGTAGTCGTGCCGTATCGCTGCTTGTTACCGGTTTGCCGCTCCTGCTTGCCGCCTGCAACGACCGGTCGCAGACTCCCACCGCCGCGTCGATGCCGCCGCCGGTTCCCGTGCTGGTCGAAACGGTTTCCACCACCCCTGTCGCCGATGTGGTCGAGTTGCCGGGCCGCATCGAGGCCGTGCGTACCGCCGAGATTCGCGCGCGCGTCGATGGCATCGTCGAGCGCACGCTCTATCAGGAAGGCACGGACCTGCCGGCCAACGCCCCGCTCTTCCAGATCGACGCGAGCGACTATCGCGCGCAGTTGCAGCAGGCGCAGGCCGCGCTCACGCGCGCGACCGCCGTGCGAGACAACGCGGCGTCGGTCGTGGAGCGGTTCAAGCCGCTCGTCGGCCGTCATGCGGTCAGCGCGCAGGAATACGACGCCGCGCTCGCGACGATGCAGCAGGCGCAGGCCAATGTCTCCGATGCGCAAGCGGCGGTTGCGCTTGCGCAACTGCGGCTGGATCGCTGCATCATACGCACGCCGATCGCCGGGCGCGCGGGCCGCGCGCTCGTCACCGAAGGCGCGCTCGTCAGCGCGGGCGCGGCAACGCTGCTCACGCAAGTCAATCAGCTGACGCCGATCAACGCGGTGTTCACGCAGTCGAATACTGTGATGCTCGATGTCGAGCAGCAGATCCAGTCGGGCGCGCGCAAGCCGACCAGCATGAAGCACGTCGAGGTGCAACTGATCCTCGCCAACGGCCAGGTCTACAACGAGCGCGGTTTTCTCGACTTCGCCGATCTCGTCATCGATCCGTCGACCGGCACGCAGACGGTGCGCGCGCGCTTCGCGAATCCGGACCGCACGCTGTTGCCGGGGCAGTTCGTGCGCGGGCGCATCATCGCGGCGGGCACGCTGCAGGGCATCCGTATTCCCGAGCGGGCGGTGCAACTCGACAACGGCGTTGCGAGCGTCGCGCTGGTCGCCGACGACGGCACCGTGGTTCGCCGCAACATCGATCTAGGCGAACAGGGCGAAGGATGCTGGACCGTGCGCGGTGGCCTGAAGCCCGGCGAGCGCCTGATCGTCGACGGCTGGCAGAAGGTGCAACCGGGTCAGCACGTCGACGCGCGGCCCGCGCCCGATGCTTCGCCAGCGGCGCAGCCGGCCGCGCCCCCCGCCCCCGCTTCTGCCGCGCACTGACGGGCGGGCCGATGAATCGATTCTTCGTCGCCCGGCCGGTTTTCGCGTGGGTCATCGCCCTGTTTATCGTGCTGTTCGGCGCGATCGCGCTCGCGCTGTTGCCGGTCGAGCAGTACCCCGACGTCGCCCCGCCGTCGCTCAGCATCGCCGCGGTGTACAGCGGCGCCGACGCGAACACGCTCGAGCGTACCGTCACGTCGATCGTCGAAGACGAGATGAATGGCATCGACAATTTCCTGTACATGTCGTCGGTGAGCCGCTCGAACGGCACGATGCAGATCACCGTGGTGCTGAAGCCCGGCACCGATCTCGACGTCGCGCGCAGCCAGGTGCAGGACCGTCTGAGCCGCGTCGAGCCGCGCCTGCCGCTCGAAGTCCGGCAGGTCGGTGTGCGCGTGACGAAGGCGTCGTCGGGCTTTCTGATGCTGCTTGCGCTGCAGGCGACCGACAGCTCCACCAGCGCCGTCGCGATGGGCAACTTCGCGACGAACAACATCGTCAACGAGTTGCGCCGGATCGACGGCGTCGGCGACGTGCAGCTGTTCGGCTCGTCGTACGCGATGCGAATCTGGATCGATCCGCGCAAGCTCGCGGGCTTTGGTCTGTCGGCAAGCGAGGTGCTGCAGGCGATCCAGGAACAGAACAGCCAGACCGCCGGCGGCGGCCTCGGCGATCAGCCGATCGCGCCGGGCTCCGAATTCACCGCGCAGATCGTCACGCAAAGCCGCTTCACCACGCCCGAGCAGTTCCGCGAGATCATCGTGCGCGCGAATCCGGATGGCTCGACCGTGCGGGTAGGCGACGTCGCGCGCGTCGAACTCGGCAACGACAGCTATGGCAACCGGCTCACCGTCAACGGCAAGGCGTCGGCCGGCATCGCGATCCAGCTCGCGAGCGGCGCGAATGCGCTCGCGGTAGCGAACGCGGTGCGCCAGCGCATGCGCGAATTACAGCCGATCTTCCCGCGCGGCGTCACGTGGACCGTGCCGTTCGACACCACGCCGTTCATCACGACCTCGGTGCAGGGCGTGATCCGCACGATGGTCGAAGCGCTGCTGCTCGTGACGGTCGTGGTGTTCCTGTTCCTGCAGGACTGGCGCGCGACCGTGATCCCGACGATCGTCGTGCCGATCGCGCTGATCGGCACCTGCGCGGGGCTCTATCTGTTCGGGCTGTCGATCAACATTCTGTCGCTGTTCGGCATGGTGGTCGCGATCGGTATCCTCAACGACGACGCGATCGTCGTCGTCGAAAACGTCGCGCGCATCATGCGCGAGGAAGGGCTCGGCGCGCCGCGCGCAACCGTCAAAGCGATCGGGCAGATATCGGGAGCGGCGATCGCGAGTACGCTGGTGCTCGTCGCGGTGTTCATTCCGATGGCGTTTTTTCCTGGCTCGACGGGCGGCATCTACCGGCAGTTTTCGGTCACGCTGGCGGTGTCGATCCTGCTGTCGACGGTGCTGGCGCTGACACTCGGCGCGGCGTTGTGCGCGGCGATGTTGCGCAGCGAGGCGGCCGCAAAGCGACGGCCGAAGAACCCCGCGTCACGTCTGCTGCACGGCGTGTTCGGCGGCTTCAATCGCGCGCTCGACGCGGGCACCACGCGCTATATCGGCGGCGTCGATGCGATGCTGCGCGCGCCGCTGCGCTGGCTGCTGGTGTTCGTCGCGGCCTGCGCGATCACCGCGTTTTTCTTCACGCGGCTGCCGACCGGCTTTCTGCCGACCGAGGACCAGGGATACATATTCGTCACCTATACCGGGCCGCCGGGTTCGACCGACCAGCGCACGCAGCGTGCGATCGATCAGGTCGAGGCGTTCTTGCGAACGCAGCCGCAGGTGCGCAACGTCGCGTCCGTGACGGGCTTCAGCTTCTTCGGTCAGGGGCAATCGGCGGCGCTGTCGTTCGTCGATCTGAAGCCATGGGACGAGCGCTCGGGCGAGGAAAATTCGGCGAGCGCGCTGGTGCGCCGCGCGAATGCGGCGTTCCGGCAGATTCCCGAGGCGATCATTTTCGCGCTCGATCCGCCGCCGATTCCGTCGCTCGGCACCGCGACCGGCTTCACGATGAAGATCCAGGATCGTAGCGGCGTCGGCGGCGAAGCGCTGCAACAGGCCGCGCAGCGCATGATGATCGATGCGTCGCAAAGCCCTCTTCTTGCGGGCGTGCGCGCCGAGGGCATGCCGGAGGCGCCGCAACTCTATGTCGAGATCGATCGCGTGAAGGCGCGCGCGCTCGGTCTGCAGATCGGTCAGGTGAACCAGGCGCTCGCGCTGACGTTCGGTTCGAACTACGTGAACGACTTCGTGTTCGAGGGCAACGTGCTGCGCGTGCTGTTGCAGGCTGACGCCGAGCAACGCATGCGCGCCGAGGACGTGAGCGCACTGCGCCTGCGCAACAACCGCGGCGAGATGGTGCCGTTCTCGGCGTTCTCGCACGTGCGCTGGATTTCCGGGCCGCAGCAACTCGAACGCTATAACGGCTTTCCGTCCGCGACGCTGTCTGGGCAGGCCGCGCCCGGCCGTTCGAGCGGCGCGGCGATCGCCGAGATGGAACGCATCGCGTCGCACGTGTTGACCGGCAGCCTGAGCTACGAATGGACCGGCACTGCGTTCGAGGAAAAACAGGCGAGCGGGCAGATCGGCATGCTGCTGGGATTGTCGCTCGTCGTCGTGTTCCTGCTGCTCGCGGCGCTGTACGAGAGCTGGGCGATTCCGGTCGCGGTGTTGCTGATCATCCCGTTCGGCGTGATTGGCGCGGTACTGCTGACGATGCTGCGCGGACTGTCAGCGGACGTGTACTTCAACATCGGCCTCGTGACGATCATCGGCCTTGCCGCAAAGAACGCGATTCTGATCGTCGAGTTCGCGATCAAGGAGGAAGCCGAAGGAAAGGATGCGCTGGCCGCTGCGAAGAACGGCGCACAGCAGCGTCTGCGCCCTATTCTGATGACGAGCGTCACGTTCGTGTTGGGCATGCTGCCGCTCGTGCTCGCGACCGGCGCGGGCGCTGCGAGCCGGCGTGCGGTCGGCACCGGCGTGATGGGCAGCATGCTGACCGCGACGATGTTCGGCATCTTCTTTACGCCGCTGTTCTACGTGGCCGCGCGTCGCTGGCTGAGCCGCAAGAAGCGCAGCATCGATCTCGACGATGACGATCGGCCGACGGCCACGCCGGGCGAATTGGGTAGAGGGCAGCGCGATGCCTAAGAGCCTTCATCCGAGCCTTCATCGGTGCCTTCATCAGCGCCTGCTGCTGCCCCTCTTCTGCTGCTCGCTCGCCGCCTGCAACTTTGCGCCGAAGTATCAGCAGCCCTCGCTGCCGATCGCCGATCATTTCGACACGACGGAGACCGTCAATCCGGCCGCCGCGCATCTGGCAAGCGAAGTCGATTGGCAGACCTTCTTCGCCGATCCGCGACTGAAGCTGCTGATCGAGGCCGCGCTCGAGCACAACCGCGATCTCGCCGCGTCGATCGCGCGCATCGAGCAGGCGCGCGCGTTTTATCGCATCCAGAACGCCGCGCGTTTGCCGCAGGTCAATGCGAACGCGGGTGCGACCCGCACGAAGGCGCCGCTCGGTTCGATCGACCCCGAGTTCGACAACACGGACATCTCGGTCCAGTTCAACCAGTACAACGTGCAGGCCGCGGTGACGTCGTTCGAACTCGACTTCTGGGGGCGCGTGCGCAATACCAGCGAAGCGGCGCGGCGCCGGTATCTGGCCACCGTCGACGCGCAGCACGCGTTCCGTTTGTCGCTGATCGGCAATGTCGCGTCGAACTACTACGCGATCCGTTCGGGGGAAGAAGGCATCGCGCTCGCGCAACGGACGCTCGACAGTCGGCGCTACGCGCTGGAAGTCGCGAAGATGCGGCTCGATGCGGGCGTCACGTCGATGGTCGATTACGACCAGGCCGCCATTCTCGTCACGCAGGCGCAGACGCAGCTCGCGGAGCTGCAACGAACCACCGCGCAGCAGCGCAATCTGCTCGAGGTGCTGATCGGCGGGCCGCTGAACGAGGCGCTACCGCAAGCGCCGCCGATCGCCGACGCCGCGCAGTTCCGCGAACTCGATGCGGGCCTGCCCTCCGCGTTGCTGATCGACCGGCCGGACATCCAGCAGGCCGAGCAGCAGCTGCGCGCGGCCAATGCCGACATCGGCGCCGCTCGCGCGGACTTTTTCCCGCGCATCGCGCTGACGGGCAGCTTCGGTTATGTGTCGCCGGAACTCGGGGATCTGTTCGTGCCGGCCAAGCAGGCGTGGTCGTTCGGCGCGCTGGTCGGCATGCCGATCTTCGATGCGGGACAGCGCCAGGCGCAACTCGCGCAGGCGCGCGCGCGGCGCGACGAACTGGTCGCCGACTATCAGCGCACGGTGCAGAACGCGTTTCGCGAGGTCTCCGATGCATTGGTCGCACGGCAACGCTACAAGGAGCAGATCGCGGCGCAGGAACAGGCGGTGCAGGCGCAGCGGCAGCTCGCCGAAACGGCGGAGCTGCGTTACGAAAACGGGATCTCGATCTATCTGGAGGTAGTGGATGCGCGACGCAATCAGTTTGCCGCCGAGCAGCAATTGATCCAGCTTCGGGCGACAGCGTTGCAGAATGGCGTGTCGCTTTACGTCGCGTTGGGGGGCGGACCCGACGAGCCGCCGAACGTATCGCAAAGCACGTCTCACGCGGATGGGGTCCAGCCGTCCAACTGAGGCACGCGCGCTGCATCAGCGCGTCGTGCCCGCCGCCGGCATTGCACCGGCGGGTTCTACTCATCAGCCAAGCGTCACGTCGACCGACGCCTGTTCGCCATCGCGCACCACGGTGACGGACACGCTTTCGTCCGCCTGCGCGATCATGCGGCGCAGCTGCTCGACGCCGCGAATCACCTTGCCGTCGACGGCAACGATGATGTCGCCCGCCTGAATGCCTGCCTCGGCGGCCGGACCGGTGGCCTGCTGCACCACCACGCCGCCCGGCAGCTGCGCTTGCTGCAGTTCGTCGCGGCTCAGCGGACGCACGGCGACGCCCAGACGCGGACGGTTCTGCTGCTGCGGTTGCTCCTGCTGCTCTTCGCGCGGCTGGGCCGACGCCATGTCCTGCGCTTGCTGCGCGCCTACCGTCACCGACAGCTTGTTTTCGCTGCCGTTGCGCCACACGCTGATCGTCGCTTTGCTTCCCGGCGACAGTTGCGCAACCTGACCGACCAATTCCCTGGTGTTATCGATATGCTTGCCATTCACGCCGACGATCACGTCGCCCTGGCGCAGACCGGCTGCGTGCGCGGGACCATTCGGATCGACGGAGCCGACCAGTGCGCCGCCCGTCGAGTCGAGGCCGAGCGCCTTCGCCTTGTCAGCGCTGAGCGGCTGCACGGCCACGCCGATGCGGCCGCGAGTCACGTGACCAGTGCTCACGAGCTGGTCTTTCACATGCATCGCCGCATCGATCGGAATCGCGAACGACAGACCCTGGAAGCCGCCAGTGCGGGAGTAGATCATCGAGTTGATGCCGATCACTTCGCCATTCAGATTGAACAGGGGACCGCCCGAGTTGCCCGGATTGACCGGCACGTCGGTCTGGATGAACGGGATCGGGCTGTCGTCGGACATCGAGCGCGATTTCGCGCTGATGATGCCCGAAGTCACCGTGCTGTCGAAGCCGTACGGCGAGCCGATGGCCACGACCCATTCGCCGACCTTGCTGCTGTCCGGGTTGCCGATCTTCACGGTCGGTAGATTGTTCGCGTCGATCTTGACGACGGCGACGTCGGTGGTCTTGTCCTTGCCGATCACCCGGGCGCGGAATTCACGGCCGTCGGTGAGCTTCACGCTCACGCTGGTCGCGCCGTCGACGACGTGATTGTTGGTCAGGATGTACCCGTCCTGGCTGATGATGAAGCCCGAGCCGAGCGCTTCGCCGCCGCTCTTGCGTTGACCGTTCTCGTCGATCGACGCGGCTGCCTTGACGCCGATATGCACGACCGCCGGACCATAGCGCGTGACGATGCTGGAGAAGTCCGGTGCCGACGAGCGCGAGCCGACGATATCCGCCGCCGCGTGCAGCGACGACGTCGGGCCCTGCGTGTCGCTCACGGACGCATCGGCATTGCGATGGCTGAGCGCATACGCGCCGCCAAAGGCGAGTACTACGCAAATCGCAGCGCTACCGCTCCAGTATTTTTTCGTGGTCATAGTCAAGGGAATATTGCCGAAAATTTCGAGATGGATGCGTAATGTAGTGGCCTCCTCTTAAACAAGGCTTAAAGATGGTGCTCGATCAGAACGGGCGAAGAAGCCTTGATTTATGGGCTATTTGCGCGTGCGCGCTTGCGGCCACCGTTGCGCGTGCATCTGTCGCGCGACGTGAGCATGAATTGACGTGTGGTTTATCGTGCCCGACCGGTGATTTCCCCAGGATTGACCCCGCCGAAACCGGTTCCGATAATAGCCATATCGTGGACTTGATATCCACCATGTGGACATGAAGTTCTTTGAGCACACTTCGCGAGGAATTTCCGCATGCCAGAGGCTAATCAATCCGCTTTGACGCCGTACCAACTGCCGTTCCCGAAGGAAGCGCGAAAGGAAATCGTCGTGCCCTTCGCGATTCCGACCGACGAACGCGTGTGGGTCCCGCAGGCCGAAAACGTGTCGTTCCGTCCGCTATGTCTGAATGCGTCGCAGGGATACTGGATGAATCTGCTGCGCGTGCGCCGCTCGGGTGTGCTGAGCCGCCATCGTCATCCGCAGGCCGTGCACGGCATGGTGCTCAAGGGCCACTGGCGCTATCTCGAACATGACTGGGTCGCGACCGAAGGCAGCTACGTGTACGAGCCGCCGGGCGAAACGCATACCTTATATGTGCCCGAAGACGTCGAGGAAATGATCACGTACTTCCAGGTCAACGGCGTGATGTTCTATTGCGATCCATACGGCAACTACACCGGCTACGAAGACGTGTTCACGAAGATCGACATGTGCCGCAAGCACTACACGGCGGTCGGGCTCGGCGAAGACTACGTCGACCAGTTCATCCGGTAAACAACACGCCCAACGACTCTGCAATACCCGGAGTCACAGCAACACCATCCCGACACAGCAGGACCCATTGCGCAGGAGACAAGCATGCTTCAGAAGTCGCAACGTCTGAAACGTATCCAGGTGGTCGCCGTCGTCTTCCTGACGGTTGCGGGCATCGTCAATTATCTCGACCGCAGCACGCTGTCGATCGCGAATCATCTGGTCAGCGAGGAATTGCATCTGTCGGCTTCACAGATGGGGTTGCTGCTGTCCGCATTCTCGTTGTCGTATGCGTTCGCTCAGTTGCCGGTCGGCGCACTGCTCGACCGTTTCGGTTCGCGCGTGATGCTCGGCCTCGGCATGCTCGTGTGGTCGATCGCCCAGGTCGCGGGCGGCTTCATCCAGACGCTCAATCACTTCCTGAGCGCGCGCGTCGTGCTCGGCATCGCCGAGGCGCCGTTGTTTCCGGCTGGCGCGAAAGTCGTCAGCGAATGGTTCGCGGTACGCGAGCGCGGCACGCCGATCGGCACCTTCATCTCGTCATCCACCATCGCGCCGATGATCGCGCCCCCGCTGCTCACGGTGCTGATGCTGGCCTTCGGATGGCGAACGATGTTCGTCATCATGGGCGTGATCGGCATTATCGTCGCGCTCGCGTGGTACGTCGTCTATCGCAATCGCAGCGAAATCGCGCTGACCGAAGCCGAAACCGCGCATCTGAACGAAGGCGCGACCGCCCAGGAAAACCCGCAGAGCCTCAGCTGGTCCGAATGGGGCGCGCTGTTCAAGCTGCGCAATACGTGGGGCATGATCTTCGGCTTCATGGGCGTGATCTACATGGTGTGGCTCTATCTGACCTGGCTGCCCGGCTATCTCGAGCGCGAGCGTCATCTGAGCATCGCGCATACCGGCTGGCTCGTCGCCATTCCCTATGTGTTCGGCACGATCGGCATGGCGAGCAGCGGCGTGATCGCCGACTATCTGTTGAAGCGCGGCATGGCGCCGATCCGCAGCCGCAAATGGCCGCTGTGTATCGGCCTCGTCGGCGCGGCCGCGTTCACGGTGCCGGCCGCCTACACGCCGAGCACGACGCTCGCAATCGTCTACGTGTCGCTCGCGATGCTGTTCGTGAACCTGTCGAGCGGCAGCGCATGGGCGCTCGTCAGCGTCGCCGCGCCGCGCCACCTGGTCGCGTCGCTCGGCAGCATGCAGAACTTCGGCGGCTATCTGGGCGGCTCGTTCGCGCCTGTGATCACGGGCATCGTCGTCGATCAGACGCATTCGTTCGTCAACGCGCTGCTGATCAGCGCGGCGGTTGCGTTCGCGGCGGCGCTCGTCTATCTGTTCGTCGTCAAGGAAGTGGCGCCCGCGCCGCTCGCGAGTTCGATCGAGACCCAACCCACCTGACGCGGCTTCTCACATGACATTCCAGAATCAGCTACTCGAAGGCAAGACCGCGCTCGTGACCGGCGGCTTGTCCGGCATCGGCGCGGCAATCGCCAACGCGCTCGCGCAACTCGGGGCGCAGACGATCGCGGCCGGTTTGCCGCTGCCCGCAGGCGCACCCGATACGCTCGAACGCGAGATCCCGCGCGTCACGCTGGACGTGCGCTCGGCGGACGCCGTAAGCGCAGCGGTTAACGCGTTCGAGCGTCTCGACATCGTGGTCAACTGCGCGGGCGTGATAAGCCGCGCCGAAGAACATCGGCTCGACGTGTTCGAACGCGTGATGGATATCAATCTGAACGGCACGATGCGGGTGTGCGCGGCCGCGCGCGACTTGCTGAAGGCGTCGGCGGGCTGCATCGTGAATACGGCGTCGATGCTGAGTTTTTTCGGCGGCGGTCTCGTGCCTGCCTATAGCGCGAGCAAGGGCGCGGTGGCGCAGCTAACGAAGTCGCTAGCCATCGCGTATGCGGCCGACGGCATTCGCGTGAATGCGGTTGCGCCTGGCTGGATCGCAACGCCGCTCACGCAGGCGTTGCAGGACGACGATGGCCGCTCGCAGGCGATCCTCGAACGGACACCGCTGCATCGCTGGGGCACGCCGGCAGAAGTCGCGCAGGTCGCGGTGTTCCTCTGCACGCCGGCGGCGTCGTTCATGACGGGCGCGATTGTGCCGGTCGACGGCGGGTATCTCGTCGCGTGAGCCAGTCGTTGCGTGAAGCGGCGTCACCGTCGATTGAGCCATCGATAAAGCATAATTGCGTACCCCTGCCCTGCCTCTATGTAATGTCAAGTTCCGCTTCCAAACCCGCATCGCGCGCTGGCTCCGCCCGCCATGATGCCGTCCGGCACGCTGAGAACAAAGCCGACTCCAAGGCCGTCGCCGGCGCCGCCGCGTTCTCGAAGTTCATTGCGGTGCTGCAACTGATCGCCGATGCGCCAACGCCGCTCAACGTCGCGAAACTGAGCGCGGCGAGCGGCTATCCTCGCCCGACCGTGCATCGCATCGTCGCCGCATTGCAGGCCGAAGGGCTGATCATCGCGAGCGGTAGCGGCAACACCTTCGGCCTCGGACCGCGCCTGATCGATCTCGCGAGCCATAGCTGGGAGCGCTCGGACCTGCGGCTCGCGGCCGTCGACGCGTTGATGGCCTTGCGCGACCTCACGTCGGAGACGATCCACCTCGCGGTGCCGAGTCAGGGCGAGATGGTCTACATCGAAAAGCTCGAAAGCCCGCACGCGGTGCGCATGGCCTCGCGCATCGGCACGCGCGTGTCGCTGACGTCGAGCTCGGTCGGCAAGGCGTATCTGGCGACACTCACATTGCCCGAGCGCGAGGCGCTGCTGAAGAACGCGCCACTCGCGCGTTTCACCGAGCACACGCTGACCGACCTCGACGCCGTGCGCCGCGAGATCGATGCGACCGCGCAACGCGGCTACGCGGAGGATCAGGAGGAGAACGAAGCTTCGATCTGCTGCTACGGCGCCGCGATTCGCGGGCCGGACGGCCGCGCGGCCGGCTGCGTGAGCATCAGCATGCCGACCTTCCGTCGTCGCGACGATGTGCAGGCTACTTACATCGAGCCGCTGCTTGCGGCATGCCGCACGATCGCGGCGCGGCTGGGTCCGGCGAGCGGCAGATAGCAAACGATACTGCGGCCGCGGCCGTCGATAAACTGCTATTCTTGCTGTCGCGCGGCCCACGCTCCGGCCGCCCGCCGCGTGCAAGCGGCAGACCCCGACAAGCTCCCGGCGGCGCTAACGCGCCCGCCTTCGCAAAGACAGGAATACGCATGTTCGGTTTTCTGCGCGGCTACTTTTCCAACGACCTCGCGATCGACCTCGGCACGTCGAACACGCTGATCTACATGCGCGGCAAAGGCATCGTTCTCGACGAGCCGTCGGTCGTGTCGATCCGCCAGGAAGGCGGGCCGAACGGCAAGAAGATCATTCTCGCCGTGGGCCGCGAAGCGAAGCAGATGCTCGGCAAGGTGCCGGGCAACATCGAGGCGATCCGGCCGATGAAAGACGGCGTGATCGCCGATTTCAACATCACCCAGCAGATGATCAAGCGCTTCATCCAGATGGCGCATGAGGCGCGGCTTTTTGCACCGTCGCCGCGCATCATCATCTGCGTGCCCTGCGGTTCGACCCAGGTCGAGCGTCGCGCGATCAAGGAGGCCGCGCATAGCGCGGGCGCCTCGCAGGTCTATCTGATCGAGGAACCGATGGCTGCCGCGACGGGCGCCGGCCTGCCGGTGTCCGATGCGACCGGCTCGATGGTCGTCGATATCGGCGGCGGCACCACCGAGGTCGGCGTGATCTCGCTCGGCGGCATCGTGTACAAGGGTTCGGTGCGGGTCGGCGGCGACAAGTTCGACGACGCCATCGTCAACTACATTCGCCGCAACTACGGCATGCTGATCGGCGAGCAGACCGCCGAAGCGATCAAGAAGGAAATCGGCTCCGCGTTTCCGGGCTCCGAGGTCATGGAGATGGAGGTCAAAGGCCGCAACATGTCCGAGGGCATTCCGCGCAGCTTCACCGTGTCGAGCAACGAAATCCTCGAAGCGCTGACCGATCCGCTGAACCAGATCGTCTCGTCGGTAAAGATCGCCCTGGAACAGACGCCGCCGGAACTCGGCGCGGACATCGCCGAGCGCGGCATCACGCTCGCGGGAGGCGGTGCGCTGCTGCGCGATCTCGACCGTCTGCTCGCCGAGGAAACCGGCCTGCCGGTGTTCGTCGCCGAGGCGCCGCTGACCTGCGTCGTGCGCGGCTCGGGCATGGCGCTGGAGCGGATCGAGAAGTTCGGCAGCTCGTTTTCCTACGATTGATGTGCGCGCCGACCACTGAACGATGACGACCCTGCCCGCCTACGAGCCGCCCGTCGACGAAACCGAGTTGCTGTTGAAGTGGATTCGCCGCGCGCGCGAATCGCAGATGAGCCATTACGACATGGCGGATCTGCTGTCGGCGCGCGAGCGCCGCATGGGCTGGCTGGTGACCGCGCTGACCGCGTTCGTCGGCACCGCGGTGTTCGCGTCGTTGAGCGTGCCGCCGGTGTCGTTCGAGATGCGGATATTCGTTGGGCTCGTCAGCGTGACGGCGGCGATTTCCGCGGCGTTGCAAACGTTCCTGCGGTATGCGGAGCGAGCCGAGAAACATCGCGCGGCCGGTGCGCGCTATGGCGCGGTGCGCCGGCGGCTCGAAGCGGTGTTTGCCGGCGACGCCGATGCGCGCGAAGCGCACTACCTCACCGGCATTCGTACCGAACTCGACCGTCTCGCCGAAGACTCGCCGAACGTGCCGCCGCGAATCTTCTATCGCACGCAGCGCACGTTGCTGGCGGACAGGCCGCGTCGGCGCGACGCGTGAAACGGGCGGCTTTACGTTTCCGTTTCCATTTCCGTCTTCATTTCAGATCACAAATCGTCCGCGCTGATACCCAGCTCGGCCGCCATGCGCCGCACGACGGCCTGCAGACGGCTGACTTCGTCGGCGAGACGCTTCTGCTCGGCCTTCAGCGCCTCGAATGCGGACAGCGGCACGCTGTCGTCCTCGGCCACCGCCGACTGCGCGGCTTCGCTGAGGCTGACCTCGCCACACAACAGATGCATCCAGCGGTTCTCGCGCTCGCCCGCCATGCGCGGCAGCCGGACGACGCGAGGCGGATCGTTCGCGGCCAGCTCGTCGAGAAACGCTTCGACCGACGAGATATCGGCGAAACCATGCAGACGCGCGCTGTTCAGGCGCAATTCGGCGGCCGTTTGCGGGCCGCGCAGCAGCAGCGTGGTCAACAGCGCGATCGACTGCCCCGGCAGTCCGAGCACGCGGTTCATGTTGTGCTCGAAGCGCGGCACGCGGCTACTGCTGCCCTCGAACACGAGGCTCAGGCGTTTCAAGCCGTCGATGGCGGTCAGCACCTCGGCCTCGGTCGCGTTCATTACCGGCGCGCGGCCGGTCTTCTGATTGCAGCCGAGCGTCAGCGCGTTCAGCGATAGCGGATAACTGTCGGGTACTGTGTTCTGTTTTTCGACGAGCACACCGAGGACACGTCCTTCGAGCGCGGTCAGCGCGCGCAGCGAGGGTCGGGAAGGAGCGTCGGGAGTCGAATTCATGGGGATACGAGGTCTCGTGGAAGATGCGCGCGCCGTTCGCGGCTGGACGGCACGTCCTGTCAGGTGGCCACTATGATAAACGCGGCGCGGCCCGCGCGGTGCGGGAATCTGCGCTGCCGGGGCCGCCGCGCGTCAGGCGGTCTTCGAATACTTGAAGGTGCCCTGCGCGCTCGCGATCAGCAGCTTGCCGTCCACCCATGCTTCCGCCCGAGAAAAGAAAATCGAACGGCCCGAGCGTTCGAGAAAACCCTTCGCGGTGACCGTCGCGCCGAGCCCCTTGTCCAGATAGTTGGTGGTCAGCGACAGCGTGAAGCCATGCCGCGCCGGTTGTCCCGGCTGCGCATACAGGCCCGCGTAGCCCGCGGCGGCATCGAGCAGCGTCGCGATCGCGCCGCCTTGCAGCACGCCCTGACGATTGAGCTTGCTCGCGTCGATCGGCATCAGCAGCTCGGCGTAGCCGTCGCGCCATTGCGTCAGACGCACGCCGAGC
This sequence comes from Paraburkholderia sp. BR14320, assembly GCF_040948665.1. Classification (NCBI taxonomy): domain Bacteria; kingdom Pseudomonadati; phylum Pseudomonadota; class Betaproteobacteria; order Burkholderiales; family Burkholderiaceae; genus Paraburkholderia; species Paraburkholderia sp. BR14320. The sequence goes on from NZ_JBFPKG010000010.1 coordinate 77,765, forward strand.
GAGTCGAGAAACGGGTTGTCGATGGGAAAGTCGGACATGATTCGGGCCTTGGCTCGGTCGGAACGAACCGTGAGCATACCCTTGAACCGCGCGGCGGCAGCGGCGAGGCGCGCACGCGGGCAAATCCCGCCGCATCTGCTAGTGTGAAGGGATGGACATTCTGTTTCGTGGAGATTCCATGCGCTCCGCTAGCTCGAAATCTGGCGAGCCTACCCGCCTGACCGACGCGCAGATCGCCGCTGAAGCGGCACGCCGTCTCGCGTGGGACTCGGCCGTGCCGCCGCGCGCCGTGCGCGTGAAGGTCACGCGCGGGCGCATCACGCTGTCGGGCGAGCTTCAGCACGAAGCACAGCGCACCGCGATGCTCGAAGACGTGACGCGGTTGTTCGGCGTCACCGGCATCGCGGACCGGACCATGGTCAAATCGGCATAACGCGGCTCGAGCGGGTCAGGCGCGTCAGATCTAGCCCGCTAGCAGCAGTTCCCGACAATGCCGCGCGATCTGCTTCTCCTCCTCGGTGTGCAGCACCCTCACCTTGCCCGCCGGATCGCCCTCGACGAGCCCAAGAAACGCAAGCCCATCGCATACGCGCCGCCGGACCTCGGCGCTGTGCTCGCCGATCCCGCCGGTGAACACCAGTAGATCGATGCCGCCAAGCAGCGCCGCGTAAGCGCCGATCGTCTTGCGCACGCCGGTCGCAAACGCATCGAGCGCGAGCGACGCGTGCGCATCGCCGGCCACCGCGCCTTTTTGCAGCGCTTGCATGTCGCTTTCGCCGTCCGCGTAACCGGCCAGACCGCTCTGGCGATTGAGCAGCGTGTCCAGCGCATCCGCGTCGAGCCGTTCCGCGCGCATCAGATACAGCAGCACGCCCGGATCGAGGTCGCCGCTGCGCGTGCCCATCGGGACGCCGCCGGTCGGCGTCAGGCCCATCGTCGTATCGACCGAGCGGCCGTCGAGCAGCGCGCACAGGCTCGCTCCGTTGCCGAGATGCGCGAACACCGCGCGCGACGGCAACGCCGCGCCGAGTTGCTTGACCAGCGATTCGTACGACAGCCCGTGAAAGCCATAGCGGATCACACCGGCGTCCGCATAACGGCGCGGCAGCGGGAGCCGCGCGGCGCGCGGCGGCAGCGTCGCATGAAAAGCGGTGTCGAAGCACGCGTAATGCGTGGCGTCGCGGAAAATCTGCGTGGCTTCGTTGATCAACTCGAGTGCCGGCGGGATATGCAGCGGCGCGAAGTGCAGCGCGTCGAGCAACTGACGCCGCACGTCGTCGGTGATGCGCTGGTGCGTGCGCAGATGCGGACCGCCATGCACGACGCGATGCCCGACCGCCGGGGGCCGCGCGTGATGCTGTTGCACGAGCAGTTGCGAAAGCTGTTGCAGCGCCTCGGTCTGCGAGTCGAGTTTCTGGTCCTGCTGCAACAGCACGCGGCCGTCGGCCGCCTTGATCCGCAGGCGGCCGTCGGTGCGGCCGATGCCCTCGGCCGCGCCTTCGAGCAGCAGCGTTTCGTCGTCGGCCGAAGGTGCGAAAAGCCCGAACTTCAACGACGACGACCCGCTGTTCAACACGAGGATCGTCCGTTCCTGATCGTGGTCGTGCATGGTGTTCCCCCTCAGCCTTTCCACGTCCAGTTACGGATTTCCTCCTTGTCGATCCCCTCCTCGTGCGCATATGCGAGATGCTCGATGATCTGCCCGCGCAGCCACTCCTTCGTATGATCGCCGACGCCGCGCAGCGTCGGCACGCGATCGATCGCATCGATCGCCAGCGTGAAGCGGTCGACGCCGTTGATGATCGCGAGTTCGAGCGGGGTATTGATGTTGCCCCTCTCGTTGTAGCCATGCACGTGCATGTTGCCGTGGTTCTTGCGGTTGTACGTGAGCTTGTGCACGAGCGCCGCATACGCGTGGAAGTTGAAGATCACCGGTTTGTCGGTCGTAAACAGCGAATCGAAATCACGGTCGGACAGTCCATGCGGATGCGCACGCTCCGGCATCAGGCGGAACAGATCGACCACGTTGACGAAGCGGATCTTCAGCGTCGGGCAGTGCTCCTTCAGGATCTGCACCGCGGCGAGCGCTTCCATCGTCGCGATGTCGCCCGCGCACGCCATCACGACGTCCGGCTCGGCGCCCTGATCGGTCGACGCCCAGTCCCAGATGCCGATACCTTTGGTGCAGTGAATGACGGCCGCGTCCATGTCGAGATAATCCAGATGCGGCTGCTTGTCGGACACGATCACGTTGACGTAGTCGCGCGAGCGCAGGCAGTGGTCGCCAACGCTCAGCAGACAGTTCGCATCGGGCGGCAGATAGATGCGCACCACATCCGGGCTCTTGTTCGTGACCACGTCGAGAAAACCGGGGTCCTGGTGCGTGAAGCCGTTGTGATCCTGGCGCCACACGATCGACGTGATCAGCAGATTGAGCGACGGCACCGGCTGCCGCCAGCCGAGCTCGCGCTTGGATTTTTCGAGCCATTTCGCGTGCTGGTTGAACATCGAGTCGATCACGTGCACGAACGCTTCGTAGGTCGCGAAGAGCCCATGACGGCCGGTCAGGTTATAGCCTTCCAGCCAGCCTTCGAGCGTGTGCTCGCTGAGCATCTCCATCACGCGGCCGTCGGGCGACAGGTGGCCTCCGTCGGCGTCGCTCGGTTCGAGCGGATCGAGCCAGGTCTTGCCCGACACTTCATAAACCGCATGCAGCTTGTTGCTCGACGTTTCATCGGGACCGAACAGCCGGAAGTTCGACATGTTCTTGCGCATCACGTCGCGCAGGAAGGTGCCGAGCACCGCGGTCGGCGACGTATACGCCGCCGCCGGTTTCTTCACGGCGACCGCGTAATCGCGGAACGACGGCATGTCGAGCATCTTGCACAGCAGCCCGCCGTTCGCGTGCGGATTCGCGCTGATGCGGCTCGCGCCTTCGGGCGCGAGCGCGCGCAGTTCTTCGACGAGGCGGCCATTCGCATCGAACAGCGTTTCAGGACCGTAGCTGCGCAGCCAATCCTCGACGATCTTCAGACTCTTGCGATTGGTCACCGCATCGGCCACCGGCACCTGATGCGAGCGCCACGAGCCTTCCACCTTGTGACCGTCCACTTCTTTCGGCCCGGTCCAGCCCTTCGGCGAGCGCAGCACGATCATCGGCCAGCGCGGCCGAGTGGTGTCGTTGTTCTGCCGCGCGTTCTGCTGGATCGCGCGAATTTCGCTGAGGCATTGTTCGAGCGTCGCCGCCATCTGCTGATGCATCGTGTCGGGATCGTCGCCTTCGACGAAATATGGCTTGTGCCCGTAACCGACCATCAATGCCTCGAGCTCTTCATGCGGAATGCGCGCGAGCAGCGTCGGATTGGCGATCTTGTAGCCGTTCAGATGCAGCACCGGCAGCACCGCACCGTCGCGGATCGGGTTCAGGAATTTGTTCGAATGCCACGAGGTGGCGAGCGGCCCGGTCTCCGCTTCGCCGTCGCCGATCATCACGGTGACGATCAGATCAGGATTGTCGAACGCGGCGCCGTAGCCGTGCGACAGGCAGTAGCCAAGTTCGCCGCCTTCGTGAATCGAGCCCGGCGTTTCCGGCGTGCAATGCGAACCGATGCCGCCCGGGAACGAGAATTGCCGGAAAAAGCGCCGCATACCGTCTTCGTCCTCGCTGCGGTCCGGATAGACCTCCGAATAGGTGCCTTCCAGATAGCAGTGCGCGAGACTCGCCGGCGCGCCGTGACCGGGGCCGGACAGAAAGATCATGTCGAGATCGTGTTTGCGGATCAGCCGGTTCAGATGCACGAGCACGAAGCTCTGGCCGGCGTCGGAACCCCAGTGGCCGAGCAGCCGGTTCTTGATGTGCTCGGGCTTCAGCGGTTCGCGCAGCAGCGGGTTGTCGCGCAGATAGATCATGCCGACCGACAGATAATTGCATGCGCGCCAGTACCGATCGAGGTTGCGCAGCATATCGGGGTCCAGAACTTGCGGTGGGGTGGGATGCGAGGTTGCTTCGGCCATGGCGTCACTCCTCGAAAAGAACTGTCAGGCTGGTTGGCGGATGATGCGGTGCAATCGAAACGAAGCCGTGGGGCACGGGTCGAATGTACTAAGCTGCTCAAACCGGGGGCGAATGTTTCTACCCCTCGCAGTATCTGGCGCTGAATGTGGCATTCGTACTGCAATTGCCTTGCGCTGTCTGCTTTCTTTTCGTGATCCTCTGTCTCAGGTCAATGGCCGCCATGTCGACATCTCCCAGTGCGCTCAAAGTGCTTAAGGTTCTGGTCCTTACGCTCGTATTGACGTTCGTGGCGGTCGGAATACCGATAGGCGTATTCGGGCTGCTGGTCAAGCTTTTCAGCCACGCGTAGCACTGCGGCGCCGCTGTCGGCACGCGGACGCGAGCGCCGCGGAATGTGTATGCTCTCTGAAAAACCGGGCGCGACATTTGCATCGCGCCGCTCATTCAACGCAAGGAGAGAGCCTTGGCCAACCACAGCGACCACACCAACAACCCGTCCGCTTCGCAATCCGATCCTGAATTGCAGGCGCTCGCCCGGGAAGTCTTCGACCTCGCGCGACGCGGCGATGCGACGATGCTCGCCGCCGTCATCGAAAAAGGCGTACCGCCGAATCTGCGCAACGAGCGCGGCGACAGCCTGCTGATGCTCGCGAGTTACCACGGCCACGTCGACGCGGTGCGCACGCTGCTCGAACAGGGTGCCGATGCGAACCTGCGCAACGATGCGGGGCAGACGCCGATCGCGGGCGCCGCGTTCAAGGGCTTCGACAACGTGATCGAAACCTTGCTCGCGCATGGCGCCGACGTCGAAGGCGCATCGCCCGATGGCCGCACCGCGCTGATGATCGCCGCGATGTTCAACCGCACCGCAATCGTCGATCTGCTGCTCGCGCACGGCGCGGACCCGCATGCGCGCGACGCGAACGGCGTCAGCGCGGCCGATGCCGCCGCGCGCATGGGCGCAGCCGATACCCAGGCGCGCCTGAAAGCGCTGGGCGCTTGATCTCGCGACTTCACCCGCGACTCCATCCAAGAGGCGGTGCCCGCACATCGCGCGCGGCGCCGCCTAGTTGCCCTTCCCGCTACGCAACAGCGTCTGCACGTCGATCTCCGCCAACTCGCCGATTCGCCCGATGCTCACGTCCGCGGGCGGATTGTTCGCGATCTCCTTCGGATCGAACGCATAGTGTCCCTGGCGCGGAAACACGGTCGTCAGCTCCGCGCCCCATGCCTGCTTCATCGCGCTCAGAATCCGCAGCTTGTCGTCGACCATCACGTAATGGCGCGCCGGATAGCAATCCATCACCTGATCGAGCATCAACTCCTTGTGGATGTAGATCAGCACGCGTCCTTCGACTTCGTCCCACAGGCCCGAGCGCGAAATCTTGCGCGGCTGGAACACGACGTCGCCGTCCGACAGGATCACCGTCGGCCCGTACTTGCCGACATGCCGCAGCGCGTCGAGCGCACCCGGATAGAGCCGGTTCGCAAACGGATACTCAATCAGGAACGACGACATCAGCAGCAGACGCGTGTCGCGTGGATGCTCGGTCCGGTAGCGCTGCAGCGCACCGAGGTAGTCGGCGTAGCCAAGTTCCTTACGCAGGTTCTCGAAAATTTCCCAGTAGCGCGCACTGTTCTCTTCGCCGAACTGCCCCATCATGTGCGCGCGCAGATCCTGCAGCACGTGATCGTTGTCGAGCAGCGTGTTATCGCAATCGAATAGAAATACGACGTCGTGCGGCGTGGCGGAAGTGACTGGCATCGCGGTTCCTCGTGGGCAGGTTCGTGGATCGCCTCGGCTACTTCAGTCCGCCGTCCGGCGCGACGGGTTTTTCCGCGTGACCGCCGAAATCGTGCCGCATCGCCGACAGCACGCGGTTCGCAAAATCGGCTTCTCCGCGCGAACTGAAGCGCGCGAACAGCGCCGCGCTGAGCACCGGCGTCGGCACGCCTTCGTCGATCGCCGCCGCGACGGTCCAGCGCCCTTCGCCCGAATCCGATACGCGGCCGGCGTAGCCTTTCAGTTCGGTGTCGCCGGCGAGCGAGCCGGCGATCAGGTCGAGCAGCCACGAGCCGATCACGCTGCCGCGCCGCCACACCTCGGCGATGTCCGCGAGATTCAGATCGTACTGATACAGCTCGGGGCGGCGCAGCGGCGCCGTCTCGGCATCGGCTTCGCGCGCGTGGCGGCCGGCGTCGGCGTGGCGCAGCACGTTCAAACCCTCGGCGTAGGCGGCCATCAGCCCGTACTCGATGCCGTTATGAACCATCTTGACGAAATGCCCCGCGCCTTGCGGGCCGCAATGCAGAAAACCCTGCTCGGCGGTGCTCGCGCCCGCCACGCGGCCCGGTGTCGCGCTCTCGGTGCCGACGCCGGGCGCCAGCGCCGAGAAGATCGGTTCGAGCCGTTTCACGACCTCGGCCTCGCCGCCGATCATCAGGCAGTAGCCGCGCTCGCGCCCCGCCACGCCGCCGCTCGTGCCGACGTCCACATAGTGAAGCTGGTGCGCGCCGAGCTGTTGGCCGCGGCGGATGTCGTCGTGATAGTAGGAGTTGCCGCCGTCGATCACGATGTCGCCCGGTTCGAGCAGCGGCACGAGCTTGTCGAGCGTCGCGTCGACCACCGCGGCCGGCACCATCAGCCACACGGCACGCGGCCTGGCGAGCTTCGCGACGAGGTCTTCGAGCGAACTGGCGCCGGCTACGCCTTCCTGCTTCAGCCTGTCGACCGCCGCCGGCTGCACGTCGTACACGATGCATTGCTGAGCGCCTTTGGTCAGGCGCCGCACCATGTCGGCGCCCATCCGTCCCAATCCAATCATGCCTAGCTGCATAGCTCGCTCCGAAAGATGCTGCGTTGCGCTGTCCGATTTTCTGGTCGTCGTGTTGCGGCGGCGTGGTTGCCCTTAAGCATAGGCGCTGTGTCGCGAGGTGCGCCGAATGGGTCGAAAGAAGCCGCACTTTTTTGCAGAGGTGCGGCGCGGGTCAAAGTTCCGCGTGGCTGGAGGCGCGCCGCATCCGCACGAAAGCGAACGCGGCGGCATCGCGCGTCATTCGCTGCGCTCGGGCAAGCGCGTGCCGCGGCGCGCGGCCAGCTTCGCGTATTGCTCAGCCGTGAAGCGCTTCACCGCGCGCCACATCACCGGATAGCGATAGCCGGGCACCGCGAACAGCACGAGCGCGCACAGCCCCAGCAGTCCGCAAAACAGGAACGTGCCGCGATAGCTGAACGCCTGCACGAGCAGCCCGGACAGCACGCCCGAAAGGATCGAGCCGACCCGCGCCGCATTGAAGAACAGCGCAGTCGCTCGCCCGGGCGAGTGCGGCATCAGATCCTGCACGTAGGTCATGCCGAGGCACGAGGTCACGGCGACCACGAACGCGTTCAGCATCTGCATCGGGATCAGCACGCTGACGCTGCCGGCCAGCGACATCGCGACAAAGTACACCGCATGCACGGCCGCGCACGCGGCAAGCCAGTTCGGCTTGTGCAGCGACGACGACTTCGCGCCGAGCGCGAGCATCATCGGGATCTCGGTCAGCGCGCCGAGGCCGAGCATCACCGACACGTCGAGATGCGTGCCGTTCAGCCCGTGCACGATGTAGAGCGGCAGCACGATCATCGTCGCGTTCGCGGCGAGGCCGAGCAAGGTCAGCGCGGTCACCGAGCGCAGGATGTCGTTCGCCGACGCGGCCGGCAGCGTTTCGTGCGCATCCTCGCCGGGTTGCCGCAGCGGCGGCACCGTGATCGACGCGGACGGCTCGGACGCGGTGTCCTCGACCGTGTGATCGCCGAGATGGCTCTGCGGCTCCTGCATGCGCCAGACGATGAAGCCGCAGATCGCGAAGCTCGCGGCCGCGAACAGGAACAGCCCGGTGAAGTTCGTCGCCGCGAGCACCAGCGCGCCGACCGACGGCCCGAACACCCATGCGGCCGACAGGATCGTGCGCAGCGTCGCGCTGGCGAACACGCGCTCGGCTGGGTCAGGCACCGGCAGCGCCGCGCGGCTGAACGAGAACACCATCGAAATCGCCGAGCCGCCCGCGCCGATGAACACGATACCGACCACGAGCAGCAGCCGGTAATCGCGCACCACGCACAGACACAGGTAGCCGAGCGCGGCCAGGATCAGCGCCGCCAGCAACAACGGGCGGTGCCGCCCGCTCCTGTCGCTCCAGCGCCCGGCGGCCGTGCTCGCGAGCACGCCGCTCGCGGCGATCAGCGTCATGAAGACGCCGAGCCGGAACGGGGTCATGCCGGCGCGTTCGATGCCGAACAAAGACAGATACGGTGCGGTGAAGGACATCGCCACACCGAGCATCAGGGTGGCGGCAGCGAGCGGCTTGAAGCCAGGAATGCGAAGCAGGTCGAAAAAACGCGCAGTTTTCAACACGGGGACGGAAGGTCAGGTGGAGCGGGCCTCGCTGCGCTTCGATGCGCGCGACGGCACGATAGGCGTCGCGGGCTCGGGGCCAAAACGACCGGGGCATTATCGACCCGGAGCGCGGCTCGCGTAAACCCGCTCACAGCCGTCCCAAATGTGAAATGCGCGCGCGTGGGTGTAGCGCTGCTCGCGCCGTGCGGTGCCGATGCGCGCCGTTAGCGGCAAGCTCCCAGCACACTCGCCGCTACTTGCCCTCAGTTGCGCGCATTTGCTGCGCCTGCGCCTTGTAGTCGTAGGTCGGATAGAACTCGGTGTGATAGCCGCCCCACGCGGTCGATTCGATCGCGCGGTTCACTTCGCGCAGCCGGCTCGCGGGCACGCGCAGCGTCACGACTTGTCCGATGCCCATCATCACGTACCACGACACGACTTCGATGCCGGGCGGCGGAAAGGTCTTGAAGAAGCCCTGCTCGCGCAGTTGATCGTTGATCTTCGGCAGCGGCTTCGATTCGTCGTGGCGCAGGAAGATCGTCAGCAGGAAGGTGTCGTCGGCGGGAGCGGACGTTGGGGTCGCCGGGGTGGCCGCGATCGTGGCGGGGGGCGCCGGGTCGGCGGCGTGGGCGAGCGGCGCGATGGCCAACATTCCCAACGACACGGCGAGACCAGCGACTGTCGATGCAATGAGCATGAAACGCCTCCATCACGGATTGAACCGAGCTTCGATCACACGCCCGCGCAGCAATCCGCGCTCCAGCGTGAACGCATCACACGACGACGTAGCCGCGCTGTTCGAGCGTCCAGCGATGCCACCGGTTGCCATACGCGCCGCACGCGAACGCGAACACGATCGACAGCCCGAAGCCGATCAGATCGGCCGTCTCGCCCCACAGACCGATGCCGAGCAGGATCACGTTGATGCCTAGCATCACGAAAGCGGCGAACCACATTCTTTTCGACAGCGCCCAGATGAAGCCGAGCAGGCACGCGCCCCAGCTGAAGCCGGTCGCGACCGCGATCGCGTCCTTGTGTTGCGGATGTTGCAGATAGATTCGTGCGTTCATGTCTTGCGAGGTTCCGTGCGATGACGCGGCGCGTCGATCGGTCGAGCACGCGCGCACGGCTTTTTAACATGCCGCGGCGACATCACGCGCATCGGCTGCATACGGCCGCTGCGCTGACGATCCGCGGCATAGCTGCTACCCTTGGCAGATCACGATCAAGAGCGGAGCACGCATGACCTCCCCGACAGCTTATTCCCCGAAAGCCCCTTCCCGCGCCGAGCTCGACTCGCTGCCCGGTGCCACCGTCGTCGAATTCGGCACCGACTGGTGCGGCTATTGCCAGGGTGCGCAGGCCTCGATCCGGCAGGCGCTCGCACCGCACGCGGGCGTGCGGCATCTGAAGATCGAGGACGGTCCCGGCCGCCCGCTCGGCCGCTCGTTCAAGGTTAAGCTTTGGCCGACGCTCGTGCTGATGCGCGACGGCGCCGAGGTCGCGCGCGTGGTGCGGCCACGCAGCGCCGAGGACATCGAGGACGCGTTCGCGTCGCTCTGAGATTCGAGCTCCATCATGCGCCAGGTCATCCATCATCTGCGTGTCCAGGCCCGTGGCCGCGGCCTGGTCGAATTTACCGACGACGCGCGCCGCTTCGTCGACGATACGGACATCCGTACCGGTCTGCTCACGGTATTTTGCCGGCACACGTCGGCGTCGCTGCTGATTCAGGAGAATGCCGATCCATCGGTACGGCGCGATCTGCAGCGCTACTTCGAGACCCTCGCGCCCGAGGACGACACGCGCTACGAGCACGACACCGAAGGCCCCGACGATATGCCCGCGCATCTGCGCACGGCACTCACCCAGGTGCAGCTATCGGTGCCCGTCGAGCATGGAAGAATGGTGCTCGGCACATGGCAGGGGCTCTATCTGTTCGAACATCGGCGTCAGCCACAGCCGCGCGATATCGTGTTGCATCTGCTCGGCGAATAAAGTCCGCTTTCGCACCCACTCGTCACGCAAAGGAAACTGTCACCGGCACTTCTCCGCACACCGCATCGTACGGAGCCTACCCAAGGGAGCACACCTCATGGACACCCGTAGCGAGCTGCAAGCCACCGTCAAGGCGATGATTCAACCCGGCAAGGGTCTTCTCGCCGCCGACGAAAGCGGCCCGACCATCGCCAAACGCTTCAAGACGATCGGCCTCGAATCGACCGAAGAAAACCGTCGCGCGTATCGCAACCTGCTGCTGACGACACCCGGCCTCGGCGAGTTCGTGAGCGGCGTGATCCTCTACCAGGAAACGCTCGGCCAGAAAGCCGACGACGGCACGCCGTTCCCGCAAGTGGCCGCGGCGAACGGCATCGTGCCGGGCATCAAGGTGGACCTCGGCAAGGTGCCGCTCGCGCTCGCTCCGGGCGATGAAATTACCGAAGGCCTCGACGGTCTCGCCAAACGCTTCGTCGATTACAAGCGGCAAGGCGCGCGCTTCGCGAAGTGGCGCGCGGTCTACAACATCACCGCGAGCCTGCCGAGCCGGCTCGCGATCGAGGCGAACGCCGATTCGCTCGCGCGCTACGCGGCGATCAGCCAGGAAGCCGGCATCGTGCCGATCGTCGAACCCGAGGTGCTGATGGACGGCGATCACACGATCGAGCGTTGCGCGGAAGTGACCGAGGCCGTGTTGCACGAGGTGTTTCATGCGCTGCATCGGCATCGCGTCGTGCTCGAACATATCGTGCTGAAGCCGAGTATGGTGCTGGCTGGCTCCGAGCATGAGCAGCAGTCGAGCACCGCGCATATCGCGGCGGCGACCGTTCGCGTGCTGATGCGCACGGTGCCCTCTTCGGTGCCGGGTCTCGTTTTCCTGTCGGGCGGACAGTCGCCCGAGGAAGCTACCGCCAATCTCAGCGCGATGAACCGGCTCGGCGCGCTGCCGTGGAATCTGAGCTTCTCGTATGGGCGCGCGTTGCAGGAGCCGCCGTTGAATGCGTGGCGCGGCCAGCCGGGCAACGTGAAGCAAGCGCAGCAGGCGCTGCTCAAGCGCGCGCGTCTGAATGGCGCGGCCGCGCTCGGCAAGTACGACCCGTCGATGGAAAAGGATTGACCCGCCGGCGGGCGAAGCGCGAATCGCCCGTCAGCACGCTTCTATACGAAACCACAGGAGCCCACACGCCGGGGGACCGGCGCGCGGCTCCTGCCGTCCTTCTGCCTCGATACGCGGCGCTTACTGCCCCTTCGTATCGCTGCTCGCGTCGGCGCCCGGCATATTCGTCGAATCGGTCATGGGCTTTTTCGACTTCGAATGCTTCTTCATGTGATGGTGGGTCGCAGGCGTGGTCGTCGCCGCCGGGCCCGCATCGCCGCCCTCGCGCGACGAGGTCGCGGCGTTGGTGCTCGGGTCGGTGCCGGCCGGCCCCCCGCCGCCGCCGCCGGCGCCTTGCGCCATCGCGAGCGACGAAGCCGCGAGCAAGGTGGAAACGAGCACTGCGTGTCTGATCTTCATGGCGATTCTCCTTGGTGTCGAAACTGTCGAAAGGAAGTGGGCGCGCGACAGCCGCACGCGCAAACCTCGCACTCTTTTCAGCAAGGGCTGTGCCGCAGCACAGCACGACAGGAAAAGCTCATGCACGCAATGCGCGAACGGCGTGCCGCGGCTTCAGGTGCCGCACGCCACCAGCGCATGCAATTCGTCGATGTTGAAAGGCTTCGCGAGTATCGCGATGCCGAGCCGACGCGCGCGGTCTAGTTCGTCGGCGTAACCGGTCATCAGCGCGATCTTTTGCGTCGGCCACGCGCTGCGGATCTTCTCCGCGAGGTCGATACCGTTCAGCTTGCCTGGCATCTGGATGTCCGACAGCACGAGCTCGAAGCGCTCGCCGGCGCTGAGCACGTCGAACGCCTGGTCGGCGGTCGGCTCGTGATGGACCTCGCAGCCGAAGGTTTCGAGCACCGCGGTCACGCCGGCCGCGACGTCCTCGTTGTCCTCGACGAGCAGCACGACCCCGGCCGCGGTCGGCTGCGGCTGGCGCGCATCGACGCCGGCCGTTGCCGCGCGCTCGCGATAGCGCGGCAAAAACATCCGTACCGTCGTGCCGCTGCCCAGCACGCTGTCGATCTTCGCGGTGCCGCCGGCCTGCTCGGACATCGACAGCACCTGGGCGAGCCCGAGGCCGGTGCCCGCGCCGCGCAGCTTGGTCGTGAAGAGCGGCTCGAACGCGCGCCGCGCGACCGATTCAGGCATCCCTTCGCCGTCGTCGGAACAGGCGATCAGCACGTACTCGCCGTCCGGCAGCAGCGTGTCGCTGCCGACCAGCCGATTGTTCTGGCAGCGGATCACGAAGCGTCCGCCGCGCGGCATCGCATCGCGCGCGTTCATCGCGATGTTCACGATCGCGAACTCGAGATCGGTCGGATCGACGAGCACCTGCCACAAGCCCTCCGGTATGCGCAGCGCCAGCTCGATGGTGTCGCCGAGCGCCGCGTTGATCAGCGGCACGGCGGCCGGCAGCCAGCGCGCAAGCTCGACGGGCTCCTGCTTCAGCGGCTGTTTGCGCGCGACGGTGAGCAGACGCCGTGTCAGCGCTTGGGCCGTGGCGGTGGCACGCTCGACCGCATGCACTTCCTTCTCGAGATCGTTGTAATGCTTGAGCCGCGCGAGCTCGGTGTTGGCCGACACCACCATCAGCAGGTTGTTGAAATCGTGCGCGACATTGGCGACCAGATTGCCGAGCGCGCCCATGCGCTGCAGTTGCCGGCTCGACGCCTCGGCCGACAGACGCATCGCGACCTCGCCCTGCCAGCGCTCCCACGCGCGCCGCTCCGCTTCGAGCTGGCGCAGCGAATACAGCACGAGCGCCCAGATCGCGATACACGGCACCGCCGTCAGCGCCGCGATCAACAGAAAGTGCGTGCGCCACGCCGCCACGATCGACGACGTCGCGTACGCGCTCATCACATACAACGGGTAGTCGCCGACGCGGCGAAACGCGAGAAGCCGCTCGACGCCGTCGACGGTCGAATTCAGACGCACGTGGCCGAACAGCTGTTTGTCGCGCAACGCGGACATGAAGGCGCTGTGCATCGACGGCCGCGCGCCGGCCGGCCATGGCGGATAGCGCACCAGCAGATTGCCGTCCTGCCGGTAGAGTGCGAGCGCGAGCGACGGATCGCCGTTGGTCAGTTCGTGATAGAAGCGCGAAAAATATTCGTTGCGCAGCGCGACCGTGACCGCGCCGAGAAACCGACCGTTCGCGTCCGAGCGGCCGATCGCGGTCGTGAAGACGTCGACCTTCGACAGTGCGCCGAACATCGGCAGCGAGAAGTACGGCTGCGGACGCATCGCCTTCGCGGCGAGAAAATCGTCGCGCTGGCCGGTCTGCACCGCCGGCGCCGGGTACGCGAGGCTCGACGCGAGCAGCTCGCCGTTCACGCCGAGCAGCGCGATCGATGCCACCTGCGGAAAGTCGCCCCCAATACTCTGCAGACGCGCGTGGAGTTCGCGCTCGCGCGCACGGATCTGCGCATCGTCGGAATCGCCGAGCAGCTCGATCACGCGCGAGGCCATCTGCCGGTTCAGATCCAGCACCTTGACGGCCTGCTCCTGCGCCACGCGCGCGAGGCGGTCGATCATATCGTTCGCATCGGAGATCCTGCGCTGGTAGTCGAAGTAGCCATAGCCCGCGAGGCAGGCCAATGGAAACACGATCGACACGGCCAGCACGATCAGCAACATGCGCCGTGTCGCCGCGAAGTTGCGTGACGGCATCGGCACATCGACTGCGACACGTTCTGCACGCTGCACGGTCACCTGCTCCATCAAAGTTGCACACGGTCAGGGAAGGCATTGCCTGTGAATTCGCACGCCGCTGTTCGCGTGCTAATTCCCCTGCCTCGAAATTTACCGCAACTCGGCCTATCTTCCCAAGCGGGTTCGCTGCATCACTTCGCGAACCCGGACGGGCACAGCGATTGCTGCCTTATCGCTGCTTGATGGCAAGCCCACTTCCGTTCCTGCTCGCGACGCGCCTCGCTGCGCTGCGCGAGCCTTTCCATGCGCGAGGCCTCACCATGTCGACGACTGCCCGCCGCGTTGCGCGGCTATCGGAATTGCCGGCTGAGCGCGCGGTGCGCGTCACCGTGGACGACACGCCGATCCTGCTGGTGCGCGACGGCGACACCGTGCACGCGTACTCCCCGGATTGCCCGCATGCGGGGGGCCCGCTCGAAGAGGGTGCGCTGTGTCACGGTCGCATCATCTGTCCGTGGCACAAGGGCACCTTCGATGTCGCGACCGGCAACGTGCTGGAGCCGCCCCCGCTGCTGCCGCTCGATCGCTATCCGGTCACGCTCGATGGCGACGACGTGCTCGTGTCGGCGGAAAAAATCGCCGCGCCGGAAGCGGCGGCGCACACGCCCGCACTCGATACCGCCGCGCAACGCAAGCACTACGTGGTGATCGGCGCGGGTGCGGCCGGCGCTGCCGCCTGTGCCGCGTTGCGCGAGTTCGGCTTCGAAGGCCGCGTCACGCTGATCGGCGACGAAGCGCACGCGCCCTACGACCGCACCTCGCTGAGCAAATTCGTCCCCTCGTTCGAGATGCCACCCGCCGACGTGCCACCGCTGTTGCCGCCCGATTGGCTGCACGCGCACGGCATCGAACGGATCGTCGCGAAGGTCGCGCGGCTCGATGTGCCCGCGCGCACGATCCATTTCGAAGCCGGCGCGGGTAATGGCGGGCAGAGCATCGAGCCGCTCAAATACGACACCGCGCTGCTCGCCACCGGCAGCGTGCCGAAAGTGCCCGACATTCCCGGCTGCGAACTGGGCGGCGTGCATGTGCTGCGCCACCTCGACGATGCCGCCGCATTGATCGACGCGCTGGGCGACGATGCATCGCAAACCCGCGTCGCGATTCTGGGCAGCAGCTTCATCGGCCTCGAAGTCGCATCCGCGTTGCGCAAGCACGGTGTGCCCGTCACCGTGATTTCGCACGACAAGGTGCCGTTCGTGAAGCAGTTCGGCGAGCGCGCGGGCCAGATGTTTCGCGCGCTGCACGAAAGCAATGGCGTGAAGTTTTATCTCGACGCCAAGGTCGCGTCGCTCGAGGGCGAGGAAGGCAACGTGCATACGGTAATGCTCGCGGACGGCGAAGCCATTGCCGCGGATGTCGTGCTGCTGGGCACGGGGGTTGCGCCGGCTACAGGGTTCGTCGAAGGACTGCCGTTGCAGAAGGACGGCGGCGTGGTGGTCAATGCCGGCATGAGCGCCGCGTGCGGTCTGTATGCGGCCGGCGATATCGCCGTGTTCTCGCTGCACGAGAACCAGGAGCCGCTGCGTATCGAACATTGGCGCGTCGCGCAGCAGCATGCGCGCATCGCCGCGCAGAACATGTGCGGCGTGCGTACCCGCTATGCGGACGTGCCGTTCTTCTGGACCTATCACTACGGCAAGAACTTCGAATACCTGGGTCACGCTAGCGAGTGGGATGAGATCGTCGTCGATGGCGACTTCGATCATCACCAGTTCATCGCGCTGTACGTGCGCGACGGGAATGTCGACGCGGTGTTCGCCTGCGAGCGCGAAGCGCTGACCGCGCGGCTTTCGGACGCGATGCGCGGCGGGCTGTCGCGCGCCGACGCGCTCGCGATCATCGGCGCGACGGCCGGCAGCGCGCCGCAAGCGGCGGCGTCGTGATCCATCGTTTTGCCGTTCAACCTGGAGGAAGGAGCCACCATGACGACACACAAGGAACAGCATCCGCACTCGGAAAAGAGCGAACAGCAGATCGACGAACAGGTCGAGGACAGCTTCCCGGCGAGCGACCCGCCTTCGACCGGCGGCACCACGAAGATCGAGCCGGAGCAGGACAAGGCAAAGACCGGGCACGACAAGCCCGCCGGTCAATAGGCGCGTGGCAGCGCGCTACGCGCTGCCCGCGCTTCCCGAGCGCCCGCGGCCTCGCCCATTGCGGTAATCACGGCGGCCGTGGGCGGCATCTATTGCACTCCCCATTCTCAACCCACTGGAACGATGGAAACGACTCACCATGTCAGACGAGACCGGCTCGGCCAGCACCGGGAAGGAAGCATCCGGGCGCGATGCGCCGCACGGCGCTGCGCGCCGCGACGGCAACGACGCACGCGATGACGGGGGCAAACGCGGCAACGAGAAGAACAAGGACAACGGCGACGACGACGGCCAGCAGAAAAAGCCCGGCAAAAAGCCGCTGATCATTCTAGGCGCGGTCGTGATACTGATCGGCATCGTCGGCTTCGTCTGGTGGTTCGCGACCCGGAATGAAGTAACGACCGACGACGCCTACACCGACGGCAACGCAATCACGATGGCGCCGAAAGTCTCCGGCTACGTGGTGACGCTAGCGGTCGACGACAACCTGTTCGTGCACAAAGGCGACCTGCTGCTAGTAATCGACAAGCGAGACTACCAGGCACAGGTCGATCAGGCGAAGGCGCAGCTCGGTCTTGCGAAGGCGCAATTGAACGCCGCGCAGGTGCAGCTCGATATCGCGCGCGTGCAGTATCCCGCGCAGTACCGCCAGGCGAAGGCGCAGACCTCGTCGGCGGAAGCGAATCTGCGCGAGGCGCAAGCCGCCTGGCAGCGGCAGCACTCGGTCGATCCGCGCGCGACCACGCAGCAGAACGTCGATACCGCCGACGCGCAGCGCCAGTCGGCCGGCGCGAGCGTCGAGCAGGCGCGTGCGCAGCAGCGCACCGCGAGCCTCGTGCCGCAGCAGTTGCGGGAGGCCGAGGCCAGCGTCGACGAACGCCGCCAGCAGGTGCATCAGGCCGAGGCGCAGCTCGAACAGGCGCAGCTGAACCTGTCCTACTGCGAGGTGCGCGCGCCGTCTGATGGCTGGATCACGCGGCCCAACGTGCAGCTCGGCAGCTTCCTCACCGCGGGGGTGTCGCTGTTCTCGATCGTCACGCCGCAGGTGTGGATCACCGCGAACTTCAAGGAATCGCAGCTCGAACGCATGCGCCCCGGCGACAAGGTCAAGGTCGACGTCGACGCGTATCCGAAGCTCGAGCTGCGCGGCCATGTCGATAGCGTGCAACTCGGCAGCGGCTCGCGCTTCTCGGCGTTCCCCACCGAAAACGCGACCGGCAACTTCGTGAAGATCGTGCAACGCGTACCGGTCAAGATCGTCATCGACGAAGGTCTGCCGCGCGATCATCCGCTCGGGCTCGGCTTGTCGGTTACGCCGAAGGTGTACCTGAAATGACGGCGTCCGATGCCGCGCCGGGCGACGCATCGTCGAACTGGAAGCCATCCGCGAATCCGTGGCTGATCGCGATCGTCGTGACGCTCGCGGCGTTCATGGAAGTGCTCGACACGACCATCGTCAACGTCGCGCTGCCGCATATCGCGGGCACGATGTCCGCGAGCTACGACGAAGCGACGTGGACGCTGACCTCGTATCTGGTCGCCAACGGCATCGTGCTGCCGCTCTCGGGTTTCTTCGGCCGGTTGCTCGGCCGCAAGCGCTATTTCCTCGTCTGCATCGTTGCGTTTACCGTCTGCTCGTTGCTGTGCGGCATCGCGACCGATCTATGGCAGCTGATCATCTTCCGCTGTTTGCAGGGCTTTTTCGGCGGCGGACTGCAACCGAACCAGCAGTCGATCATCCTCGACACGTTCCCGCCGCAGCAGCGCGGCCGCGCGTTCTCGATCTCGGCGGTCGCGATCGTCGTCGCGCCGGTGCTGGGGCCGACGCTCGGCGGCTGGATCACCGACAACTTTTCGTGGCGCTGGGTGTTCCTCGTGAACGTGCCGTTCGGCGTGCTGACCTCGCTCGCGGTGATGCAGCTGGTCGAGGACCCGCCGTGGAAACGCAAGGGCGACCTGCGCGTGTCGGTGGATTACGTGGGCATCCTGCTGATCGCGATCGGCCTCGGCTGCCTGCAGGTGATGCTCGATCGCGGCGAGGACGACGACTGGTTTTCATCGAACTTCATTCGCGCGTTCACGGTGCTCGCGGTATCGGGCATCGTCGGCGCGACCTACTGGCTGCTGTACACAAAGAAGCCGGTCGTCGACCTGCGCTGTCTGAAGGACCGCAACTTCGCGCTCGGCTGCGTGACGATCGCCGCGTTCGCGACGATGCTCTATGGCAGCGCGGTGCTCGTGCCGCAGCTCGCGCAGCAGCAGCTCGGCTATACGGCGATGCTCGCGGGCCTCGTGCTATCGCCGGGCGCGGTGCTGATCACGATGGAAATTCCGCTGATCAGCAAAATGATGCCGCACGTGCAGACGCGTTTTCTGGTGGCGACCGGCTTCGGGCTGCTCGCGTGCGCGCTCGCGTATACGCACACGCTGACGCCGGACATCGATTACTTCACGCTAGTGAAGATGCGCAGCGCGCAGTCGCTCGCGATCGGCTTCCTGTTCGTGCCGATCACGACGCTCGCGTATCTGACGGTGCCGCCGCGACTCAACGACGACGCGTCCGCGCTGTTCACGATGTTCCGCAACGTCGCGGGTTCGATCGGCATCTCGCTGTCGACCGCGATGGTTCGCGAGCGCACGCAGGCGCGCATGGCGCATCTGTCGGAGTTCATGTCGCCGCTCTCGCAGAACTACGACGATACCTTGCAACGCAATGCGCAAAGGATCGCGGATATGAATGGCATGCCGCTTTCGCAGGCGCTGCAAACCGCCAACGGCCATCTGTACACCACGTACATCTCGCAGGCGACGTTCCTCGCCTATGTCGACGTGTTCGCGTTCCTCGCGATTTTCTGCACGCTTTGCATCCCGATCACGATTTTCTTTTCACCGGTCAAGGCGTCCGGCGGCGGAGGACATTGAAGTGAAGCTTCGTTCGAAGCGCGGCGTTCTCGATTCCGCTGCGGGTTTCATCGCGTGTTTCGTCATCGGCATGCCCGCGCTGCTGCTCGCGTCCTGCACGGTAGGCCCCGACTTCCATGCGCCGCACGCCGACGTGCCGGCGCAGTGGCACAATACCGAGCGCACCGCTGCGAGCGAGGCGGCCGCAAGCGGCGCATCATCCGCAACGGCGGCTAAAGTCGCTTCCGTGCCGACGCTCGACACCGATCCCGACCCGCGCTGGTGGCGCAGCTTCAACGATCCGACGCTCGACGCGCTGATCGCCCGCGCCGCGCTCGGCAACCTGGACTTGCAGCAGGCTGTGCTGCGCATCGTCGAAGCGCGCACCCAGGTGCAAGCGGCGGCCGCGCAAGGTTTGCCGAATCTGCGCGCGACCGGCAGCTATCAGCGCGAGCAGCTCGGCCTCAAAGGCTTTCTGGAGGAGAACGGCGCGTTCGATAAGGTCGATCAGCTCGGCGCGCCGAATTCGCCGGTCAATGCGATCGCACCGGGAGCGGGGGCCGCGCTGCAAAACGGCGCGAACAACCTGCTCGATCAGCTCACCGCGCCGGTCAATCTGTGGCAGGTCGGCTTCGACGCGACCTGGGAGCTCGATCTGTTCGGCCGCGTGCGTCGCTCGGTCGAGGCCGCGAACGCGCAAACCGAGGCCGCCTACGAAAGCCGCAACGACGCGTTGCTATCGCTCGAAGCCGAGGTCGCGCAGACCTATATGCAGCTGCGCGGCGCGCAGACCTTGCACGACATCGCGGTGAGCCTCGTCGAGCAGCAAGGCGAGACCGTCGCGTTGACGGAGAACCAGGCGAAGGTCGGACTCGCGAGCCAGCTCGATGTGCAAAGCGCCCGCGCCCAGCTCGCGCAAACCAAAACGCAGTTGCCGCAATTCGATCAGCAGATTGCCCAGGCGCTGAACGCGCTCGCGTATCTGATCGGTGAGCCGCCCGGCGCGCTAGAAGCGCAGCTGAGCACGCCGCAGACCGTGCCGCCGGTGCCGCCCGTCGTGCCGGTAGGCTTGCCTTCGACGCTCGCGCGGCGCCGGCCCGACATCCGCCGCGCCGAGGCGAACCTGCATGCGGCGACCGCGAGTGTTGGCGTCGCGGTCGCGCAGTTCTATCCGGACGTATCGCTGACCGGCCAGGCCGGCATGCGCGCGACGAATGCGCGCGATCTCGCGCGCTGGTCGCACCTGTTCTATTCGTTCGGACCCACGGTGTCGCTGCCGATTTTCCAGGGCGGCGCGCTGGTCGCCAATCTGCGCATGTCGAAGGCCCAGCAGGCCGAGGCCGCGCTCGATTACCGCAAAACCGTGCTGACGGCGCTGCGGGACGTCGACAACGCGCTCGTCGTCTATCGCACCGATCAGGCGCGGCGCGATGCGCTCGCCGACAGCGTCAGCGCGCAGCAGACCTCGTTCGATCTGTCGCGCGACAGCTATCGAAAGGGGCTCACGAGTTTCATCAACGTGCTCGACGCGCAGCGGCAGCTCGCGCAGGCACGCGAGCAATACGCTCAAGGCACGACCCAGGTCAGCACCGATCTGGTGGCGCTCTACAAGGCGCTAGGCGGGGGCTGGCAGAGCGATGCGGATGCGGCGGGGGCAACCGGCGCGGCGGCGCCGCCAGGCAGTGGCGGATAAGCGGCCGCAATGCAGCGGTGCCGCAAGGTCGCAAGGTCGCAAGGCCGCAAGGCTTCAGCCATGCTCGAACTGCGGCTCCGCAATCTCCGTTCGCGTCGCATCGAGATGACGGCATGCGGCTAGCATCTGCTGCAACGACGTCACCGCGCAATCCGCTTCCAGCGACTCTTGCTGTTCCGCGCTCCACTGCTGCGTATCCTCGGGTGCCCAAAGGCCGACCACGATCGACACGTTCGGCAGGCGCGCGCGGATGCGCCGGATCAGATTGCGCAAATGCGACGGAATGCCGTCGATCTGCAGATACAGAAGGCAGACGATGCCGATGTCGTCTGCCTCGAGGCGATCGATCGATGCGCGCGATACCGCCTCGTGCGGCAGCGAACGCGCCGCGAAGCCGTGCTTGCCGAGCAACTGCAGCAGGATGACCGTCGCGAGCGCGTCGAGCGGACCACGGCCCGGCAGGCACAACACGCGGCTCGTCGGCGCATGCCACGCGAATACGGGCTCTACGACGGACGGTTCGCCGCCCGGCTCCTGCCGCGGGCCGTGGCTCTGTTCCGGCGCGAGCGTCGCGGTGCTCACGCCACTGATCGCCGCGTCGACCGATCGTGGCATCGCCCGAGCGGTCTGCGTTTCGTCGGAGGGCGCGAGCGGCCCCGCCGCGCCCCAGTTCGGCTGTGTTGGGAGCGGTGCGGGCTCGCGATCCTCGTAGCCGTCGAGGCCGTCGACCAGCTCGTTGGTCGTCGATTCGATGCGCGCGAGTTGTGCGCTCGTCACGCTGCCGCTCGTTACGTCGCTGGCCGCGAGCCGCAAGCCCTTGATTGCGACTTCGTCGTAATAGGCCGACAACGAGCGATCACGCAGCAGCACTTCGGCCTGCTCGATCGGTTCATCCGGATCGCCGGCGAGCGCGCGTTGATAGAAGTTTTCGACCGGCGTCAGCGGCGGCTGATCGCCGAGCAGCACGTCGAGAAACTCCAGACGCCGCACATGCCGGCCGAGCACCATCAGACACAGCGTCAACGGTGTCGACAGGATCAGGCCGATGGGCCCCCAGATCCAGCTCCAGAAGATCGCCGCGACCACCACCGAAAACGGCGACAGGCCCGTGCTGCGCCCATACAGCAACGGCTCGACCACCTGCCCCACTGCGAGCTCGGCGACCACGAACAGCACCAGCGACCAGATCGCCATCTCCCAGCCGGGACTGACCGCGGCCGCGAGCGCGGTGGGCAGTATCGCGGCGATCCAGATGCCGACGTAGGGCACGAGCCGCAGCAGCGCCGCGAGAATGCCCCACAGGATCGGGCTAGGCACGCCGATCAGAAACAGCCCCGCGCCGATCACGACGCCGACGCCGGTGTTCACGCCGAGCTGCGACACGAAGTAGCGGCTCAGGCGCCGCGCGGTCTCGTCCATCACCGTGGTCGTGCGATGCAGGTCGCGCGAGCCGAACAGACGGATCGCGCGATCGCGCAGGTCGTCGCGTTGCAGCAGGATCACGATCGTGACGACGAAAACGATGAACGCGGTTTCCAATGGACTGATGGCCGGCGACAGCACGCGTCGCGCGAGCTCGAACGGCGTCGGCACCGGCTCGCGCACTTCGACCGGCACGGCCGTCGATGCCTGCGGGCTCGCCGCGGCCGCCGCGCCGTTCGGCGCTCGTAATTGCGGCGGCTCGATCGTCGTGCGCTGCAACGCCTGCCCTGCCTCGCTCGCGAAACGGTTCAGCTTGCCGATCGTCAGGCTGTGCACGGTATCGAGCTTGTGCTGGATGGTCGCCTGATAGCGCGGCATGCCGGCGGCGAGATCGGTCAGTTGCGTGGCGATCACCGCGCACAACAGCGCGATGACCGACACCGAGATCAGCACCGCCGCGCACACCGACGCGACATGGCCGAGTTTGAGCCGGGCCAGTGCATCGGCGAGTGGCGCGACGAGAAAGCTCAACAGGATCGCGAGCGTGATCGGAATCATCACCGCGCTCGCGAAGTACAGGCATGCGACCGCGATCACCGCGACGACGAACGTGACGAGGCCCTCGATACCGAATGCGGCGCTCGCCGCCTGAATGCGCGCGGCGGGGCTCGTGGCGCGCGGCTCGGGTGTGTCGTTCATCTCGTTGAAGAAGATCGGGCATGGGAAAGCGGTCCCTGAGCCGCGCCGCGATGCGCCGGCTCAGAGTCTAGTTACTTGTGAAGGCCAAGTAACGCCTATTTCATCGTGTCGCCCGACACCGGCCCGCTCTCGACCGGTGGTGCCTCCTTCTCGATCTCACTGCGCGCCTGCTCCCAGTATTGCTCGGGCCTGCCCTTCGGCTCGGCCGCCTGCTCCCACAGATAGTAGGCGCGCATGCGGATCTGCTCGTCGACGCTCGGTTCCTGTTCCATTTGTTCACCCCAGCCTGGCTGTTTGCGTTCGCGCGTCTATCGTCGCGAAGATCGGAGACGCGTGCGTGTCGTCGACAACAGAGGGAGCAAACCTTGTACCCGGGCTGCGGCCCGCTTGTACCACGGAGTGCGACGGAACTGGCGTCGCTCGCTCACGCGGACTAGCCTGGCGATGAGTCGCCTTCGTCGGAAGTCAACTGCTCTTCGAGACGGTCGAACACGCGCTGCGTCGCGCGGCTCGGCGCTTCGAGCGCGAACAGCAGCAGCGAGCGGCCCGTCACCTGGTAGGCGTCGCCCGCGCTGAATTGCGGCAGCTCGGCGCGCACCGGCATGTTGGTGTCGACGAGGCAGGTCCAGCGCTCGCCCTCGGGAATGTCGGGCAGCGTGAAGTTGACGACGTCGTGATGCGCGTTCAGCACCAGCAGCAAGGTCGCGTCGGACGCGAGACGGCGAATGCCGCTCGCCTGCGCGCGGCCGTCGATCACGAGGCCGAAGCAGCGCATCGCCGGATCGGCCCATTGCTCGTCCGTGATGTCGGTGCCGTCCGGCGATAGCCAGCGCGTGTCGGTCACGTCGAGCGTCTCGTTGTATTCGCCAGTCAGAAACCGGCCGCGCCGCAGCACCGGCAAGCGGTGGCGCAGCGTGGTCAGCTTGCGCACGAACTCCGTCAGCGCGCGGCCGTCGTCGTCGATCGCATCCCAATCGACCCAGCTGATCTCGTTGTCCTGGCAATACGCATTGTTGTTGCCCTGCTGCGTGCGGCCGAATTCGTCGCCGGCGAGGATCATCGGCGTGCCCTGCGAGAGCAGCAGCGTCGCGAGCAGATTGCGCTTCTGGCGCTCGCGTTGCTGGCGGATGTCGGGGTCGTCGGTGGGTCCTTCGGCGCCCATGTTCCACGACCGGTTGTCCGCGTGGCCGTCGCGATTGTCCTCGCCGTTTGCGTCGTTGTGCTTGTCGTTGTACGAGACCAGATCGTTCAGCGTGAAGCCGTCGTGCGCGGCGATGAAGTTCACGCTCGCCCACGGCCGCCGGCCGCGGTGATTGAACTTGTCGCCCGACGCGGTGATGCGTGTTGCGAGATCCGCGGCGGTGCTCTCGTCGCCCTTCCAGTACGCGCGCACGGTGTCGCGGAAGCGATCGTTCCATTCGGCCCAGCCCGGCGGAAAACCGCCCACCTGATAGCCGCCGGGGCCGCAATCCCAAGGCTCGGCGATCAGCCGGATGCTGGAGAGCACCGGGTCCTGGCGGCAGCTGTCGAGAAAGCCGCCGCCTTCGTCGAAGCCGTGATCTTCGCGGCCGAGGATCGTCGCGAGATCGAAGCGGAAACCGTCCACTTTCATTTCGGTGACCCAGTAGCGCAGACTGTCGGTCACCATCTGCAGCACGCGCGGATGCGAGAGGTTCAAGGTATTGCCGGTGCCGGTGTCGTTGATGTAGTAGCGCGGCTCGTCGGGCATCAGCCGGTAGTACGACGCGTTGTCGATGCCCTTGAACGAGATCGTCGGGCCGCGTTCGTTGCCTTCGGCCGTGTGGTTGTACACGACGTCCAGTATCACTTCGAGATCGGCCTGGTGAAAGCGGTCGACCATCTCCTTGAACTCGCCGACCGATTCGGTCGACGACGCGAAGAAACGCGGATCGGCCGCGAAAAAGCCGATCGTGTTGTAGCCCCAGTAGTTCGTCAGCCCCTTGTCGAGCAGATGTTTGTCGTTGACGAAGGTCTGGATCGGCATCAGTTCGACCGTGGTCACGCCGAGGCTGCGGATGTGGTCGAGCACCGGCTGCTGCGCGAGACCCGCGAATGTGCCGCGCAAACGCTCGGGCACTTGCGGATGACGTTTCGTATAGCCGCGCACATGCGTCTCGTACAGAATCACGCGCTCCCACGGCAGCGCGTTACGCTCCGGATGACTCCACGAAAAATTCGCGTCGACCACCTTGCATTTCGGCACGAATGGCGCGCTGTCGCGCTCATCGAATGACAGGTCGAGCTCTTCCGAATCGAGCGTATAGCCGAAAATTTCCGGCGCCCATTTCAGCTCGCCGATGTGCGCCTTCGCATACGGATCGAGCAGCAGCTTGTTCGGATTGAAGCGATGCCCGTTCTGGGGCTCGTAGGGACCATGCACGCGATATCCATAGACGGCACCCGGTTTCAGATTCGGTACGAACACATGCCATACCTCGTCGGTGTACTCGGGCAGCTCGATGCGTTCGAGTTCGTGCTGGCCGGATTCGTCGAACAGACAGAGTTCGACTTTCGTCGCGTGCGCGGAGAACAGGGCGAAGTTCACGCCGCTGCCGTTCCATGTCGCGCCGAGCGGAAAAGGCGCGCCTTCGGAAATGCGCGTCGAGTAGCTGGCTGGGAATGACATAGATGGTCTCAGTGGATGCAAGGAAGGTTGGTATCTCGGGGGCATGCATGTGCTTTTTTCAACTGCCTTTCCACCTGTTCCGGGCTGCTCTCTATTCAAGTGTAGGCATTCGGGGCGAACGCGCCGGACAATGCACAGCGCGCACCCAGCAGGCGAGTTGAGATAGCAACTTATGGGCCTGATCGGCTCCCCTTCCCTCAGATCAAAGTCGCGGCATGAGATTTGCAGCACAGCGGCAAGGCGCACGCGTTCCGCGCCATCGAAAAGCCACGACAGCAATCAGGGAGAACACAGATGATGCGCAACACGCAGATCAAACCGCTGGCCGCTTCCGCATCGCTTCTCGCCGCCATTACGCTGATTTCCGCGTTCGGCACATGCGGCAGCGCGTTCGCGCAAGGCGCGCCGCAGGCGATCACCGAAAAACGCACCGACGTCGTGCAGCTCGCGAGCGGCTATCGCGCGTCGAAGCTGTCGGGCGCGGACGTGTACAACCGCAACAAGGACAACATCGGGACGCTCGACGATCTGATCGTTTCGCCAGGCACCGAGCGCACCACTTACGCGATCCTGTCGGTCGGCGGCTTTCTCGGCCTGGGCAAGCATCTGGTCGCCGTGCCGTTCAACGATCTGCAGATCGACAACCGGCGTGTCGTGCTGCCCGATGGGACGAAGAAATCGCTCGAGGCGTTGCCGGAATTCAAGTACGCGGATTGAGCGCGGCGTTGCCGCGTCGCATCGATCGACGCGGCAACGGGCCGTCAGCCGAGCAGCTTGTCGGGCGTAATCGGCAAATCGCGGATGCGTTTGCCGGTCGCATGCCAGATCGCGTTGCAGACCGCCGCGGCCACGCCCACCACGCCGATTTCTCCGACGCCTTTGACGCCGAGCGGATTGACGATGTCGTCGCGCTCGTCGACGAACAGCACGTCGATTTCGTGAATGTCGGCGTTCACGGGCATGTGGTATTCGGCGAGGTTGTGATTCATCTGCCGTCCGAGCACATGATCGAACTGGCCGTGCTCGTGCAACGCCATGCTGATGCCCCACACGACGCCGCCCGCGACCTGATTGCCCGCCGTCTTCGGATTGACGATGCGCCCCGCCGCGACCGCGCTGAGCACGCGCGTCACGCGCACGGTGCCGAGCGCTTCGTCGACACGCACTTCCGCGAACACCGCCGAATGCGTGCCCATCGAATACGCCTGCTGCTTTATGTGCGGCTGCACGCTCGCCTGCTCTTCGAGTTCGTCGAGCCCCGCGCGTTCGAGCAGCGTCGCGATCGCGATCGAGTCGTCCGCGTGCGGGCCGCATACGAGCCGGTTGCGCTCGCGCCGCACTGCTTCGCGCTCCACCGACGCGAAGCGCGCACCGCCATGTTCGCGCGCGAGTTCGACGAGACGATTGTGCAGGCGCGTACAGGCCGCATCGACTGCGCTGCCCACTGACGACACCGTCCACGATCCGCCCTCGATCGGCGCCTTCGGCAACCGCGTATCGCCGAGTTCGAAGCTGACGTCCGCGAGCGGCACGCCGAGCGCATCGGCGGCGATCTGCGTCATCGCGGTGTAGGTGCCGGTGCCGATATCGGAGGTCGAACTCGACACTCTGACGCGGCCATCGGGCGTCAGCACCGCGCGGGCGGCCGCTTTGTTCTGCATCGCGTCCCACGCACCGGTCGCCATCCCCCAGCCGATCAACTCGTTGCCTTCGCGGCGTGCGCGCGGTTCGAGCGGCCGCCCCGCCCAGCCGAAGCGCGCCGCGCCTTCGCGATAGCAGTCGCGCAGCGCCTTGCTCGAAAACGGCAGGTTCTTGTTCGCGTCGCGCTCCGCATAGTTGACGAGCCGCAATTCGAGCGGGTCCATCCGCAATGCCTCGGCGAGCTCGTCCATCGCGACTTCGAGCGGAAAGAGCCCCTGGGTCGCGCCGGGCGCGCGCATGTCGGCCGGCGTCGGCACGTCGAGCTTCGCGACCTTGTATCCCATCGACACGTTGTCGCATCGATACAGCTGCCCGGCCCAGTTGACCACGACGTCGCAGAACTCCTCGTAGCGTGAGGTTTCCGACACCGCCTCGTGAATCACCGCCTGCAGGCGGCCGTCCGCCGACGCGCCGAGCGCGACGCGTTGCACCGATTGCGGCCGATGCGCGAAGGTGAACATCTGTTGCCGGGTCAGCGTGACGCGCACGGGTTTCTTCAGTTCGCGCGCCGCCATCACCGCGAGCGCCAGATGATATTGCGGCCGCAAGCCGGAGCCGAACGCGCCGCCGACGAACGGCGACACCACCTGCACTTCGTCGTCTTGCAACCCGAACACGCGCTTCAGATAGCCCTTCGTATTGACGACGCCCTGAGTCTTCTCATAGACGGTCAAGTGTCCTTGCGCATCGGGCACCACGGTACAGCCGTGCATTTCCATCGGATTGTGGTATTCCGCGGGCGTCGTGTAGAACGCGTCTACGCGCACCCTGGCGTCGGCCAACGCTTTGCGCGGCTCGCCGCGCTCGGGCGGCGGCGGATCGAAGCCGCCTTTCTCCGCTGACGGCGGCACGGCGCTCATCAACGCCGCTTCGATATCGGTCTGATGAGATGCGGCCTCGTAGCGCACCCGCACCAGCGACGCCGCGTAGCGCGCGAGTTCGAGCGACTGCGCGACCACCAGCGCGACGGGCTGCCCGCTGTACCACACGCGCTCGTCCCACAGCGGCCTCAATGGCGTGCCGGCCGGCGCGATCATGTCCTTGAACGCATCGACATCCGACGGCAGCGCCGGGCGCTTGCGATGCGTGAGCACGAGCAGCACACCGGGCAGCGCCTCGGCGGCCGAGGTATCGATCGACACGATCTTGCCCGTCGCGATGGTGCCCGACACGACGGCGCCATACACGAGCCCTTCGGCGCAGAACTCGGCCGCATATTGCGCGGCGCCGGTCACTTTGGCTGGCCCGTCGACACGCGAATGCGGCACGCCGATCGCGGGCTTCGGGCTGCCTGTCGATGGCAAGGTTTCGGCACGGTTCATCGCGCGGCCTCCTCGAACGAACGTTGTGTAGCCTCGCCGAAGGCGCGCACGATCACGCGCGCCGCGAGTTCGATCTTGAACGCGTTGTCGCGCTGAGCGCGCGCATCGCGCAGCAGCGCCGCCGCGAAATCGCGCACGGTCCGCTCGTTCAGCGTCTCGCCGCGCAGTGCAGCTTCGGCGGCGGGATCCCGCCACGGCTTGTGCGCGACGCCGCCGAGCGCGCAACGCGCGTCGACGATGCGCGAGTCGGCATCGAGTTCGACACCGACCGCGGCCGACGCCAGCGCGAACGCATACGATGCGCGGTCGCGCACCTTCACGTACGCGTGATACGTGGCAAAGCCTTGCGCCGGCAGTTCGATCGCGGTCACGAGTTCGTCGTCGCGCAAGTTGGTATCGATGTTCGGCGTGTCGCCGGGCAGCCGGTGAAAATCCGCGAACGGCAGCGTGCGTGCGCCGTCGTTGCCGATCAGATGCACGGTGGCGCCGAGTGCCGCCAACGCCACGCACATATCTGACGGATGCACCGCAATGCAGTGTTCGCTCGCGCCGAGGATCGCGTGAATGCGGTTCACGCCGTGCAGCGCCGGACAGCCGCTGCCCGGTTCGCGTTTGTTGCACGGCGTGCCGACGTCGTAGAAGTAGTAGCAGCGCGTGCGTTGCAGCAGATTGCCGCCGACCGTCGCGACGTTGCGAATCTGCGGCGACGCGCCGGCCAGAATCGCTTTCGCGAGCAGCGGGTAGCGTGTTGCGACGGTATCGTCATACGCGAGCGCGCTGTTCGTTACCAGCGCGCCGATCACCAGGCCGCCTTGCGCCGACGCTTCGATCCGCCTGAGCGGCAAACGGTTGATGTCGACGAGCAAAGCCGGCCGCGCCACATCTTCGCGCAACAGGTCGACGAGATTCGTGCCGCCCGCGATGAACGCGGCGGCCTTGTCCGAACGATGCCGTTCGAGCGCATCCTGCACCGCATCGGCGCGCGTGTATGAGAAGCGGTTCATGGCCGCGCTCCGCGCTGATTGCCGACCGGACTGTCGTGCGGTGCATCCTCGTCGCCGAAATGCGCCACGTCGAGAATCGCGGCGACGATATTCGTGTATGCGCCGCAGCGGCACAGATTGCCGCTCATCTGCTCGCGCACGTCGTCCGCGCAGCGCGCATGGCCTTCTTCGAGCATCGCGTACGCCGAGCAGATTTGCCCCGGCGTACAGTAGCCGCACTGGAACGCGTCATGTTCGATGAACGCCTGCTGCAATGGATGCAACGTATCGCCGTTCGCGAGACCTTCGATCGTCGTGATCGATGCTCCGTCGTACACGACCGCGAGCGCGAGGCAGGTATTGATCCGCTGACCATTGACGAGCGCGGTGCACGCGCCGCATTGGCCGTGATCGCAGCCCTTCTTGGTGCCGGTGAGGTGCGCATGCTCGCGCAGCAGATCGAGCAGCGAGGTCCACGCTTGAACGTCGAAGTGCCGCGTCTCGCCGTTGATATCGAACGTCAATGCATGCGACGCGGGCGCGTCGGCCTGCGCGGCTTCAGCATCGGGGGTAGCCATCGGATTTCCTCCTCACAAGGCGTCGCGCAAGCAACGCGGCGCGCGACGAAACTCCATGCAACTCGAACCCATGCAAAACGGCGGCAGCGCGCGAGCGCGATGCCGCCGCGGCCTCCGGCGCGGCGCGACGCAGCCCGCCGCGCGCGGCTGAACGCTTATTGCCCCGCCGCGCTACCCGCGCGCGGCGGCGTCGCGCCTTTGAAGCGCTTGTTGGTGGCGCGGCCATTGCCGCCGCCGGCGACACCATTGGTCGCGCCCCCCGACTCGCCGACATTGCCGTTCGCGTCGTTCGTGCTGGTCGTATCCGGCGTGCGCGATTCTTCCAGACTTGCGCCCGGTTTTGCGGCGGACTTGCCGTGTTGCGTAGACGGATTGGAACCGGTCTGCGCGAAGCCCGCCTGCGCAAACCCTAGCGCAAGGCAGCCCGACACGAGCGCGGCACCCAGTTTGACGGATACATCGATCTTCATGTCACTCTCCCTTATGACGTTATGGAAACCACTGCGAGAAGCTGCTGCGCGGTCCATGGCAGCCTCGCCGCCTTCGGTTCGACAACCTAAATAATCGGTGCGCCGCCTGTCACCGCAATCGTCGCGCCCGAGATATAGCTGGCTTCGTCCGACGCGAGCATCACATACGCGGCCGCAAGCTCGGCCGGTTGTCCGGGGCGCTTCATCGGCACCTGCTTGCCGAACTGCTCGACCTTGTCGGGCGGCATCGTCGATGGGATCAACGGCGTCCAGATCGGTCCCGGCGCCACGCAGTTCGCGCGAATACCCTTTTCCGCGAGCAATTGCGCGAGGCCGCCGGTGAAGTTCTGAATCGCGCCCTTGGTGGTCGCATAGGCGATCAGGCCGGGGTTCGGATGATCGGCATTGATCGACGACGTATTGATGATCGCGCCGCCCGGTTTCATATGGCGGACCGCCGCGCGCGTGATCCTGAACATCGCGCCGATGTTGGTATCGAAGGTCTTGTCCCATTCTTCGTCGCTGATCGCGTCGAGCGACGGATAGCTCATCTGATACGCGGCGTTGTTGACCACCACGTCGAGCCGGCCGAAAGCCTCGATCGCCTTGTCGACGATCGCATCGCAATGCTCGCGATCGCGGATATCGCCGCCGACCAGCACCGCTTTGCGACCGGCGTCCTCGACCCAGCGCGCGGTCTCGCGCGCATCGTCTTCTTCGTCGAGATAGGCGATCAGCACATCGGCGCCTTCACGCGCGAACGCGATCGCGACCGCACGGCCAATGCCGCTGTCGCCGCCGGTCACGATTGCTGCCTTGCCGGCGAGACGCCCCGAACCTTCGTAGGTTTTCTCGCCGTGATCCGGTTGCGGGTTCATGCCGGCCGTGCGGCCGGGCGTCTGCTCCTGCTGCTGTTTGGGAAACGGCGGTGCCGGGCGTTGCGTGTCGCTCATGTCTGATCTCCCTCGTTGCAAATCACAAATGACCATGGACGGCGCGCATGAGCGCGCCGCGTCATCGGTCTTTGAGCAACGAGTGGGCCCGCACCGCTAAAGAAGCTGCGGCGGATAGAACGCTGGCAGAAAGATGGCAGACAAATGACAAACCGGTTCGCATCGCGCCAGGTGCGATTTCCGGCCACGACCCTGCATAAATGACAGAACGGTCAGCAAGTTTTCGCTAACAGCCTGATTCAGATGGCTCCGCCGCGTGCAACGCGGCCGCCGATTCGAGCACCCGCAACAGCCGCTCGGGCGTCAATGGTTTCGCGCAATGCGCGTCGAAGCCCGCCGCCTTGGCGAGCGCGCGATCCTCTCGCGACGCGAACGCGGTGCACGCAACCAGCAGCATATGCGCAGTCTGCGGATGCGCGCGCAGACGCCGCGCGAGTTCGAGCCCGTCGAGTCCCGGCATCTTGATGTCGAGCAGTACCGCAAACGGCTGCCACTCGCACGCGGTCTCGCACACCGCATACGGATCGTCGAGCGCACGGCACTCGAAGCCGTCGGCCGTCAGTAGCATTTGCAGCGCGTCGGCTGCTTCCCGGTAATCGTCGACTACCAGCACGCGACGATGCGCGGCCATCGCATAGCGGATCTGCCGCCATACGAGCACGTCGTCGCTGCTGTCCACGTTGTCGTTGAACACAGTCATTTTTTCTCGCCCTTTTACATTCGCCCTGAAGGGCATCCCGCGCCACGCGCGCAAGATTCGATCCCATTGCGTCTGCCGGACTGCGGCCAGGTTTTTGTTATTTCCGCTTCATTCGGACGATGCCGCGGCCAACATGCGTCATCCCGCATTCCAGCGTTGCAATCACCTGGTATGCGGGATTCAGCGTGCCCATACATCACGGCGTTTGAATGACGGCGACGACGATGTGCGTGCTGCGCAACATCGTTTGACGCTCTGTCTTTGTGCGATCCGCCTCGCTAAGGGGCGTCGCACGACATCGGTATTCCAACGGATCGAGGGTCCACGCAATGCATGCCGCGAGCGCTCTCATGGCGCGAATCGATGACGCGGTCATAAACAAAGGATAAGCGACGCTGCCGATAAAAAAATGCTCGACGTGTTAGGGGTTTGTGCTCTGCGGGTTATCCCGCACGATTATCGATAAAGCCTTTCAGCATCGCGAGCGTGTCGGCGTCGTCGATATGTTTGTCGGTACGCCAGCGCAGCATGCGTGGAAAACGCACGGCCACGCCTGACTTATGGCGCGAACTCGCTTGTATCCCTTCGAAGCCGATCTCGAACACGAGCGTCGGCGTTACGCTGCGCACCGGGCCGAATTTGTCGACTGTGGTCTTGCGCACGATCGCATCGACGCGATGCATCTCTTCGTCGGTGAGCCCTGAATAGGCCTTCGCGAAAGGCACGAGCGTGCGCACGCCGTCGGCTTCGTCCCATACCGCGAACGTGTAGTCGGTGTAAAGACTCGCGCGCCGGCCATGACCGCGCTGCGCGTAAACAAGTACAGCGTCTACCGCATACGGCTCGATCTTCCATTTCCACCACGTGCCCGATGCCTTGGTACGGCCGACGCCATACATCGATTCACGCTCCTTCAGCATCAAGCCTTCGACGCCGCGCGCGCGGCTCTCCTCACGCAAGGCCGCCAGCGCATGCCAGTCCGCGCCACGGACGAGCGGCGATACGCGCAACAGACCGCGCGCGAGCGTGCCATCGACCGACGCGCTCAACGCATCGAGCCGCGCGCGCCGATCGACGAGCGGGCTCATGCGCAGGTCCTGGCCGTTCGCTTCGAGCAGGTCGTAGGCGAGCAGCGCTGCGGGCGAATCCGCAAGGATCTTGCGCGTCAGCGTCTTGCGCGCGATGCGCGGTTGCAGCCGCGCGAACGGCAACGGCGCAGCCGCACCGGGTTCCCACGCGAGAATCTCGCCATCGATCACATAGCCATCGGGTAAGGACTCGCCCAATGCCGCGACCTCGGGAAAGCGATCGGTAATCAGATCCTCGCCACGCGACCACAACCACACGCGGCCGCCGCGTTTGACGAGTTGCGCGCGTATCCCGTCCCACTTCCATTCGATCAGCCAGTGCGCGGGATCGCCGAGCGTCGCCGGATCGCTCTGCAACGGATGCGCGAGAAAGAACGGGTACGGCAGGCCCAGGTCGCTATCGTGTTGAGGGGCATGCGCTTGCGTATCGTCGTCGGTCTGCGGCGCGATCAGACGCAGATAGCGCGCCGCATCGGGCTTCTGTCGCGAATCGGTCCAGCCGACCATTCGTTGCGCGATCCGCTTGTGATCGACGCCGGCCACTTCGGCGAGCGCGCGCACCACCAGTTGCCGTGCGACGCCGACACGAAAGCCGCCGCCGATCAGCTTGGTCAGCAGGAAGCGGCCGCCCCAGTCGAGTTCGTCCCAGTAACTGAGTAGACGCGTGCGCAACTCGTCGGGCGGCAGGCCGCGCAATGGCAGCATGCGTTGCTCGATCCATTGCGTAAGGCCCAGCTCGGAGTCGCGCGACGCGGGCGGCAGAATATGCGCGATGGTTTCGGCCAGATCGCCCACCGCGTGATACGACTCTTCGAACAGCCACTCGGGCAAGCCGGCGCGCTCACGCGCGATGTCGGTCAGCAAACGCGTCGGCACCAGTTGACGCGGTTTGCCGCCCGCGAGGAAATACGACGCCCATGCAGCGTCTTCAGGCTCCGCCACCGAGAAATAACTGGTCAGCGCCGCGAGTTTGTCGTGCGTCGACGTGGTCGCATCGAGCGCGGTGTAGAGAGCCGCGAAGCGTTTCATACGGTGTCCGTCATGTTTCGCTCGCCGCGGGCGCTTCGTCGGCGCCGGCCGCATCCGCTTCGACGGTATCGTCGCCGTATTGCGTGTCGAACGCGCTCGCCTGCAGGCCTTGCTCGTTGAGCCAGCGCACCATCGGTTCGATCGAGCCATGCGTGACGATCACACGCGAGGCGCCGCTCTCGCGGATCGCCGTTTGCAAACCCGGCCAGTCGGCGTGATCGGACAGCACGAAGCCGCGATCGACGCCGCGCCGGCGGCGCGCACCGCGCAGGCGCATCCAGCCCGACGCGAACGCATCGCTGTAATCGCCGAAGCGCTTGAGCCACGCGCTGTTCTGCGCGGACGGCGGCGCGACGATCAGCGCCTGTCTGAACACGGCCTTGTCTTTCGCGGCGATCTCGCTGACGAGATTGACTGGCGGCAGGCGCACGCCCGCGTCGCGATACGCGCGATTGAGCGGCTCGACCGCGCCGTGACAGAAGATCGGTCCGATCGCGGCATCGACGCTCGCGAGCACGCGTTGCGCCTTGCCGAACGAATAGCAGAACACCACCGACGCGCGCCCTTCGGACGCGTTGTGACGCCACCATGAATCGATCGAATCGAACACGCTTTGCGGCGTATCCCAGCGATAGATCGGCAGACCGAACGTCGATTCAGTGATGAAGGTATCGCAGCGCACCGGTTCGAACGCGGCGCAGGTCGGATCGGCTTCGAGCTTGTAGTCGCCCGATGCGACCCATACGCGGCCCCCGTGCTCGATGCGCACCTGCGCCGAACCGAGCACATGCCCGGCCGGATGCAGCGACACGCGCGCCGCGCCGACCATGAGCGGCTCGCCATAGTCGAGCGTGTGCAGCGCGATGCCGGGCAGCCGCGACAGCAGCACGCTCGCGCCTGCGCGCGTCGCCAGATAGCGCTGATGGCCGAAGCGCGCATGGTCGGAATGCGCATGCGTGATCACCGCCCGCTCCACCGGCCGCCATGGATCGATGTAAAAATCGCCGGCCGGGCAATACAGTCCCTCGGGCCGCGCGACCACCAGATCGTTGGCTTGCGGCGCGGCGTTGGTCTGACGGGGCGGCTGATCCATCGGCTGTCCTCGGGATTGGCGGGCGATCTTCCGAACGCGGCCAAGCAAACTGTATGCCGCGCCATTGATGGCCCCGTTTCTGCTTACGGTATATAAAGCACACAGGCGTGTCGAGAGCGGTTGCCATCCGGCAGCGCCCGGCGCGCACCGCGAGGCCTCATGCCGATCCTGCTCGACCAGCATGCGCTGTTTATCGCCAGGCATCCCGGGCGCTTCCTGCTGCAAACGCTGAAGGCGTTTCGCGCGAACCAGGGGCTGCTGCTCGCGGGCGCGGTCGCGTATTACGCGTTGCTGTCCATCGTGCCGCTGCTGATTCTGGTCGTCATCGTGCTGTCGCGCGTGGTGCCGCAGCAGTTGGTGCTAGAGGCGCTGTCGCATTTGCTGCGCTGGCTCGTGCCCGGGCAATCGGCCGCGCTCGTGCGTGAGCTGTCGAACTTTTTGCAGCATCGCGCGGTGATCGGCTGGGTGCTGCTGCTGACGATGCTGTTCTTCAGTTCGCTCGCGTTCACCGTGCTCGAAAACGCGATGTCGCTGATCTTCGTGCATCGCGTCGTCGTGAAGCGGCGCCACTTTCTGATTTCAGCGTTGCTCCCCTACTGCTACATCATGTTTCTCGGCGTGGGCCTCTTGATCGTCACGTTCGTATCGAGCGCGCTCGACACCATCGGCGCCGAAGGTCTGCAACTGTTCGGCCTGCATGTGTCGTTGCAGGGCTTCACGCGAGTGCTGCTGTATCTGCTCGGGCTCGCCGGTGAAATCTTCGTGCTGACTTCGGTGTATCTGGTGATGCCGGTCGGACGTCCGTCGCTCAAACATGCGCTGATCGGTGGCGTGGTGGCCGGCGTGTTGTGGGAGGTTACGCGGCACGTGCTGGTCTGGTATTTCGCCACGCTGTCGCAGGTCAGCCTCGTCTATGGTTCGCTGACGATGGCGATCGTGATCCTGCTGAGCTTCGAATGGCTCGCCACTCTGCTGCTGTTCGGCGCGCAGGTGATATCGCAGTACGAGCGCTTCGGCACCGAAGCGCTCGACGCGCCGCAGCCGAAGATCAAGACCGGCTAAGCAAGCCAGTCGCAAGGTACAGCCCTTGCTCGTTCGATACCGACCCAAGCCGCCCATGCGACACGGCGGCTTCGACTGGATATTGAGGGAGCAAGGATCATGGCTGAGACGGTTGGCGATTTCATCATCGAGCGGCTGCATGCATGGGGCGTGCGGCGTATCTACGGCTATCCGGGCGACGGCATCAACGGCGTCTTCGGCGCGTTGAACCGCGCGCAGAGCGAAGCGAAGAAACGCCATAAAGGCACGGATCAGCCGGGCCCGATCGAATTCATCCAGGTCCGCCACGAAGAAATGGCCGCGTTCATGGCCGCCGCGCATGCCAAGTTCACCGGCGAACTCGGCGTGTGCATCGCCACCTCGGGGCCCGGCGCTTCGCATCTGCTGACGGGCCTCTACGACGCGCGCATGGATCACATGCCGGTGCTGGCGATCGCCGGTCAGCAGGCGCGCGCGGCGATCGGCGGACACTATCAGCAGGAGCTGGATCTGCCGGCGATGTTCAAGGACGTGGCCGGCTCGTTCGTCGGCTTTGCGACGATGCCCGCGCAGGTGCGTCATCTGGTCGATCGGGCGGTGCGTATCGCGCTTGCCGAGCGCGCGGTGACCGCGCTGATACTGCCGAACGATCTGCAGGACATTCCGTATGAACCGCCGGGGCGCAAGCACGGCACGCTGCATTCGGGCATCGGTTACGCGCGCCCGCGCGTGGTGCCGAGCGACCAGCAGTTGCGCGAGGCCGCCGACGTGCTGAACGCCGGCCGCAAGGTCGCGATCCTGGTCGGCGCGGGCGCGCTGCACGCGACCGACGAAGTGATCGCGGTCGCCGAGAAACTCGGCGCCGGCGTCGCCAAAGCGCTGCTCGGCAAGGCGGCGCTGCCCGACGATCTGCCGTGGGTGACCGGCTCGATCGGCCTGCTCGGCACGAAGCCGAGCTACGACATGATGACCCATTGCGATACGTTGCTGATGATCGGCTCCGGCTTCCCATACTCGGAGTTTCTGCCGAAGGAAGGCGACGCGCGCGGCGTGCAGATCGACATCAAGGCCGACATGCTGAGCCTGCGTTATCCGATGGAAGTGAACCTCGTCGGCGATAGCGTCGAGACGCTGCGCGCGCTGCTGCCGCTCATCGAGCAGAAGGAGGATCGGCTGTGGCGGGAGCGCATCGAAGGCTGGGTGTCGGACTGGTGGAAGACGCTGGAAAAACGCGCGCACGAACCCGCGAAGGCTGGCCTGAATCCGCAGCTGTCGGTATGGGAGCTGTCGAAGCGCATTCCGTCGAACGCGATCGTCACCAGCGATTCGGGTTCGGTCGCGAACTGGTACGCGCGTGATCTGCAGGTGCAGCGCGGCATGATGTGCTCGCTGTCGGGCGGGCTCGCGTCGATGGGCGCGGCCGTGCCGTATGCGATCGCCGCGAAGTTCGCGTATCCCGAGCGGCCCGTGATCGCGCTGGTCGGCGACGGCGCGATGCAGATGAACAACATGGCCGAGCTGATCACGGTCGCGAAGTACTGGCAAGGCTGGAGCGATCCGCGCTGGATCTGCATGGTGCTCAACAATGGCGATCTGAACCAGGTCACGTGGGAGCAACGCGTGATGGAAGGCGATCCGAAGTTCGAGGTGTCGCAGGACATTCCTTCCGTGCCGTATCACCGCTTCGCGGAGCTGATCGGTTTGAAGGGCATCTATGTCGACAATCCCGAGCAGATGGCGACCGCCTGGGACGACGCGCTCGCGTCGAATCGTCCGGTCGTGATCGAGGTGAAGTCCGATCCGAACGTGCCGCCGTTGCCGCCCCACGTTACGCTCGCGCAGGCCAAAGCGTTTGCCGAGACTTTGCTGAAGGGCGATCCCGATCAGGGCAACGTGGTGGTAGAGACGGCCAGGCAGGTGCTCGGTGCGGTGCTGCCGGGACATCACGACAAATGATGCGGTAGCGGCTCGACGACGTGTGCGCGCGCCAACGGTTCGACAGAGGACGTGACTGTTAAAATGGCGCGCGCTTCGCGCACACGCTCATTGGGCCTGCTTCAACGCAGGCCATCACGTCGCCCCTTATCTCATGCTCACACACGTCCTCGCCGTTTTCGCGGCGGCCCAGACTGCGTCATTCGCGCAGGTCGCATCGTTTGCATCACCTGGCATGGACGCCCTCGCCCATGCTTGACGAAACCCGCATCGCACGCGCACTGACCGCGCGCGGCATCACGCCCGATCCGCGCCAGCGTGAGGCCATCAGCGCGCTCGCCGGGTTGCTCGGCGCGCAGCAGCGCGCACGGCATGCATGGTCCACCGCCGCGTTCGGGCCGCAAGGCGTCTACTGTCACGGCTTGCCGGGGCGCGGCAAGAGCCTCGTCGTCGATACGCTGTTCGAGCTCGCGCCGTGCCGAAAACGGCGCCTGCATTTCCACGAGTTCCTGCGCGAGATGAACCGCCGGCTCGTCCAGGCGCCGCGTGGCGACGACCGACTCGGCGACGTCTCGCGGCAATGGCTCGACGGTATCGAGCTGCTGTGCTTCGACGAATTCCATGTGCACGATATCGCCGACGCGTTCCTGATGGGGCGCTTTCTCGATACCGCGATCAACCTCGGCACGCGGATCGTGCTGACGTCGAACTACGCACCGGACGATCTGCTGCCCGACCCCGAGTTCCACGAGCGCTTTATGCCGACCATCGCGCAGATCAAACGTGCCTTCACGGTGATCCATTTCGACGGCGCGCGCGATTACCGTTTCGGCGGCGAAGCGGCCGAAGTGCCGCGCTTTTTCTCGCCGCTCGATGCGTCGAGCGCGGCCGCGTTGCGCGATATCTTCGCGAGCCATGAAAGCGGCGCTGCGATCGAACCGGTCAGGCTGAGCGCGGCGGGCCGGCCGCTCGAAGCGCGCGCGGCCGGCAACACGCTGCTGTGGGCGGACTTCGAGCAGTTGTGCGTCGCGAGCCGCTCGCACCTCGACTACCTCGATCTCGCCGAGCAATGGCAAGGCTTGATCGTCGATCGTCTGCATACGCAAGCACTGAGACAGTCGCATACGCTGCAGCGCCTCGTGTGGCTGATCGACATCTTCTACGACCGCAAGCGCGCCCTCTTCATCGCGTCCGATCAGCCGATCGAGACCGCGTTGATCGGTCTCGAAGGCGCGCATGATCTGTCGCGTACGCTGAGCCGGCTCGCCGAGATGCAATCGCGCGCGTATCGCGGCGCGCTCGAGCGAGGCGGCGCGGACGAAGCGCAAGACGGCATCGACGCCGAAGCTTGAAAGCCGGGCATCTGACCCGCGCCCATTTCTGGAATTCTTGCAAGGCAGCGGTAAAGCGTGCCAGCGCCCTCTCGCGTCGACACACGCGCTCCAGCGGCGCGCGCTGCGCCGGAGCGACAGCGAAGCGGCCCCGGAGCCGGCCCGCCGCTTGCGCGGGAATGGGTTCTGCTAACGCCGAGCGCAGACTCCATTGTTCAGCGGATTACCGCCGCTCGCGCCCGCCCATGCTCAGAACCGCTTCCGTAGCCGCCGCATTGTGCGCGGCCTGCCTCACGTCCGCCTGCGTGCATATCGGCCCCTCGCGTCTGAAGGCCGATCAGGTCGACTATGCACGCGCGCTCGGCGACGCGAAGAAGCGCGCGATCCTCGCCGCCGTGATCGGTCTGCGCTACGGCGATGCGCCCGCGTTCCTGACCGTCAGCAGCATCATCGCCGCCTACACGTTCGACACCACCGGCGGCGCGACGCTCAACGCCGGCTCGGGCACCATGCCGAACTACGCACAGGCGACCGGCAGCGTGTCGTACTCGAACCGGCCGACCTTCACGTTCACGCCGACCACCGGTGAAGCGTTCGCGTCCGCCTATATCCGGCCGCTCGCGCCGGCGCTCGTGTTGCCGCTCGCCGAGGGCGGCGTGCCGATCGATCTGCTGTTGCGCATCACCGCGCAGTCGATCGGCGGTCTGCGCAACGGCGATGTGCTCGGCGGCAACAACAGTGCGGGCGCGCCGGGCTTCTTCGAATTGCTGCAGGCGTTGCGTCGTCTGCAACTGGCGGGCGAGCTGAACGTGGAGACGCGTCAGCTCGATGTAAAGGCCGATCTCAAAGGCGGCCAAAGCCCCGCATTGGCCGTGTTTCTGTCGATCGGTGCGACCAGCAGCGGCGAGTCGCCGGGCACGGCCGCCGATGTCGCGCGCGTGCGCAGGCTGCTGCATCTGTCTACGAAGACACGTAGCTATGAGGTCGTGTATGGGCCGTCGTCGACTTCCGCGAAGGGCGAGCGCATTACCATGGTCACGCGCTCGGTGCTCGGCATCCTCAGCGATCTCGGCGCGCAGGTGCAGGTGCCGCAGGAGCGCATCAGCGACGGTTCGACGAAGCCGACGGTCGGATTGGTCGGCGGTGAAACCAGGCCGACGATTATCGTGCACTCGGGCAACGCCGCGCCGGCCGATGCTTATGTGTCGATCGCATATGGGCCTTCGGTATATTGGGTCGAGCGCAATGACTTCGATTCGAAATACGCGTTTACAGTCGTGCAGAATATGATGGCGCTCGCGGAATCGGATACGAGCAGTAAGGCGCCGGTGGTGACCATTCCGGCGAATTGACGAGTGAATGAAAACCACCCGCCGCTCACCCGCCGCCCTTTCGCGGCAAAGGAGAAGCCATGCAAAAGATCCCCGTTACCACGGCCTTGTTCATCGCAGGCTTTGGCCCGATCGTGACCGACGCCCAGCCAAGCCGCGATCTCTACCGCCGCGCCTTCGGTATCCCCTTCAAGGAAGAGAACGGCGGCTATCTCCATACGGAGAGTCTGAACGGCGCAAACTCTTTCGCGTTGTGGCCGCTCTCTCACGCCTCTCAGTCGTGCTTCGGCACGCAATCGTGGCCTGCCGACGTACCCATCCCGCAAGCCTGGATCGAGTTCGACGTCGACGACGTCGAAGCGGCAACGGCAGAACTTGAATCGCAAGGGTATCGAATGCTGGTCAGGAACCGGACTGAGCCGTGGGGCCAGACTGTCAGCCGCTTTATCGGGCCGGAAGGATTGCTGACCGGCATCACGTTTACGCCATGGATGCGTGACAAGAAATGATCGCGGCCGCCGTGCCGATTAGGAACGAGCGCGCATCAGACTGCCCGGTTAATTCCGAAAATCGATATTCACCATTGTGAATAATGCGCATAACTATCAGCCTTCGCTTTCCTAAACTTGGAGTTTCGCGACACTGACGGAAACGTACGAGAGCATCGCGTTTGCGTCGAAATCGCAATCCATCAAAGGAGAAGCGCTTCATGAACAAGGCAACCAGCACATTGATCGCGGCCGTCGCCGCGCTGATGCTGTCGGGCGGCGTATATGCACAAAGCAACAACACGCTGGCGACTCCGTCCACGAAGTCGCCGGCCGCTCCAACGAGTGGCTATGGCACGCCTGGCGCCACCGGCACGGACAGCGGCGCGGCGTCGCCCACCTCGGGCCAGCCGATGAACACGATGAGCACGGACGGTAGCTCGACGTCCCGCCAGCCCGCTTACGGGGTCAACAACTCACTGGCGACCCCATCCACGAAGTCGCCAGTCGGCCAATAAGCGCAAGCTTGGCTGGAAACACCGCGCGGTAAATCGGACGTCGCCTGTGCCCCGGGCATACGGTCGTTCGATCCGCGTATACGTGGACTCGCCGCGCGCGACCTCGGTGGGCGCTGACCTAGAATAAAAGCATGGTCGCGACCCAACGAGGAGGCTGCCATGACACTCACGCTAACGTCGCAAGCCTTCCGACAGAGCGGCGAGATTCCGGTGCAGCATACCTGCGAGGGCGCCAATGTATCCCCGCCGCTCGCATGGTCCGGCGTGCCCGCGAACGCTAAAAGCCTGGCGCTGATCGTCGACGACCCCGACGCGCCGGACCCCGCCGCGCCGAGAATGACCTGGGTGCATTGGGTGCTCTACAACATCCCGCCGACAGCCACCGGGTTAGCCGATGGCGCTGATGCACAGCCTTTGCCGGGCGGCACGCTCGAAGGCACCAATGACTTCAAGCGTGCCGCTTACGGCGGCCCGTGTCCGCCCGTCGGACGTCACCGTTATTTCCACAAGCTGTACGCGCTCGACACCGTATTGCCCGATTTGAAAAGCCCCAGCAAGGCTGCGCTCGAGAAGGCCATGCAAGGGCACGTACTCACGCACGCCGAACTGATCGGCACCTATCAGAAGCGATGAGCGCAGACGAAGAGAATCCAGCGGTGCCGGTGCCCCAGAATCAGTGCGACGACACGTAGGCCGTATCAGCGAATGCCGCCGGGATCGCGAAGCTCTCGCGCATCCGCCTTGCCTCCGCGGCCGGCGTCAAGCCGAACAGACGCCTGAATTCCCTGCTGAACTGGGACGGGCTCGCGTAACCCACAGCGTGTCCCGCCGCCTCCGCCGTCAGGTCGTGGCGCACCATCAACAGGCGGGCCTGATGAAGGCGCGTCGACTTCACGTATTGCATCGGCGATACCTGTGTAATGGCCTTGAAGTGGCTGTGGAAGCTCGGAATGCTCATACCCGCTTCGTCGGCCAGTTGCCTTACGTCGAGGGGCTGCGCATAGCTTGCATGAATCACGCGCAGTGAGCGGCCTATCTGGCCGAACTGTCCTCGCATCGCCAAAGCCTCGCGCAACGAGCTTCCCTGGGCTCCGGTGAGCACGCGGAAATACAGTTCACGCAGCAGCCCGGCACCCAACACAGCAGCTTCGAGTGGCCGATGCATCGCCTCGAGAAAGCGCAGCGCGGAAGCTTGCATCGCATCATCCATCGGCGTCGACATCATGCTCTGAGGTGCTGGTGGGCGCTCAGCCACGCCTTCGCGGTCGATGCGCTCCGCGAGTTCGGCGGCCAATGCGAAATCGAGGTGCAGATACAGCGCGAGCAGTGGATGCTCCTCGGTTGCGTCGGTCTCCATGCTGAATGGCACAGGCACGGATACGGCCAGATAGTGGCTCTCGTCATACAGGTACAGCTGGTCGCCGAAATAACCACGCTTGCGGCCCTGGCAGACGATCACGATACCGGGGTCGTACAGAACGGGCGTGCGGGATAGCGCCCGGTTCGACCGCAAGATGCGGACGCTCGGCAGTGCCGTCAGGTTGTAGCCCTCGTCGGGCGCCAACGCGCGCAGCAACGCAACCATGCGTTTCTGGCTTCGCGAGGATAAAGCTGGGTGCTGGGTCGAAGCGCGGATTGTGCTCATAGTTTTGTGCAAGATACTCAGCGGAATTCGGCTTATTTTGCCTCGTTTGCCAGATTAGTATGCACTCTCCAATCGACATTCGGGAGAAGCTTCAATGGCATCCAGCAAAACTCTGCTCATCACCGGCGTCAGCAGCGGCTTTGGCCGCGCGCTCGCACAGGAAGCGCTGGCGATGGGTCACAAGGTCGTCGGTACGGTGAGAAGTGCCCAGGCAAAGCGCGAATTCGAGTCCCTGGCCGCGAACGCCGCTTGCGCACGCGTGCTCGACGTGACCGACTTCGACGCGATCGACGGCGTCGTGGCGGAAATCGAGGCCAGCGTCGGACCCATCGACGTGCTGGTCAACAATGCCGGCTACGGTCACGAGGGCATCATGGAGGAATCGCCTCTGTCGGAGATGCGCCGACAGTTCGATGTGAACGTTTTCGGTGCGGTCGCCATGATGAAGGCCGTCCTGCCATTCATGCGTGCGCGC
Source organism: Paraburkholderia sp. BR14320 (assembly GCF_040948665.1). NCBI lineage: Bacteria > Pseudomonadati > Pseudomonadota > Betaproteobacteria > Burkholderiales > Burkholderiaceae > Paraburkholderia > Paraburkholderia sp. BR14320. The sequence continues at coordinate 122,119 of NZ_JBFPKG010000010.1, forward strand.
CGCCGCGGTCACATTGTGAATATCACATCGATGGGCGGCTACATCACGATGCCCGGAATCACTTATTACTGCGGCAGCAAGTTTGCGTTGGAAGGCATCTCCGAGGCGCTCGGCAAAGAGGTCAAGCCCTTCGGTATCGCCGTGACGGCGGTGGCGCCGGGCTCGTTTCGCACTGACTGGGCGGGTCGCTCGATGACTCGGACGCCCCGCTCGATTCCGGATTACGACGAGATCTTCAATCCCATCCGCCAGGCCCGCGAGGAAAAAAGCGGTAAGCAATTGGGAGATCCAGGGAAAGCGGCGCGGGCAATGCTGGCCGCCATCGCAGCGGAACATCCGCCCGCGCATCTTTTGCTCGGTAGCGACGCACTCGGGCTCGTTCGAGACAAGTTGTCGGCGTTGAACGCGGAAATCGGCGCGTGGGAGGCCACCACCGTTTCGACGGATGGCTAATGACCGAAGTCTTGTTGACGCTGTCGGGCGGCCTCACTGTCAGGCAGCCGAAGCGTTCCGCTCTTGCAAACGCAGACCGCATGGCGATGCCCGCGTCGGCCGCGGCGGCGGAACATCTGACAACATGCTGCTGGAGTAGATACCGACAGTGGGATCCTTCATCCGCTAGCCCAACTGCAATGGGTTTTCAACGTTAGCAAACCAGGCCGCCTGATGACGGCATCGTCGACACACGGAGGCAGCACCATGAACGTTCGCAATCTGCCCGCCCATCCCGTCCAGTACAAGACTCGACAGGTCGGTGATGTCGAAGTGTTCTACCGGGAAGCCGGTCCGACAGACGCGCCCGTCATCCTGCTGCTGCATGGTTTTCCCACGTCGAGCCATATGTTCCGCAATCTGATGCCGCTGCTGGCCGACCGCTACCGGCTCGTCGCACCGGATCTTCCTGGCTTCGGTCAGACCAAGGCGCCGCCGCGCGGCGAATTCGACTACACGTTCGACAATCTCGCCAAGGTCATCGACGCTTTCACCGAGATGCTGCAACTCAGTCGCTACGCGATCTACGCATTCGACTACGGTGCGCCGACCGGTTACCGGCTCGCTGTTGCACATCCCGAACGTGTGACGGCGATCATCAGCCAGAATGGCAATGCCTATGGACGCGATATTCCATCGGCGGAAGTCCATTTGCTGGATGCCGGACACTTTGCGCTCGAAACGCACGGCGCGGAAATCGCCGCGTATATCGACGAATTTCTTTCGCGCAAGCTGTCGCATAGTCGTGCGTGATCGGCGATAAACGTGCAAACCTGCACAACGCGTGGAAAGTTTCCTTTGTGTGCGACGCGCGACTTTGCCTACACTTCATCTCACTCGCTCGAGTGATGTAGATAGAAGCTGTTCTTCGCAAATCGGCACGCGCAGTCTTCACCCTCTGGAGCTCGAATCATGAAATACGATCCCACGGATACCGCCGTTGTGTTTATCGATCCCCAAATCGATGTGCTCAGCCCTTTGGGGAAGAACTGGGGCGCTGTTGGAGCCAGCGTGACGGAAAACCGGACCGTCGAAAACATGCTGCAGATATTCAAGGCGGCAAAAGCGGCGAAATTCAGCGTTTTCATCTCGCCGCATTACTTCTATCCCACCGATCGCACGTGGAAATTCAATGGCCCGCTGGAGACGGACGAGTTTGCAACCGGCACTTTTGCTCGCACAGGCGCACTGAATCTGAGCGGATTCGAGAAATCGGGCGCTGACTGGCTGGAGGAGTTCAAGCCGTTCATCGACGATGGGGAAACCATCGTCGTGAGCCCGCACAAGGTTTTTGGTCCGCAAACGAACGACCTGACGCTGCAGCTTCGCAAGCGCAACGTACAGAAGGTCGTGCTGGGCGGCATGCTCGCCAATATGTGTGTCGAGGCTCACCTGCGCGACCTGCTCGAACAGGGCTTCGAAGTATCCGTCGTCGCCGATGCCACAGCGGGACCGCGGCATCCGGTTTGGGGTGACGGTTATAAGGCTGCGTTGACCAACTTTGCGTTTCTTGCGCACGCCGTCGTCAAGACCCGGGACGTCGTTGACGCAATGACTCAACGATAGATCAGCAGACCGGCGCAGGAACACGCTCGATGCTGATCAGGTGAAAGGGCCGCCTCAACTTGAACCCCAAGCGTTCATACAAGCCGATCGCAGCATGATTGTCATTGCGAACATGCAGGAACGCCGTGTCCCCGCGTGCCTCGATGTTCCTGCGCAAGACATTCACGAGTCGGCCTGCGAGGCCCTTGCCGCGATAGTCGTTATGCACGCAGACCGCGCTGATCTCGACATAACCATCGACCTGCATGCGCTCACCCGCCATCGAACCACCTTGCCGCAGATGCACCTGTCGGGTCGTCAACGCAGAGCAGATGGGGGTGCCCAGAATATGTTGGGACGGCTGATTCATATCGACTGCTTGTGCTCGTCAAACGGGTTTCGGTGACGAGTAATGTAGGTGCGCCGTTCCCGCTGTACCATTGCGGTAAATGTCAACTTTGATAGCGTTTACGCCATGAAGCTGGGCGTCCTCGCCCTCGACGACGTGTTCGATACCGGCCTCACTGCGGTACTGAATGCCATCAACACCGCAAACGATGTGGCGGCGCAGCAGGACCCGCACTCACGGCCCGTCGACCTTCGTGTGGTGGAAATGAAGCGTCAGGTGCGCACGGCGCTCGGAATGCGGATGTCGGTCGAGGCGCCGAGCGCAGCCGACGGGTTCGATCGGGTCATCGTGCCTGCGCTGGGAGGAGTTTTGCCATGACTGAACCTGTCGATCCCGCTGCCGATACCGGAGCAAGCGGGTTTCAGGGTGTCACGCGACGCGTGCTCGAACGTATGCCGATGCCGGGAAGTGGTCAGGAACTCGTTCTGACCGAGGTGAATTATCCACCCGGTGGCGTGGCCCCGCTGCACGCGCATCCGGTTGGTGGAATCGTCTACATCCTGGAAGGCGTAGCCGAGTCTGCATACGGCAGCGACGCTCCCCGACGATACTCGGCCGGCGCGTCTTTGCAGGACAGGACGGACGTGCCGCATACGCTTTTTCGCAACTGCGACCCGGAACGCCCACTTCGCTTTCTGACAATTTGTGCGCTGGAGCCCGGCCAGTCATACGTCATCGAGCTTTGAAGATCAGTTGCGCTGCGGACGCTTCGGTGGCATTGTCACCCTCGACGCTGGCCGAAGTTGCCGCCGAAGCAGGCACGGTGACAAGCATTGGAGGTAATTCGCGACCGCTTTGAATGTGTGCGATAGCGCACCAAATCGTCCCGATGTTGGGGGAGCATTGCGAGGCACTCCCTACCCACCAACCGGCGCTGCCGGTTGTGGGTACCCACGTGTTGTTGTGGCGTTAGGCTCCTCACATCACCCTGTGCAGGTTGCTACGGAATCGAAATTCAAATGCTGAACATCGATCTGAGGTCACAACTGCAGACGTATCTGCGAAACCTTCGCAGACCCGTCGAATTGATCGTGTCGCCGGGCGGTAGTCAAACATCGCACTTAATGCTGGCGATGCTGAACGAAATTGCGTCGTTGACCGACCTGGTCACGGTCGTCGAGGAGCAGCACGGCGACGAGCGCAAGCCCTCCTTTTCAATCAGGCAGGTGGGAGCAGATGCCTGCATTCAGTTTGCCGCCACCCCAACAGGGCCTGAATTTTCGTCCCTTGTCCTTGCAATCCTCCACGTTGGCGGGCATCCGGTCGTCGCAGACCATACGACCATCGAACGGATTCGAACACTGGAACGTGACTACTATTTCGAAACCTATATTTCGTTATCGTGCGGCAGCTGTGTGGACGTCGTGCAAGCGCTGAACATGATGGCGGTGATCAATCCACGGATTCACAACGTTACGATCGACGGCGGAATTTTTCAGAGTGAGCTGTCCGCGCGTGATATCAGCGTCGTGCCGACGATCTACATGAACGGCGAAATTTTCGGCGAGGGGCGCAGCAGCTTCGTGGAGCTCGGCGCAAGACTTCTCGACATAGAAATGAGCATGCGAGCGGCACTGCGTGCGGCGAGCAAGTCGTAACGCCGCCCCTGCAAGCCGCGAACGACACCAGCAGCGTCATGCCCTCGCTCGCCAGATCGCGCACGATATTGGGTACCTCGGAGACCGGCGTGGGGTCCAGTACCGAAGTAATTTCATCGAGAAACAGCACCATCGGGTCCATCGCCAACGCGCGCACGAACGCCACGCGTTGCTGCTGACCGCCCGACAAGCGATCCGGATATTCCTTCGCCTTGTGAGCGAGGCCAACGCGCTTGAGCAGCGTCATCGCGCGTTCTTCTGCTTCGTCTTCCCGCTGTTTCAGAACGCGAATCGGCGCGAGCGTCACGTTCTCGAGAACGCTCATGTGCGGAAACAGGGGCAAAAGCCCGGCTGGTCTCACTTCAAGCGTTTCCGGTAAGAATGCGGGCAAACGCCTACTTGGCGCCGCCCAGCAGTGGATGCAACAGCCCTTAACTGCCCCAACTCAGCCACGCCTGACTTCCCCAGCTGTAGAGGACATCACCGCATCACCCGGATGCCATTACGCGCAGCACCGGGTGTCCGTCTACGTTCTTCAGCGGGAAATACGAGTGATGGGTGGCAGGGTCGATTGCGACTACATGCGCGTTTGGACCGACCCGGCCCTCAGCGATTTTGGCAACGTTAGGGCCTTTGACATTGAAGATCGAGACAACGCCAGCTTCGCCAGCGACATAGACCCTCCCCAGGCCGGGATCGAACGCGAGCACGTCGGGGTCCTTGCCGACGGGGAATGACTGGACGACGCGCCGTGCTTCCATATCGAAGACGAGCAGTTTGTCATTGCCCTGACAGGCGACAAAAGCAAGCCGGTCTATCGAATCGATCAACAGTCCATGGTTGTGATCGGCCCCCGGGAGGGCAAACCGGGCGACGATCCTGTCGACTGTCGGGTCAATTTCAACCAGTTCATTGCGCGTCTGCACGTTGACAAAGATGTGATGCGATTGCGCATCGTATTGCGTGTTGCCAACCTCTCCACCAAGCGGAATGGTCGTGACGCGCTGGTTGGTCCGGACGTCAACGACTGTCTCCGTGCTCCCGGTCTCGTCTGACGCGTAAAGCTTATGCACATCCGGCGCATAAGCCATCCCGTCCGGGTAATGTCCGCCCGGCATGCGCGCGACGATCTTGAGTGTTGCTTCATCGATGGCCACAATCTCGTCCGTTCCCGTCGCCGAGGCATACACGCGCGACATCCCGGGAATGGCGAGCACGCCATGCACCGATGAAACATCAGGAATCCGTGCGACCACGCGCGAAGCATTCACATCAACGACAATCACCTCTGCGTCGCCGAGGTGCGCGATGAACAGCAGATGGCGCTCGGGATCGTAGCTTTCGTAGTCAAGCCGCGTGGCGCGACCCGGCAGCGGGATATCAGCGACGTGTGTCAGTGGGAGATTGTTGACCTCCTGCCCGGCAGCGGGCGGAATCATATGCACCAGCACACCCAAGGCTGTACACAGTCCGAGTAGGACGAGGTACAGGAGCACCGCCGGGCGCAAACGCCAAGGTTGAAAGATTTTCATCAAACCCTCCTGCGGCACGACGGCCACCGCTGCGCGCGAATGGCGGCTGCGGTGGCATCGCGCAGAATATGGCCGCGCAGCGTTAGCGCGTGATTGCGGCCTGCGCATCCAGAGCCGCCTTGACACCCCTGGCCAGGTCGGCGGCCTTACCCTTGCCCCAGTAATGCAGGAACATGATGCGGGGCGACTCGCCCGTCATATGCTGATGGATGGCCACGATATTGATCCCCGATGCGCGCATGCTCTTGAGTACCGCCTGCAGCTCGCTTTCACGCATCGCGAAATCGCCATCGACAACCGCTTCGTCGTCTGTGCCGGCGAAGGCGGCCCACGTGTTGACGCCCATCTCGTTGCCAACGGTGACGCCATGCATGGTGGCTGTCCTGCCGACGACCACCTTGAACATGCCGTTGTTCGTCTGGCCCTTCGCGCCGAACACCGCTTCCAGCGGTGCAGGGGTGATGTTGCTCTGCTCCGCAATGTGGCCAGCAAAGGCATTTTCTGGGTCGGTGTGGGCGGCCCGGACTTCAGCGATTCTGTCGTAGACCTTCTTGACACCCTCCGCGAGCTTTCCGGCATCGCCCGTGCCGCCGATATGCATGAAGTACACCTTGGGCTGGTCAAAGAAGAAATGATTGTGAAGCGCCGTCACTTCCAGTCCCGCGTCGAGCGCTGCACTCATGGCTGGACCGACTTCATCTTCGAACAATACGGTGTCGCCCATCATCATGACCTGCGAACCGTGTGCCGGCTTGAATGCTGCATAGGACGTGAGTCCCATGAACGGTGGCATTGTCCAGCCGTCTACCTGGACCTTTACATCGTTGCGCGGTTTCGTGATCTTGAACACGCCCTCCTGTTTGGAAAGTGTGCCCTTCAGGCCGGTGATCTGTTCAATGCGAGCCGTGTCCATTGACGCAGGCTGCCTTGCATTGGCTGAGCTGGTAAACGCACAGACACTGGTGGCGATCATCAATGCATGCGAGAGGCGTCTTAACGATGACATCAGAAATTCCTCCTTGAACTGGGTGCATCCAGTACGCAGCATTTTTTTGCTCTTCGGGAACTGCGCTCTGTCTGGTTTCCTCCCGCCTGCGTGGTGGAACTAGTCCGGGCCGTTTCGTTCAGCGATCCGGTTTGACGTGACGGAAGACGAAAAGTAGCGAAAGGTCATACGCGATCTTGAGCGCGCCGCAGGCGACAAGCGGCGCGCCAAGCCACCCGATGCCAATCAGGCCGCCCGCCAGAGACGGTGCGAGCGATGCAGCGAGGCTCCGTGGTACCGAAGTGAAGCTTGCCGCGGCGGACCGCTCGGCCGGCGTAACGACGGCCATCACGTAGGCGGTGCGCGTGGGAACATCCATCTGGGACAACGCGCTGCGCGCGAGCAGCAGCGCCAAAGTTACTGGCAACGAAGCAGTAAAGGCCGCGGCGATGAGGCACAGGCTTGCCGGGATGTGCGTGAACACCATCGTATTGAGCAGCCCGATCTTGCTGGCGAGTCGCGGTGCAGCAAGCTGGGAGAGAGCGGTAAGCAGCCCTGCCCAGAAAAAGAACTGGCCCGCCGCGCCCGCGGACAGGCCGAAGCGTTGCATGAGCCACAGCGACATCAGTGAATTGACGACCAGACCGCCGGCAAACGCATCGACACTGAACAGCAACGCCAGACGTGTCACGATGCGCCGTGACTTGCCGAGCGGTGCGCTCAGGCCAGAAGTGTGTGCGCCAGCAGGCGGCAAGCGACGATAGAGCAACCAGATCGCACCGCCCGTCGCCGCATACACGATGAACATCGTGCGCATGGCCGTGAGTTCCGCCATGTGTGCATGTGCTACCAGCCACGCGGGCACGCCCGCTGCGAGCGAACCGACTGCGGCTGAAACGGCACCGACCAGGCTGTAGCGGGCGAATAGCGCCGTTCGTGCATCGCCCGTCGCCATCCCGGCAAGCTGGGATTGTTCGAGGGGGAGAAAAAGGCTGACGTCGCCAGAGCTTGGGTTGAGCGTACCAACAAAGGCGACGATGAGCAGAGGCAGCAACGACGATAGCCCCGCAAAGCCAAGGCCAGTCGCGACCATCAGTACAGCGGCGAAAATAAACATCCGGCGTGCCGCAAAGCGATTGGCAAGCACACCGACCGCGATCGTGGCCACTGCGGAACCGACCAGCGTCGCGGTGCTGATCAGCCCGACGTCGACCTTGGCGAACCCAAGCGCAAGCAGATATGCGGGTAACAGCACCGCGATGAAACCGTCACAGAGGCCCCGCAGTCCACGGCTTACCAGCAGCAGTTGCGCCGCGCGGTCGGCTCCTGCTGGCAACACCCGTCTTGACATCCGCGCTGCCAGCGAAACAGTGTGACCTTCCTCACGTGTGTTCATTGCTGCTCTTGCACCAGGCATACAGCGCGTCGTAGACGATCATGCCTTGTCGCAACTGCTCATGATCGTCTGTGAAATTGCGTGACAGGCCGATAGAGATGGCATAGAGCCCGGTCGCCTCAGGAGCCAGATCGAGCCGGCTGGTGTCGGCGCCTCGCACGATGCGCGCGAGCCTGATCAGCGCGGGTTCGTCCAGTTGATATTTCTGCAGGAAGGCATCGAAACTGCAGAGTTCGCCGTGATGACCGAGTTCGACGTCCGGCACATCGAAGGGAATCGCCCCTGTTTGCTGAGCGAGGCGCATAACCACGTCGCGAGGCACGTAGAGGAACTCCGGTTCCTTGTCGATGAAACGGGCAATCAGCCACGGGCAGGCGATACGGTCGACTTTGGGTCGTTCGCGCGTAATCCATTTCATAACGCTGCTCCTCCTTGAACACAGCTGTGCAAAACGCTTGATCAGTCGTCGTCTTCCTCGGTTCTTTCGCCAGGCCGCTGCTTGCAGCCGGCGGGCGCAAGCATGCAGGCAAGCAACGGACTGGCGATCAAATATCGTCCTTTGGGAATCAACATCGCGTCCGCTTCCATTAGCCGTGCGCATGGATGAGCGGGTACACAGCAAGACCGATGAGGGCCGCGGCGATGACGATGATTGGCTCCTGCAGCTTCTTGAAACGCCACAGCAAGAGCACGGTTGCGAGCGCGAGCAGAACCGTCGGCAAGTCGACGATTGAGCGCCGCGCAATCACAATCACTGAGCCGGTAATGGCGCCCACTGCAGCGGCTGTGATGCCGTCGACAAATGCCTTGACGGCGGGCAGCTTGCCGTACTTCTTGAAGTACGGTGCCGGCAGCACCGTGAAGAGATAACAAGGCAGGAAGGTGCCGAGAGCCGCCACGCAGGCGCCCGCGAGTCCTGCGACCAGATAGCCGATGAAACCAACCGTGATCACGACCGGTCCCGGCGTAATCATCGCGACGGCCACAGCATCGACAAACTGCTTGTCGTTGAGCCAGTGATGCTCGGTGACCACCCCACCGTAAAGGAACGGGACGATTGCCAGCCCGGAGCCGAACACGAAAGCGCCCGCCTTCATAAAGAACAGCCCGATCTGGCCGAGCAGCGGCCAGTCAAGACCACTGAGCATGCCGCTCGCAGCCGGCAGCTGGGCGGCTGCGGCTGCGTTCAGTCCGCCCCTGCTCAACCATTTCGGTGGGGCAACGACGAACCAGTTGATGAGGCCGCCCGCAATGAACAGCCACACGATCTCCGATTCGGTGATGACGGTCACCGCCGCGAGCGTCAGGTAGATCGCCCACAGGAGCCTGTTCCTGCCGATGGTCTTCGTGGTGAGCTTGTACGCGCTCATCGCGATGATCCCCACGACTGCGGCACCGACCCCGTAGAAGGCAGCCTGCATCCATGAGAGACCGCCGAAATGAGCGTAGGCCCAGCCAAGGCCAACCACCATCAGGAACGACGGCAGCACGAAGGCGATACCGGCGAGCGTTGCACCCACGATGTGATAGTGCACGTGGCCCATATAGATGCCGAGCTGTGCCGCGAGTGGTCCCGGCATCATCTGCGCGAGCGCCAGTCCCTCACGGTAGTCCGACTCGCTGATCCAGCCGCGCCGTTCAACGAGGTCGCGGTGCATGTAGCCGACGAGCGCCACAGGTCCGCCGAATCCGAACGTGCCAAGCTGCAGCATGTACAGGACCAGTTGGCTGAGCGTGTAACCTGGAGCCGTCACCGTCGCGGTGTTCACGATCGTCCTCCAGCGTCCCTGCCTTTCGCGGCCGACGCAAAGTGCGTGTAAAGCGAATCCAGCACGCGGCCCATTTCATCAAGCAACTGGTCATCATTCGGCGCGCGTTCCCTCGCCCCTGCCATCACGGCTTCGAACCCAGTGGCTTCGGGCACGGGGGCGCCGCCCACGTCGAGCGCGTGAACCATCTCGCCGAGCCGCAGCAGCGCGGGATCCTTGTCGAGACCGAAGCTGACGACCAGCACTTCGAACGTCACGCGTTCGCCGACGTGGGTGAACGCGGCACCGTCGAAGTCGAAACCAAGCACATTGGGTGGGCAGGCACTGGGCGATGTGAGCCAGATGAAGTGCGCATCGCGATCGATGAAGCGCCGGATCAACCAGGCGCTTGCTACGCGGTCGACCCACATGTGTTGCCGCGTGGCCCACGTGCGCCCCTTGTAGTCGCTTACTGACAGGCTTCGGATGGGCCGCTCGGCGGAATGGGGTTCACCCGGCGAAAGCACGGTATCGACCAGACCGATGAAGTCCTGCCACGCCGCCTCGGCGCGAGTTGCGGAGTCGCCCGGAAAGAAATCGATCGCGACGATGCTTTCGTAATCCTTTCGCAGACGCCGAAGCAGCTTTGTAAGGTCCGCCGCTGACTGGCCGGAAACTGTCTTGCGTGCGTCCTTCAGCGTGCGCATGAACTCCGCATGGTCGTCACTGCGATCGAAAAGTGCCCGGAATTCCGCTTCCTGCGCGGCGTCGAGGCTCGCCGCGCGTAGCAGGTGCGCGGTGCCGCCACTATCAGCGATGGCTCCTGCGAGTTCGCGCAGCACCTGCTCGCGCTCTTCCGTGTGAGGCAGCAGATAAATGCCGTCCCGAAGCACAGCGCAGCCACGGGCCTTCAGCGCACGCCAGTAACGCATGCGCGCGGTAGCGTTCTCTGTCGGGAGAGTCAGCACCAGTAGCGACCAGGTTGAAAGTGTAGTCATGTAGATTACGTTACATTGCAGTAACGCTCCCTACAAGTTAACTTTTTGCTGCGTACGACGAATTGCATCCGTCGCCCCAGCAATGGTCGGTAAACTGTCCCTTCTGCCGCGAACATGAGGTTGAAGTTGTGAGATCAGGATATGGCGCGATATTCACCGCGTTGGCCGCTGCGGCGCTGTTCGGCGCCGCGACACCGCTGGCCAAGGCGCTGCTCGGCTCAGTCAGCCCATTCATGCTCGCAGGCCTGTTTTATCTCGGTAGCGGCCTGGGGCTTGGCGTCGGCATCGCGTGGCGCGCCTTCCGATCCCGCGGGCATCGGTCCGGCGCGCATACCCGCATCACCAAAGGCGAACTGCCCTGGCTGATCGGGGCGATAGCGATGGGCGGCGTCGCCGGGCCCGCACTGCTGATGCTGGGCCTGTCCACCACTCCAGCGGCAACCAGTTCGTTATTGCTCAACCTCGAGGGCGTGTTGACCGCCGTGATTGCCTGGGTGGTCTTCCGGGAAAACGTCGACCTTCAGGTTTTTCTCGGGATGGTGGCGATCGTTGCGGGCGGCGTGCTTCTGTCGTGGCATCCGGGACAGACAGGCGTGCCGGTAGGTGCGTTACTGATCGTCGGCGCGTGTCTGTGCTGGGCAATCGACAACAACCTGACGCGCAAGGTCTCGGCGAACGATGCGATGGTGATCGCGTGTCTCAAAGGGTTGGTGGCCGGTCCCGTGAATCTCGGCATCGCGATCGCGGCTGGCGCTGCGCTGCCGTCAGCAGGAACCATGACCGCAGCGATGCTGACCGGGCTCGGCGGTTACGGCATCAGCCTCGTGCTGTTCGTTGTTGCGCTTCGCCATCTTGGTACCGCGCGTACAGGTGCGTACTTTTCCGTTGCGCCGCTGTTCGGTGTGATCCTTTCGCTGATCATCTGGCCCGCCCTGCCCAACCCGTCTTTCTGGAGCGCCGCGGTCCTGATGGCGCTCGGTATCTGGCTACATGTGCGCGAGCGGCATGAGCATGAGCACCGTCATGAGTTTCTCGAACACACGCACCGGCATCGCCATGACGAGCATCATCAGCACGAGCATGATTTTCCTTATGCCGGTGACGAGCCGCACACGCACCCTCACGTGCATCTGCCTATTACCCATTCGCACGCGCATTTCCCCGATATTCATCATCGGCATCAGCACTAGTTGGGCGCACGAGGATCGAACTAGTCCAAAGTCGAGAATGCGTCTGGCGTGAAGTCTGCGATTTCATCGAGCAGAACGTCGAGTTCAGGCACGAGGTTTTCCGGGGTCGAGTTGCGAAGGCCGCCGGCTATAACGCGTCTATCCATGCGCTAATCGCGGCGTTAGCGTCGCCACTTCGGTCCTGCATGATCCAATGACCCGTATCGGTCCAAACCTCCACTTTCGACTTTGGATGCGAGAACCAGGGGCGCATGCGATGCGCCTGCTCGGGGTCGCGACACAAGTGATAGACGGGAACGGTAAGGCTCCTGCAGAACGTTGCGCTCCCTTCTCCGATGCCGACCTGATCGCTGCCGAAGAACAGCGGACCGAAGGATTCGCGCACGACATGCGCCGGCATGCCCTGCACGCGCCTCGCGTGCCAACGTTTGAATGCCGGGTCGGTGTTGCGGTCGTAAACGTGCTCAAACAACGCTCGAACAACGATGCCGGGATCGCTCGCATTCAGGTCATGCGTGGTTTTCGCAAAGAGCTCGGCAGCAGCGCCGGAAAAGCCGAGCGCGCCGTCGACGGACACGACCGCGCTGACCAGATCGGCGCGCTTTGCGGCGAGTCGGGCGGCGATCTGGCCGCCCATCGAATGTCCGACGAGAATGAACTTCTGTCCGGGATGCCGTGTTTCGATAAGCGCCTCGATGTCCGCGACGTAGTCGGCGGGCGCATAACTCCCGGACGGCATCAGTTCCGACCTGCCATGCCCGCGCAGATCGACAGCGACGACACGGAACCTGCTTTCGAAGAACGGCAGTTGCCAGCTCCAGTCGTGGGAATCGCAGGTCCAGCCGTGGATGAACATGACGCTCCTGCCCGTGCCTGCCACGGTCGCGAACAATGTGGCCAGTGGTTTCGTTGCAGCAAAGGCTTCATGGTTGCCGAGAGTGGCCCCAATCGCTGCCGCACCGGCGATCTTCAGCATGTCACGACGCGAAAGTTCGCGCAGTTTGATTTCCATGTGTCGTCCTAACCTACTCATAAAAAAACATGAACGAACGCGGGCGGCTGTGTGATTTTAATGAGCGCCACGCACGAAGCGATTACCTTGGCGCCATGTTATACAGCGGATATCTATAGTCAATTACGCACCTTCGGGTGCGCAGATATACAGGAGGATACCGGCATGACTTGCGAGGTGGACCAGGTGTTCTTTGCGGACTGCGCGGCGCGATCCTTTTTCGATCAGGTGGCGAACAAATGGTCGGTGATGATTCTTACGCTACTGACGCAGAAGCCAACGCGTTTCAATGAGGTCAAGCGTCGGCTGGAAGGGATCACTCACAAGGCACTCACCCAGGCGTTGAGGCGTCTCGAACGCAATGGCCTGATCGCTCGGGAGGTGCTCAACACTTCGCCCGTGGCGGTCGAGTATTCGATCACGGACCTCGGGCGGACGCTCCAGGTCCCGTTTGGCGCAGTGTATGACTGGTCGATCAAGCACCTGCATGTGATCGAGCAGGCGCAAAGAGATTATGACCAACATGCATTGGGGGAGCGATAGGCTTGTCAAATCATTCGGCCAGACTCGACGTCGGTCATTCGCAATGAGCGGGACGGCGGTGTCCACGCGTGCCGAACAGCACGGTTTACCGCTGCCCCCGCGAGTCCGGCTGAACGTTATCTTCCGGCGACGTTTCGACGCCATCGTCAGGCGCCGACTGCACGTTTTCTTCCGGAAACGACTCGATACTCTGCACGGCGGGCGGCTGCACGCGTTCGACCACGACGGGCGGACCGGCACTTGCCGCCGGCGCCTTGCGCTGCACATCGCTCGAAACGCTGCCAAGGCCCGTGCCGACGGTCGAGGTCGTGGTACTCGCGCTCTTGAGAATGCCCTGCGGGCCGAACATGAACACGGCTGCGGAGCTATGTGTGTCGGAGCCGCCAACCAGCGACCCGATGAACGGAAGAAAGCTTTCCGGGTGAGGCCGCGAGGTCACGTAGGTGTAGACGAGTAACGTCGAGCCGTCGTCCAGCGCGCTCTCCACCGAAGCGAGACCGAGCGCGGCCACGACTTCTTGCAGCGTAGTCACGCCCGGCTTGAAGTTCGACATCTGTTCCGGGCTCACATCGACACCGGCCGACACGCATCCGGCCAGCACCGCACCGCAAATGAGCCCAACGACCTGACCACGTTTCATGGCCCCTCCTACCAATCATTCTAGGTCGCTGGTTCCATTGCGGGGAGGCGCGAGCCTCCACCGCCGCCGCCTCGCTCAAAACCGATGCCGCAACCCCGCCAGCACCGCGATCTGACTATTGCGCCCCGCCCCAGCCGGTCCGAAGAAGTTGATTGCGACGGTGCTCGCGTCGCCGGCCAGACGCTGATAGACCATCGACATATGCAGATCGGTGCGCTTCGACAGCAGGTAACTGATGCCCGCGTCCACCTGGTGCCATTTCGGCCGGTCGCCGGTTGCGAACGACGTCGCGCCGGTGCCGGTATAGCCACCGCCATCGGTGAAGATGTAGCCGAGCCCCGCCATCAGCGCCGGCGTGAAGTAGTAGCGCCCGTTGATCTCGTAGTTGTTGACACGCAGGCTGTGGCCGCCGCGATAGTCGAGCAGCGTGTTGGTGAAGATGAAGTTCACGTTTGCAGCGCCGAACGTATAGCCGGCGCCGAGCGCCGAGATCCGCTGACGCTCGACGAAGCCCGCGTTATAGAAGATGCTGGTCGAGCCGCTGTACTCGTCGCCGATCGCGCCGGTCGGATTGTTCCCCGACGCGAGCCCCGCCGACGGATTGTTCAGTTGCAGGTAGCTCGCAACCACGTGCAGCGGCCCGCGCAGGTAGTCGACCCCGAAGCCGTACGCGCGGTTGTTGGCGAAGCCCTGGCCGGCGTCGCCGCCCGCCTGGTTGCTGAACGCGTAGAGCGCGCCGAGCTTCAGACCCGTAAGCGGACTCACCTCGTACTTGACGCTGTTGTTCAGGCGAAACGTCTGGAAGCTGTCGTCGACGTCGCCGATGTGCGCGCCGTAGATGCTGCCGAACATCAGCCAGGACATCAGCGGCGCGACGTAGTCGAACGTGTAGTCGTACTGGCGGCCGAGCGTCAGCTTGCCGTACTGCGTGCTCGCCAACCCGACGTACGCCTGCCGCCCGAACAGCCGGCCGCCCTGCGACGACGTGCCGTTCAGTCCGCTGAAGCCGGCTTCGAGCTGGAACACGGCGGACAGGCCGCCGCCGAGGTCCTCGCGTCCGAGGAAGCCGAAGCGGTCGCCGCTGCCCCAGCCGGTCGCCATCGACCAGCGCGAGGCCCCTTGCGCCTTGATCGACGACGCGACCGTATTCGTCCAGGCAATGCCCGTATCGATGATGCCGTACAGCGTGACCGAGCTTTGCGCGTCGGCCGTGAGCGGCGCCGCGAAGGCGCAAACCACCGCAGCAGTGCAGACTGCTGTTTTCATTGTGCTTCTCCGGTTTCGATTTAATCGGGTGATGCGGATGAAAGGCGCCAGCGAGCCGAGTGCGCGACGGTGCGCCGCGCACAGCCGGCCCTGCCGCCGCTGCGAGTCCTACCGCTCGGCCGCGGACAGCGGCGGCTCGGCGCCGCCCGCGAGATCGTGCGCGGCGAGGCTGTCGTCGTGCGCATCGCCGGGCCGGTACATGCGACCGAGCACGAACATCAGCGCCGCGACGGTGACGACCGGCAGCGCCGCGACCTGAAATAGCTCGCGCACCGGCAGATGTCCGGCGAGCAGCATCCCGCCGATCATCGGGCCCGAGATCGAGCCGATCTTCGCGACGCCGATCGCGGTGCCGGTGCCTTTAGAACGGAAGCTGGTCGGATAGACGATCGATGCGACCGCATTGAGACCCGCCTGGGTGCCGGCCACGCAGAAGCCGACGCCGAACACGGCTGCGGTCAGCAAAGCCGTATTCAGGTCCATGCCGAGCGCCGCGACGAGCGGAAAGCCAACCAGCGGCAAACAGGTGACGAGCCGCACGCCGTGGCGATCGATGAAGCGCATCAGCACGAGGCCACCGAGCGTGCCGCCGACCGAGAACAGCGTGGTCATCAGCGCGGCGCGATGCGCGGCGACGCCGGTCGCCTCGATCAGCACGGGCAGCCAGTTCTGCAGGAAGAACAGCGCCATCGAATTCGCGATGTACGCGAGCCACAGCGCGGTCGTCACATAGCGCAGGCGGCCGGCGAACAGCATGCGTGGCGAGAACCTGGCGACGCGGCGCTCGTCGGTGACGACGAACTGCGCGCCGGGCGGCAACGCGAGTTCGGGCCGCACCCGCGCGGCGGTCGCCGCGATGCCGTCGCGGGGCCAGCCTTTGAGCACCTGATAGCGCAGCGACTCCGGCATCACGAACGACAGCCCGGCCGCCACCACGAGCGGCGCGAGCCCGCCGACCACGAATACCGCGGGCCAGCCATAGTGCGGCACGAGCCACACGGCGACGCCGCCGCCGAAGCCAGCGCCGAGCGTGTAGCCGGTGAACATCAGCGTGACCCAGGTCGCGCGCAGCCGCTTCGGCGCGAATTCCGACACCAGCACGAACGCGTTCGGCACCGCGCCGCCGATGCCGATGCCCGCCGCGAAGCGCAGCCACAGCAGCGGGTCGACACTCGCGGCCCATGCGGTCGCGAGCGTGATGAGCCCGTACCAGCACGCGCCGAGCAGGATCGCGCGCTTGCGCCCGATCCGGTCGCCGATATAGCCGAACAGGATCGAGCCGACCATGATGCCGAAGATGTTGGCGCCGAACACCGGACCGAGCACGCTGCGCTCGATGTGCCACGCTCGAATCAGCGAAGGCGCGGCGAACGCCAGCGCACTGAGCTCGTAGCCGTCGGTCAGCATCACGAGCCATGTGGACGCGATCAGCAGGATCGCGAAGCGGCCGATCCTCTGTTCGTCGATCAGGCGCGACACGTCCACCGTGCGCGCATCGGGCAGGGTTTGAATCATCGTCTCCTCCTGAGGTGCCGCGTCGGCGGCCGGGCAACTCCCGGCGCGTCGCGCGGTTCCGTCATATCGTCTCTAGCCGGCGCGGCAGTGGGTGCTCGTCACGAGCCTCCTAGCGGAGCTCGCGCTGCACCTCTTTGGTATTGCCGCGCCGCCGGCGGGTCGTGCGTCAGTTCTTCAGATGCGGCGGATCGATGCGATCGACGTTGTCCGCGAGCCGCTCGCGCAGCCTGCCGCGATCGATGTCGTGGACACTGCCGCCGTCGGCGAGATCGAACGCATGCGCGGCCGCCGCGCCCATCGCGATGCACGGCCCCATCACCCGCACGCTCGACAGCGCGGTCGCATCCGCGTCGATGCAGCGGCCGGCGGCGATCAGGTTGTCCGCGTCCTTCACGACGAGGCTGCCGAACGGCACGGTATGCAGATGGTCGTCGCCGAACGGCTTCCATTCATAGCCTTCGGCGCGATCGTGCAATTCGATCGGCCACGACGTGCGCGCGACCGCGTCGGGAAACTGCCGGGCGGCGATCACGTCTTCGGAACTCAACTGCTGCTCGCCGACGATCCAGCGAGTCTGCCGGATGCCCGGCAGACCGTAGCTGCGGATGTGCGCGTTGCGGTAGATATGCGGATACTCTCCGCGCAGGAACTCGAACGCGCGGTCCGCCTGGTCGCGTCCGATGAGCGCCGTGTGCGACGCCGCCATCGGTTCGAGCGGCGTCTCGATGTGCGTCATGTTCGCGATGCCGATATTGCGGCCACGGAAATAGAACACGAGCCCGTCCTTGCGCTCCAGCCCGTACGCGTGCGCCTTTTCCTCGACGCGCTCGCGAAACGCGGGCGGCGTCGGCAGATCGGTTTCGTCGAGGTTCTCGAGCACGATCATCTGCGTGCCGCGAATCGGCGTTTCCGGCTCCTGGCAGTCGAAGCCGGCCAGCCACGTGAGCGCCGCGTCGCCGCTCGCATCGACGAAGCCGTTCGCCGCGATGCGCACGTCGCCGTAGCGCGTCGCGACTTCGAGCTCGCGCACCCGCCGCCCTTCGCGCACGACGTCGCGCAACACCGCGCCGAGCACGACCGTGATGCCGGCGTCGAGGATCTTCTGCTCGATCCAGCGCGCGAGCGCGACTTCGTCGTACAGCACGACGGTCGTCAGCGGCCCTTCCTTGTAGTGCAGCGCGCCCTTCTCGCCGAGATCGCGCAGGATGCCGTCCGCGATGCCGTGCGTCACCTGGAAGCGCTGCGGCCCGTTCGAGAACAGCCCGCAGAACGTGCCGATGATCGAGTTGACCGCCTGGCCGCCGAGCGCGGGCAGGCTGTCCACCAGCACGACCTTGCGGCCAAGCGCGGCCGCTTCGAGCGCAGCCGAGGTGCCTGCGATGCCCGCGCCGACGATGCACACGTCAGCGTCGAGTTTCCAGCCCGTCGGTTGGCCGCCGCGGCGGACGATACGAGTACCAGTCTTCAAAACATTTCCTCCTTGAAAAACCATCGCGGTTGCGCGCGGCGAGATCAGGCGCGGTTGCGTTTGAGCACTTCGACGACGCCACGCTCGGCATCGACGCGCACCCAGTCGCCGGTTTCGATCACGTCGAGCGGATCGATGTCGAAGTCGGTCAGCGACGGCGCATGGCTCACCACCGCGCCGAGCGCGATCTTCGTGGTCATCTCGTTGAACAGCATCGCGGCCGGCGCGGTGCCGGCGATCCGCGCGATATGGAACTGGCTCGACCAGCCCGACGAGCCCTTCGCGCCGGGAAACACCAGCACCTTGTTCGCGAAGCTCTGGCCGCGCAGTTCGTGACGGGTCTCGATGATCGTGCCGGTGCGCGGGTCGATGCCGCCCCAGCCGGAGATGCGGTCGCGCGTGACGAGCGCCTCGCCCTCGACATAGCCGCCGACCACCTTGCGGCCGCGCAGCACGATCGGTGCGGCCGGCTCAGGTGCGGCCGGCTCAGGTATGGCCAGCTCAGGTATGGCCGGCTCAGGTATGGCCAGCTCAGGCGCGGCCGGCTTCTCGTTGTTCATGCTCATGCAGCCAGCCCTCCAGTCCAGCGGCCGCTCACCGCGGCCTCGATGCAATCGGCCGTGGTGCCGAACCAGGCCTGCACGCCCATGATCGCGGGCAGGTAGTGCGCCTGCTTCGCCGAGTCGAGCGCGACGACGCGCGTGCCCTTCGGCATCACGCGGCCGATCGCCGAGCAGGTGTCGGTCATCAGCACGCCGCCCGCGTCCTCGATCAGCTTCGTATAGCCGGCCTGGTCCGCGAGCTGACGGGTCGCGCGCGCGGTGAAGATCCACAGTTCGGTATTCGCGCCGATGCGGCGGCCTTCGAGTAGCTGGCAGACCTCCCAGATCTGCTCGATCGAATAGTGCGGACAACCGAGCATCACGAAGTCGACCTGCGCGTCTTTCGCGGTGGTGTTCACGCGCTCGTACGCGAGGCGCCGCTCGGCCGCACCGTAGCGAATGACCTCGAGCGGCTTGCGGCCGCGGAACGCTTCGTCGCGCGTGCGCGCCTCCGGTGTCTGGCCGACGATGTGATACATCTCGACACCGCCCGAGGACGCCGCGGCCGCGCCGAAGTGCTTGAGCTTCGGCAGGTTCGGCACGTCGCGCAGCCCGTCGATCACCGGAATGCGGTCCTGCACGAGCTCGCCGACGTAGTAGCCGAGCAGCCCCAGTCCTGCACCGTTTTCACGTCGATGTCGAGCTCGATCAGATGTGTGCCGCCGCGGTTTTCGTCGAGGTGCAGACCCCAGTACGGAATCTTGCCGGTCAGCATCGCGGCGCCGGTGCTCTCGCGCCCTTCCGCGTTGGTGCGCGCGCCGAGCACCGCGTTGATGTAAATGACGGCCGACGATTCCATCCACGCGCAATGCTCGCCGCGCACCGGCACGTTGCCGGTCAGGTACGGCGCACAGGTGTTCAGCGGCTGGATGCCGAGCCGCCCCGTGAACGCCTCGCCCTGGCGGTACAGCTTCACGACCTCGCTGTCGATGCCCTGACGCTGCGCATGCTGCGGGTCGAGCCCCTGCTGCAGATGGCTGCTGAACACCCTGGCCTTCGGCACCTCGACTACCTCAGGGCTATCGAGGTTGAATTCGGAAAACACCGCGTCGAGGCCGCCGTGCTTCGCCGCGTAATCGCGCAGGAACGGCATCGTCGCGCCGACCGTGCCGCACACGTTGTTCGTGTCCACCAGCCTCGGCGCGCCGAGCGCCTCGCCGTAGCGCACCAGCAGATCCATCGCGCGCTGCACGGCCGCGCCGTCGCGTCCGTCGAGCATCGCCCGTTCGTCGTCGTTCAGCTGCATTTAGCGCACTCCGTGGGCAGGTTCGAGTTGCTCCGCTTGCGGCGCCGCGTGCCGGTCGATGTCCACCGTCGTCGCGCGCCGCAGCTCGCGGCGCACCGACAGATCGTGACGGCGGCCCCGGTGCAGCGTGCAGCGGTTGTCCCAGATCACGAGGTCGCCGGGCTGCCAGCGATGCGAATACACGAAGCGGCGCGCGGTCGCGTGTTCGAGCAGGTCCATCAGCAGCACCCGTCCTTCGGCAAGCGTGCGATCGGCGATATGCGTCGCGTGCGCGCCGATGAACAGATGCCGGCGTCCCGAACCGGCGTGCTCGCGCACGAGCGGCCAGCGCACCGGCGGCAGCGCGTTGCGCTGCTCTTCGCTGTAGTCGGTGTCGCCGAGCAGGAAGCGCGAGTGCAGCGCGTAGTGCTCCGCTTCGAGCCCTTCGAGTTCGCGCTGCTCGCGCGGCTCGAGCGCATCCCACGCGGCGCGCATGTCCGCGTATTCGGTCTCGCCGCCCGACTCCGGCACGACCACCGCGTGCAGCATCGAATAGCGCGCGGCCGGCTGCTGAAACGAGCTGTCGCTATGCCACAACTGGTTCGCCAGATTGCCGACGATGCGCCGGTGCGCGCGGTCCGCGATCTGTCCGGACTCGTCGACGTTCGAAATATCCGCGAGCTCCTGGTACGCGAGCCGCGCATGCGGACGCGCGACGCGCTTGAAACCGAGATCGAGCGGCCCGAGCGAGCGCGCGAACGCGAGCTGCTGATCCTGCGTGAGCGGCTGAGCGCGGAACACCAGCACCGCGTAGCGGTTCATCGCGGCGTCGATCGCGCACGCGAGCCGTTCGGAAACCGGCGCCGTCAGATCGATGCCGCTGGCGAGGCCAACGAAATCCGGATGCGCGGCGTCAATGGGCACGACTTCAAGCGACATGGGCTGCTCCTGTTTGAGAGTTGTCCGGCGCGGCATCGTCGCGGCGACGATGCAGACGGCCGAGAGCGAACGCGAGCACCGCGACGAACGCGACCGGCACCGCGCCGAGGAAGAACAGTTGCTCGACCGGCAGATGCGCGGACATCAGCATCCCGCCGATCACCGGCCCAGCGATCGCGCCGATCTTCTGGATGCCGACCGCCGCGCCCGTGCCTTTCGCGCGCAGCGCGGTCGGATAAACGAGCGCCGCGACCGCGTTCAGGCCGAACTGGGTGCCGACCACCGTGAAGCCGGTCAGGAACACCGCCGCGACCAGCATTGGACCCGGCAGCCCGGTGCCGAGCAGCGCGACGAGGGGCGTGCCGACGAGCGGCAGCGCAGTGATGATGATGGCGCCGCGTGTGTCGACGAAGCGCATCAGCGCGAGGCCGCCGAGCGTGCCGCCAAGCTGGAACATCGTCGATACGAGCGCCGCCTCGCGCGGTGCAAGGCCGACGCTTTCGATCAGCACCGGCAGCCAGCTGCTGAGGAAAAACAGCGCCATCGAGTTCGCGATGTACACGGCCCACAGCACCGGCGTCAGCGCGCGCAGCCGTCCCGCGAACAGCAGCCGCAGCGAGCCGTCGCGGCCGTCGCCATGTGCGTCACCGCCCGAAGCGCCGCCGGTCGCGAAGCGCGCCCCCGGCGCGACGTGGAAACCCGGCGCGATCCGCGCGACGATTCGCGCCACTTCGGCGTGACGCCCCTTGAGCGTCAGAAAGCGGATCGACTCGGGCACCGCGAACCACAACATCGCGCTCGACACGAGCGGCGCGATGCCGCCGATCACGAACACCACCTGCCAGCCGAACTTGGGCACGAGCCAAGCGGACACGAGGCCGCCGACGCTGCTGCCGATCGTGTAGCCGGTGTACATCAGCGTGACCCACGTCGCGCGCCAGCGCTTCGGCGCGAACTCCGTCGTGTACGCGATCGCGTTCGGCACCACGCCGCCGATGCCGATGCCCGCGAGGAAACGCAGCACGAGCAGCTGGTCGAGCGCGGTGGCGCGCGACGCCGCGAGCGTGAACCCCGCAAGCACGACGCTGCCGATCACGATCATGCGCTTGCGGCCGATCACGTCGCCGAGATAGCCGAGCACGAACGCGCCGATCATCGTGCCGAACACGAATGCGCCGAACACCGGGCCGAGCACGCCGTGCTCGAGATGCCACGCGCGGCTCAGCGCCGGGGCCGCGAAGGCCATCGCAGCAAGGTCGTAGCCCTCGGTCATCATCATCACGCCCATCGCGACGATCAGCAGCACGCCGAAGCGGTTCGTCTGCTGCCGCTCGATCACCGTGCCGATGTCGATTACGGTCTGGTCGCCCATCTCAACGCTCCCGCGCCGGGCGGTCCGCGCCGAGAACCGCGCCTTGCGGCATCGTGCCGACCGTCGCGCGATAGATCTTCAGCCAGCCGGTGTCGTTGACCGGCGCGGGCCGCTGCCACGCGGCGCGACGCCGCGCCAGCTCGGCTTCGCCCACCTTCAGATCGCAGACGCGCCGCTCGAGGTCGATCTCGATCGTGTCGCCGTCCTCGACGAACGCGAGCGGGCCGCCGGTCGCCGCCTCCGGCGACACTTCCGCGACCACCAGCCCCTTGCAGACGAGGCCGGACAGATGCCCGTCGGTCAGCATCGCGACCTGCTCGGACAGGCCCGCGCCGTCGATCGCGAACACCACGCGCGACGCACCGCCGCCCATCGCCGGGCCGCCGCACACGCCCGCGCCGCGCATCACGACGACCTTGCCCGGTTGCACACGGCCATCCTTGATCGCCGCGATCGCATCGTCGGAGGTGGAGAAACAGATCGCCTCGCCCGTGAAGTGGCGCTGCTTGGTCGGCGAGATGCCGAATTTCACGATGCCGGCTTGCGGCGCCAGGTTGCCGCGCACCAGCACGATGGCCGGATGGTTCGCGAACGCGCGCTCCGGCGGGCGGATCACGTCGTCGTCGGCGATCCGGACATCGGCCAGGTTGTCCTTCACCGTGCGGCCGGTCACGGTCAGCGCGCCGGTGTCGAGCCATGCTTCGAGCCGCTTCATCACGCCGCGCCCGCCGCCCGCCGCCTCCAGTTGCTCGATCGTGTGCGAGCCGACCGGACGCACGCCGGTAAGCACCGGGATCTGCGCGGCGAATTCCTCGAACAGCGCGTACACGTCGACATCGAGCTGGCCTTCGGCCGCGACCGCCTGCAAGTGCTTGACCGTGTTGATCGAGCCGCCGACCGCGAGCACCGTCTTCACCGCATTCGCGAACGCGCCGCGGGTGAGGATGTCGCGCGGCTTCAGGTCGTCGCGCACCATCTCGACGATACGCGCGCCGGCTTCGCGGACGAACGCGAACATCCTGTCGCTATTGGCGGCGACCGGCGTGCTGCCGGGCAACGACATGCCGAGCGCCTCGCTGACCATATGCATCGAGTTCGCGGTGCCGAGACCGGAGCACACGCCCGGCCCGCGAATCGCGTTCTGGCTCATGCCGATCAGGTCTTCGACGGGCAGCTTGCCGGTAAGCGTATGCATCGCGCCGACGAACACGTCCTCGATGTCGACATGCTCGCCGCGGAATTCGCCGCTCGGCTGATAGCCGCACGCGACGACGATGCTCGGGATGTTCAGCCGCGCGGCGGCCATCAATTGGCCCGGCACGGTCTTGTCGCACGAAGCGAGGCACACCATGCCGTCGAGCTGCGCGCCTTCGACGGCCACTTCGATGTCGTTCGTGACGAGGTCGCGCGCGGCCAGCATGTACGCGCCGCGCGCGCCCGCGCCGGTGATGAAGTCGCTCGGCGCCGCGGTGCGGATTTCGAACGGCAGCGCGCCCGCCGCCCGGATCGCCTGCTTTAGTTGCGCGGCGATGCCGTCGAGGTGGCTAAAACAGGTAGCGAGCTCGGATGAGGAATTGACGATGGCGATCTTGGGCTTGTCGAGGTCTTCCTCGCTGATGCCGAGATTGCGCCATTGGGCGGCGCGCACCGCGCCGAGATAGGAACCGCGCGGGAAATTGCTGCGCAACGGGCGTTGCGGCTTGCGTCCATCGGACATGGCGTCTCACTCCTTTGTTGTGGAAACGATGTTAGGAAGCACGATAAAATCCGTCAATTATGTGACATCGATAGGCATCATCCAAACCATGGATATTCGTCAGGTCGACCTGAATCTGCTGAAAGTGTTCGATGCGCTGCTGAAAAAGCGGCATGTGACGCAGGCGGGCGTGAGCATCGGGCTCAGCCAGCCGGCAATGAGCTATGCGCTATCGAAGCTGCGTGAGCTGTTCGAGGACCCGCTGTTCGTGCGCACGGGTCGGGGTATGGAGCCGACGCCGCGCGCGCAGGCGCTCGGCGATCCGGTTGCGCGGCTGCTGGATCTCGTGCAGACCGAAATCCTGCCGATGCCCGAATTCCGTCCGGCCGAGTCGTCGCGCAGCTTCGTGCTGTGTATGTCGGACATCGGCGAAATGGTGTTCCTGCCGCGCCTGCAGAACTTTCTCGACAAGACCGCGCCGCACGTGAGCATCAAGACGGTCGCGCTCAGCATGCCGGAGTTGGAAGAAGGTCTGGCGAGCGGCGACGTCGATCTCGCGATCGGCTACTTTCCGGGTTTGAACAGCGAGTCGCTGAAGCGCAAAGCGCTGTACCGGCATTCGTACGTGTGTATCGCGCGCGAAGATCATCCGGAAATCGGCGACACGTTGTCGCTCGATCAGTACCGCGCGGCCGCGCACGTGATGGTGCATCCCGAAGGCCGCGAGCAGGACGTGCTCGCTCGCACGCACGAACGCCTCGGGATTCGCATCAACGTGCGCTTCAGCGTGCCGCGTTTTATCGGCGTGCCGTTCGTCGTCGCCGGCTCGGACATGATTGCAGCGGTGCCTCAGGCGGTCGGGCGGCGCTTCGCGGAGTTCGTGAACGTCAAGCTGCTGCCGCTACCCTTCCCCGCGCCCAAGTACGACTTTTATCTGCACTGGCATCCGCGCTTTCATCACGAGCCGGCCAACCGCTGGATCCGCGATGCGATGAGCGAGCTGATCAAGGGGCCGATGCAGCACGAGCCGTTGCCGAATACGAAACGGACGCGCTTGAACGCGGCGCTGTAGCGCACGCTGTTACGGCGCTACGCGCTCATGATGCGGCAGTGGCGTCGCTCGCGTGGATCAGCAGAATTGGCGTTTGCGTGATTTGCAGGACCCGCCCAGCGACGCTGCCGAGTATCCAGCGTGTGATGCCGCGCCTGCCATGCGTACCCATCACGATCAGTTGCGCCTCCCAGCCGCCCGCCTCTCGCACGATCGCATGCGCAACGTCATCGTCGGTTCGGTTCGTCCTGACGAGCGCCGTCGAGACCCGCGCCGACACGCGCGCCAGAATCGGCTCCGCAGCGGCTATTGCCTCGTTGCCTTCGCCGACGAACGAGTCCTCGAGCGAATCGATGGGGATCCAATCGGAGAGTCGCACCGCGCGATCGATCACATAAACCGCTCGCAATTCGGTGCCGGACGTAGCGAACCGTATGCCGTACTGCAACGCGGACATCGACTGAGAACTTCCATCGACCGCGAACAGGATGCGTTCGGGCAGCTCGCTATGCGTCGTGCTGTAGCTCTGCGGAACGACCAGCATCGGGCAGCGCAGACGTCTCGTCAGCCGTTCGGACACCGTACCCTCGGCCCAACGCTGCAAGCCTTGATGTTGACGCGCGCCCACCACCATCAGGTCGGCTCTCCATGTGTCGGCCGCATCGATCAGGGCATCCACGACGTCGTTACCGCGTTTCGCGAGGTCGATGACTTCTGAGTCGATACGTGCATCACACGCGGCTAGCGATCGTGTCGCTCGTTCGAGCGCCTCGACCGCATCGCGGAGCAATTCGTCGCGAGCCAGATCCAGCATGTGGCCGACGCGCCGGCCCGTCGGAAAAAGCGTATGGGGATTCTCGGCCACGCTCACGAGGCGGACGTCGCATCCGGCGGGAAGGAGGTTTCGCGCGTAGTCGAGCGCCTGTCGAGAGGCTTCCGATGAATCGACTGCGATCAACACTCTGCGCGGCAGCGTCGAGATGGCGTCGCGTGAATGGAGAGAATTCATGGTTGGCTCCGTACTCGCAGGTTTGCAGCGTTCCGATCACCATCCTACTGCCGAAGACTCGTGGTTGGTTGATCAGGATCAACTGCTGCGGACCGATGGTCGGTTAGGCGCGGCGTCGATTCCGGGCGGCCAGTTCCTGCAGATACGACAGGGTTGGACCTGGCCACGAGGACGTTTCTGTCTGCGCGAGATCCCACACAACACACGTCATTTAGCCCACGGAAATCCCCAATGCCGTCGACCTTGCATTCCGGTCCTGGCAAATTACCCTTCTAAAGCTAGCCGTTCGGGATTGAATGTACTGCTCTGAGGTGCGTTCCGACCACCCACGAGCACAGCTCGTCTGCTGTTATCTCTTCAGGAACTCCGACCATGCCCGACCGGCAAACAATCATCACGCAGCTCAAGGAGCTCGGCCGCGGCCAGCTCGAGAACTTCAATATGTCCGAGCCGCAGCGCAAGGCGAACGCGAAAACCGGTGCGTTGCCAGTCGCGGGCTACTCGCCCGACAATGGCTACTGTCATGGCGTTTGCGTGGACTGGATCCGGCGCGTGTTGCAGGGCGGGCGGCCGCGCTTCGGCCCCAACCCGGAGAAAAACACCAAGGCAAGCTACGACTACCATACGCGGCGGCAGGGGCAGGCGAAGCGGCAGGGGTACGCCTGGGCCAGCTTCGACAAGATCAGCAACCACTACATCGATCTCGCGAATGTGCAGAAGCAGAGCAACAAGGCTGCCTACGATCAGGCCTACGACAAGTACGTCAATGACTATCAATTGATGTCTGACGTGTACCAGCAACTGATTAGCGATTACAACGACCACATGTACCTCGGTGAGGCACACCAGGTGCAGATCGGCTACGGCGCCAAGCTGCAGAAGATTTTTCCGCAGTTGAAAACACCGCCGGCGGTGCTCACAGTGCTTCAGCTCGATCAGCTTTCGGAGAGGGTCCTGGAGAGACACAATGCACTGGAGGCACCGGTGCAGGCAACAGCGCCGTCACTCTCGGACACTCACAAGAGTAGCTTCGCCGCCTTCACGAAAAACATCGACGCGAAATTTCCGAAGAAAAGGAAGTTCGGCGGCATCGCGCTGCTGCAGAAGAGCCCGATGAAGCAGTATGGTTCACTGCTAGCGGCGATCGAGGATGTGACGAACCCCGCGCCGACGGACTTCTCAATCGGCCGTGCAATGACGCTCGGGTTCGGCATGCAGAATGGCAACGAAGACTCTGGACACGCCGTCGCCCTCTACTGGCATCCGGGTGACTTCTTCATCCTGCTGGACCCGAACTACGGCATGTTCATCTACGAACGGCTCGCCGGCGCGAAGTCGGTCGGCTCGGCGCTGAGTTACCTGTTCGGCACCGCTTACCCGGAGCCCGGCGTAGTGGTGACGAATGGCGTCGACTACGAGATCTACGCGAAACGCGACGCCTGAGCGGCCCCTCTGCGATGCCCCGCTCATCGCACAGGGCCGTCCACGATCAAGCCCGGGGCGCTTGCCGTTCCTCCGACGTCATCATTTCCCCCGGGCGGCGCAGCATCTTGTCGACCTCGCCCGCGTGCATCTCTTCTACGTGGATCATCTGACGGGCGAACTCCTCGAGTGCCACCGAGCGGTCTTCCACCAGCGCCAGCAGGTCGCGATACAACTGCAACGCGACATTCTCGGCTTGCAACGACTCGCGAAGGATCGAAGCGATATCGAAGGTATGCGAGTCGAGCAGAGGACCGATCGCCAGCGACGGATAGGCGCCCAGCGTGGTGATCCATTCGCCCGCCTGCTGCGCGTGCAGCAACGATTCATCCGCCTGAGCGCGCAACCACTCCCTGATCGGGATACGTCCGAATCCGAAAACAAGGAACGAATAGTGCGTATATCGGACGACGCCGGCCAACTCGGATTCGAGAATCCGGTTCAGCACCGCAACCACGTCCTCCTTATTGATCTCGGCCATTTGAACTCTCCTTTCACTCAAACCGTCGCCGCACGCTCAAGCACCCTTCCCCTTCTTCACCCGCTCGATCTGCTGCTTCGCCGCCTGATACACCGCATCAGGCGTGAAACCGAACTTCTTCTTCAGATCCGCAATCGGCGCCGACGCGCCGAACGTATGCATGACGACCTGCGCGCCGAGCCGCCCCGTATACCGATCCCAACCGAGCGACGCAGCCTGCTCGACCGCGACGCGCGCCTCGACGTCCGCCGGCAGCACCGACTCCTGATACGCGCCGTCCTGGCGCTCGAAGATGTCCCACGACGGCATCGACACGACGCGCGCCGCGATGCCCTCGCTCTTCAGCTTCTCGTACACGTCGGCGCAGATCGACAGCTCGCTGCCGGTCGCCATCAGGATCACCTCGGGCTTCTTGCCATCGGGCGCATCGGCAAGCACGTACGCGCCGCGCTTGACGCCGCTCGCTGACGCATAGCGGCTGCGGTCGAGCGTCGGCAGCGGCTGGCGCGACACGACGATGCACGCCGGCCGATGCGGCTGCGTCAGCGCGACCCGCCATGCTTCGGCCGCTTCGTTCGCATCGCCGGGACGCAGCACCGTGAGGCCGGGCACGCCGCGCAACGATGCGAGCTGCTCGATCGGCTGATGCGTCGGACCGTCTTCGCCGACGCCGATCGAATCGTGCGTGAACACATAGATGGCCGGCACTTCCATGATCGCGGACAGGCGGATCGGCGGCTTCATGTAGTCGCTGAAGATCAGGAACGTCGAGCCGTAAGCGCGCAGATTTGAAAGCGCAAGCCCGTTGAGCACCGCGCCCATCACATGTTCGCGAATGCCGAAGTGCAGATTGCGGCCGCCATAGCTATCCGCCTGGAAGCTGCCGGCGCCTTCGAATTTCAGGTTGGTTTTCGTCGACGGCGACAGGTCCGCCGCGCCGCCGATCATCCACGGCACGCGCGCGGCAATCGCATTGAGCACCTTGCCCGACGATTCGCGCGTCGCGATGCCCTTCGGGTCCGCGTCGAAGCTCGGGATGTCGCTGTCCCAGCCCTGCGGCAATTCGTGCGCCTGCATCTGCGCGAATTCGCGCGCGAGATCCGCGTACTGCTTCTTGTAGCTGTCGAACTTCGCCTGCCATTGTTCGCGCGCCGCCTTGCCGCGCGCGCCGATGCCTTGCGCGAAGCGTTCGTGCACGCCCTCGGGCACGTAGAAGAACTTGTCCTCGGGCCAGCCGTAGAACTTCTTGGCCAGCGCGACTTCGTCGACGCCGAGCGCTTCGCCGTGCGCGGACGCGGTGTCCTGCTTGTGCGGCGCGCCCCAGCCGATGATGCTGTGAACCACGATCAAAGTCGGCCGGTCGGTCACGCTCTTCGCCTCGATCAGCGCCTTTTCGAACGCGGCGGTGTCGTTCGCATCCCCGACGTTCAGTGTGTGCCAGTTATAGCCGTGAAAGCGGCTCGCTACGTCGTCGCTGTACGCGAGGTCGGTATGGCCTTCGATCGTCACGCGGTTGCTGTCGTAAATCCAGATCAGGTTCGACAGCTTCAGATGCCCCGCCAGCGAGGCCGCCTCGTGCGAGATGCCTTCCATCATGTCGCCGTCGCCGCACAGCGCGTACACGCGGTAATCGAACAGCGGCGCGTCCGCGCGGTTGAAGTGGTTCTCGTACCAGCGCGCGGCCATCGCCATGCCGACGCTATTGCCGAGCCCCTGGCCAAGCGGTCCCGTGGTGGTCTCGACGCCGGTCGTCATCCGGTACTCGGGGTGGCCGGGCGTATTGCTGTCGATCTGGCGGAAATGCTGGATGTCGTCGAGCGACACGGCCGGCGCGCCGGTCGGCTTGCCGTGTTCGTCGACGGCTTTCACGTTGGCCAGATGCAGCAGCGAATACAGGAGCATCGATGCATGCCCGACCGACAGCACGAAGCGGTCGCGATTCGGCCACAGCGGCTCGTCAGGGTCGTAGCGCAGATGGTGTTGCCACAGGTGATAGGCGATCGGCGCGAGCGCCATCGGCGTGCCGGGGTGGCCGGAATTGGCCTTCTGCACGGCGTCCATCGACAGCGTGCGGATCGTGTTGATGCACAACTGGTCGAGGGAGGGATCGTTTTGCATGGGACGCTCCTTGTTCGGCAATTCGGGAGACGGCCGACGCACACCGCTGAGCGCGCGGACGGATCGGCGCATCGTGTCGACATGGAAAACGCGCGCGTCCGGGCGTGTCCCCAGGGACGCGAAGCCGCACGTGGAACCGCACACGTGCCGAAGTTACTGCCGAAAGCGCGCGGGAAAATCGCGGCGAAGCCCACAGATGATGCGCCTAACCGCGCAACTCTGCACGCCACCCCGCAACAGACCGGCTGCTTCGCGAACGACGAAGTTCACGCCGCCTGCAGCCAAAGCTCGACCACCGGACCATGCTTGCCGTCGATCGGATCGAGCGGCGGAAACGGCAGCGCCAGCATGTCGGTGAATTCCTGCGGCGTCAGCGCTTCGCGGCGGATGTCCCACTGCTGCCCCAACGGATAGCCCGCCACCACCTGAAAATGCGGCTCGAACGATTGCAGACAATGACCGGTGCCAGCCGGCAGCAGCAGCACGTCGCCCGCATGCAGCCTCACCACCCGTCCGCCCGGTCCGCCGACGATCACTTCGGCGCTCGCGTCGGTCACGCCGAGCACCTCGTGCGCGGTCGCGTGAAAGTGATGGAAGTCGAAGATGCTGTTGCGCCACTGCGCGGGCCATGCATTGCGCTCGAACAGGATTTCGAACGCGGCGGGCAGATTGCCGCTGCCGGGCGACAGCGCGCGCCGGTACAGCACGACCGGCAGCTTGCTGTTGTTCGGCACCCAGTCGTGCGGTTCCAGCATGAAAGCTTCGTATTCGGTCTGCGCGGCGTCGAAGCCGTGCTTTGACTCGTTGAACATGTTTGCTCCTGGCTTGTGATGCGGTTGCCGCGAACCGGCGGTCCAGCGTCGGCTAGCCGCCGCCGATCCCCTGCAGCACCTTGCCCGTGCCGCCGCACACGGTGCAGCGAGCACCGTCGACCTTGCCGGTGCCGTGGCAGGCGCGGCAAATGTCTTCGCCCGCGCCTGGTGTGTTGGGCGGCGCTTCGTCGCCGGGGTTCATCGATTCGGTTGAATTGTCCGGTTGCATGCGCTTTCTCCGGTTGAAGGTTGACGGATTGGATGCTCGGGCTGGCTCGCAACGCACCGCGTCATTGCTCGCCCGGCTGCTTGCGATGCGATTCGCGCCCGCCGCCGCCCGGCGGTTCGGCGTGCTCGCCGGTGCCGAGCGGCACTTCGGCGCCGTGCCGCGGGCTCTCGCTCGAGCGTGGCGGATTGGTCGCTTTATCCACGCCGGTCTGCACGACCGGTTCGATGCCGAGCGGACTCGGCTCGACGTAGTGGGTGCCGCTCGGTTTGTTGCGGGCCTTGACTTCGTCGGACACCGCGGGCGCGGCGCGCTGATCTGGCCGCGCGGACTGCTCGCCGCCTGGTGTCGCGCCCGGCTGCTGGGTGTCGGTGTTGGTCGATTGGGGATCTGGCATCACGCCCTCCTCGTGGGTTCTGCCGTCGATTCGCGTCGTGACGCGGCATCTCGAACGGGCACCTGGTTAATGCAGCAACATTCGAGCCTTGCCGCCGAAGTCCGAGCGTAGCGCGACAGGCACGGCCATTGCGATTTCGATGGCAGTAGCGCCGCACGTTCGCTTTGTAAAAAGTAGAACCCAAAGGAGAACCCCATGAGCATCACGACTATTCGCGTATCCGACACCGAGGTGCAAGTCGAGCGCACGCTGTACACGTTCGCGCAAAAGAGCGACGCCGATGCGTTCCAGAACTGCCTCGTCGAAGGTCCGGTCGACACCTGCTATCGCGATCATCCGCCGCTGTCGACGCGCCCCACCGTGCCCGACGAACATCCGGACGATCCCGCGCGTGGCAGCACGATTTCGCCGTCGCTCGGCGGGATGCCTTGATCGCGTCTGCGCGTGTTGCGGGACAAGCACCACACCGGCTGCGCGCGCTCAGCCTTCGGGTGCGGCGCGATCGGCCGCGACGATCTCGCGGCCATACGCAATCGCGGCGCGGCGAGCTTCGTCGGCGGTCGCATAGGGGCCGATCTGCGGTGCGCCGTCGAACGGAAACAGAATCCGCCTGTCCGCTTTCCTCACGACCCTCAGTCCACCTATGTATCGGCCGTCGCCTGTTCCGTGATAGCTGGCGAAAATCTCGAACTCGTCGTCAGCAACGTCGGCCTTGTGTCGCGCCATGTGCGTTCCTCTGCCTGTGTTTTGCGGGGGGATGTCCGATGCGAGCCGGGCGCGCGCGGTCATCGCGATGCGGCGTGTGCGAAGTTTCAGCAAGTGGTGTTCCACACAACGGCACCCGTCGCCATGCGGCACGAGCATTGCGCGTCTGAACGAAGACTTTGTGGAGACCCTGATGGATTTACCTGACACGAGCCGGCAAGCGCCCCGTGCAATCGGGACATTCGACCTGGACGCACGACCCCTGACGCGGATTTCGATGCAGTCGCCGCATCTGCATCTGCATGTGCCGACGCCGCCCGAGGTCGACCCCGAGATCCCGCCTAAGACGCCGCCGCCGAACATCGACCCCGATCCGGTCCCGGACGACCCGCTCGGCGACCCCCACGAACCACCGGAAGGCGACCCGCCCGCGGCACCGCCGCCGTTGCACGCATGGCGCCGGCGTCTGCACGGAGATCGAAGCTTGCCATGAGCGCGCCCGACCTGGACGACAACCTCACTGTCTATCGGCGCGCGACACAGAGCGGGACCACCGAATGGTGGCGCGTGACGATGCGAAGAATCTTCGCGCGACGCGGCGTTACGGGGTGGCCGCCCGCATCGTCGCGATCGGAGTCAGGAATTCGGACACGCCGGTCAGGATGATCTGCACGCCGATGCATAGCAGCAGGAACGCCGACACCCGCAATGCGACCTTGGTGCCCTCGACGCCGAGATAGCGCGCCAACACGGTCGCGCGGCTATAGATCAGATAGACGCAGACGGCCACCGCGAACGTGATCGCGACCGACGCGATGCCCGAGATCACGAACGCCGACAGCTTGTGCGTGCGATTCGCGGACAGCGCGATCGCGGTCGCGATCGAGCCGGGCCCGGTGGTCAGCGGCACGGTGAGCGGAAAGAACGCACGGGCCTTCGCGGTCTCGGCATCGACGCGCTTGACGTCCGTCTGCTCGGCCGGCGTGTCCGGTGCATTGAGCATCTGCCAGCCGCCCACGGCGAGCGCGAGCCCCCCGCCGATGCGCAACGCCTCCATCGAAATACCGAAGAAATGCAGGATCGGCGTGCCGATGAAGAACGCCACCAGCAGCACGCAGGCGGCGTTGATCGCGACCTTGCGGGCAAGCGCGTCGCGCTCGTCGAGCGTCAACGATGCGGTCCGATCCAAAAAAACGAACGCGCCTCCGAACGGATTGATGATGCTGATCATGCCAATGAAACCGAACATAATGTCCGAGATCAGACTTTCGACCATGTGCTTGTCCGTGTGTCTACGTGTGCCTGCATGTGTTCGCGCGGGTTCGCGCCCGCGCGCGGCGCCGGTCATGAATCCAGCCCGCCTCGCGCGGTCCGGAAAATGCTGCAATGCTCGCAGATCCTATCGCGGCGCGCCAGTCGCCCCAGTAAAAAAGCCGCGCGATACCTGGCGCGTCACGTCGCGTCCCGCTTTGCACCGCAGCATTCCGCGCGGGAAAGATGCAATTGCAACGGTCGAAACCTCACATTTATTTTGACCGACTTTACGGGAGCGAAGCATCCGGCATACAGTCATCAGCGAAGCCGGAATTTCAACGACACATAACTACTGGTTCGAGGAGTTGCCCGCATGCTTCTTCGTGTACTTGCCGCGTTGCCGTTCATCGGCATTCTGGTCGGCGTTACGTTTGTCAATCGGGTCGAGCCCATCGTGCTCGGCATGCCGTTCGTGCTGGCCTGGATCGTCATGTGGGTGGTGTTGAGCGCGATCATCATGGCGATCGTCTACAACCTCGATCCGTCCAACCGGCGCGTCGCCGCCAATGGCGAGGAGGTTCGCCCATGAGCGCACTCGTCATCATCGCTGCCGTTACGCTGTTCGCGCTGTTCCTCGGCGTGCGCGCGAGGCGCGGCCACGACATGAGCCTCGAGCAATGGAGCGTGGGCGGCCGCAGCTTCGGCACCGCGTTCGTGTTCCTGCTGATGGCCGGCGAAATCTATACGACCTTCACGTTCCTCGGCGGCAGCGGCTTTGCGTACGGCAAGGGCGCACCGGTCTACTACATCCTCGCGTACGGCACGCTCGCGTACATCCTGTCGTACTGGATGCTGCCGCCGATCTGGCGCTACGCGAAAGCGCACCGCCTCGTGTCGCAGCCGCACTTCTTCTCGCGCAAATACGAAAGCCCGGCGCTCGGCACGCTGGTCGCGCTGGTCGGCGTTGCCGCGCTGATTCCATATCTGGTGCTGCAATTGAAGGGCCTCGGCATCATCGTCGCGACCGCGTCGTATGGCGTGATCTCGTCGACGGCGGCGATCTGGATCGGCGCGATCGTCGTGACCTCTTACGTGATCGTGTCGGGCGTGCGCGGCTCCGCATGGAACTCGGTGGTCAAGGACCTGCTGATTCTCGCGATCGTGCTGTTCCTCGGCATCTATCTGCCGCTGCATTACTACGGCGGCTTCGGCGCGATGTTCCGCACCATCGACGCCGCCCGTCCCGGCTTCCTGACCTTCCCGGCGCACGGTTCGAGCGTCGTGTGGTTCCAGTCGACGGTGCTCCTGACCGCGCTCGGCTTCTTCATGTGGCCGCATACGTTCGGTTCGATCTTCACGGCGAAGGACGAGCGGATCTTCCGCCGCAACGCCGCGATCCTGCCGCTCTATCAGCTGATCCTGCTGTTCGTGTTCTTCGTCGGCTTCGCGGCGACGCTGCGCGTGCCGGGCCTGAAGGGCGCCGACATCGACCTGTCGCTGTTCCGCCTGTCGCTTCAGACGTTCGATCCGTGGTTCGTCGGCGTGATCGGCGCGGCCGGTATCCTGACCGCGCTGGTGCCGGGATCGATGATTCTGACCTCGGCCTCGACGCTGCTCGCCAACGACGTCTATCGCGGCATGGTGAACCGCAAAGCGTCGGATGCATCGGTCGCGATGATCGCGCGCGTCCTCGTGCCTATCGTGGCGCTGGTCGCGGTCTTCTTCACGCTGAACGGCGGCGAAACCATCGTCGCGCTGCTGCTGATGGGTTACAGCTTCGTCACGCAACTGTTCCCGGCCGTGATCTGCAGCCTGTTCCCGCACAACCGCGCGACGAAGCAAGGCGCGTTCTGCGGGATCATCGCGGGTGTCGCGGTGGTCACGCTGACCACGACGCTGCACTGGAGCGTCGGTCAACTGATGCCGTTCCTGCCCGAGGCGCTGAAGGACGTCAACATCGGCTTTCTCGCGCTCGCGGTGAACGTGATCGTGTTCGTGATCGTCAGCGCGGTGACGCAGCCGAGCGCGGCCGAGCAGGAGAAGCACGCGTCGGTGCATTGAAAGACAGCTACGGCTGATGCATCTGAAGGGGCTGTTCGCTTCGGCGACAGCCCCTTATTCTTCCGGTTCACGGTTTGACCGCTCATCCCTCGATCCACGGAGCCCCGACATGTCCTACGTTCTCTACTACTCGCCTGGCGCGGCCAGCATGCCCGTGCACTGGATGCTGCTCGAAATGGGCGTGCCGTTCGAAGCGCGCCTCGTCGATATCGACGCGGGCCAGCAGCATGATCCCGACTATCTGCGTTTGAATCCGGCCGGACGCGTGCCGACGCTGGTCGTCGATGGCGTGCCCCGGCATGAATCGGCCGCGCTGCTGATGCTGCTCGCCGAGCGCCACGCCGACGCCGGGTTCGCGCCCGCACCCGGTTCGGCCGCGCGCGGCGAATGGTTCGAGTGGATGATCTACCTCGCGAACACGCTGCTGCCCGCGATGCGCGACTGGTTCTACGCCGGCAGCGACGGCGACCCGGCCGGCGCCGACGCGGTGCGCGCGCTCGCGCAACGCCGCATCGAAGCAGCGTGCGAGCGGCTCGACGCGCATTTCGCGAGCGGCCACGCGTACCTCGCGGGCGATATGCTCAGCACCGCCGATCTGCTCGCGCTCGTACTGATGCGCTGGACCCGCAACATGCCCCACCCGGCGACGGTGGGCTGGCCGCATCTCGCGGGCTATATCCGCAGGCTGCGCGCACGGCCGGCGTTCATCGAGCTCAATGAGCGCGAGAAGCTGACCGAGTGGCGCAACGAGGCTCAGTAACGCCCGGCAGCTTCACATCGTCGCTTCCCTGCCCGTCTGCGCCGCGAATGCGAAGCCGTTCTTGCCGTCGCGCTTGACCTGATACATCGCGGCATCGGCGGCGGCGATCAGACGGCGGTGATCGTCGACGTCGTCGGGATAGCTCGCGATGCCCACGCTCGCGCGCACGCGGCCGATTCCCATCTGCTCGTCGGTCTCGACCACGCAGGCCATCAGCCGGCGCGCGATCTCGGCGAGCTCGTCATCGCCGGCGAAGGTGCGCACCAGCACCGCGAACTCGTCGCCGCCGATGCGCGCGACCAGATCGCCTTTGCGCACCGACGCGCGAAACCGCTCGGACACCGCGGCGAGGAACTCGTCGCCGGTGCGATGCCCGAACGAATCGTTGACCTGCTTGAAGCCGTCGAGGTCGATATACAGCACGGCGAGGCGCGGCTCGACGGCCGCGGTCCGCGCATTCCTGGCGGCGGCGTCGAGCGCGCCCAGCAGCTTGCGGCGGTTCGACAGGCCGGTCAGCGAATCGTGCAGCGACGCCAGTTCGAACTCGTGCGACTGCCCCGCGAGCTGGCGGTTGCGCTTCGCGTACATGCCGAGCGCGGTGATCAGCATGCAGAACAGCAGCGCGGCGAGCGCGATCAACGTGCGCGCGACGTGCGCGACGCGCAGCCGCACGTCGGCGCTCGACGCATCGCGTTGCGCGCGCCAGTAGGCCGAGACGCTGCCGAGCACCGCCGCGACGGCTTCGGGCGTCGCCTGGGTCGGTGACATCGACGGAATGGGGGGCGCCGGCGACGGACTCGCGTTGACGAGCGCCGCGAGCGACGCGAAACGCCGCGCGAGTTCCGCGCGCGCCGCGTCATAGGCCGGCACGAACGACGCGTCGTGGCTCGCCGGAGTGTCGGCCATGCGCTTCCACGCGGCCAACTGTTCGCGCGCGCTGTCGACGCGCTCGACGGCTTCGAGCACGAGGCCCGCGTACTCCTGCTTCAGCTGATCGGAAAACACCGTGCGCATCTGCGTCGCCACATACAGCAGGCCGAACAGCAGACACAACAGCGCGGCCACGGCGACGCTCGCGGGCCCCGGCCGGAAGCGCCATACCGGCGCGCGCGCGCGCGCGGCGCCGCGCAGCCCCGCTTGCCCCGCTGACCCGGCGAGCGCGTGCTCAGGGGTGGGAGTAGGGATCTCGTTGCTGTCGGCCGTTGTCATGTTGACGATAGCTCACGCGTCGAAAGAACTGTCCGATCCGCGCAAACAGACCGCCGTTGTGCTGCGACGACGCGCGCCGCTCCTGCTGCGCGACGCGCGTTTCTTTCGCATGTTGACCGCCCGCGGGCTTCGCGGTCGAATTCGCGACGTGCCGCACGGAGCGCGGCGGTGGCGTCGGAACAATCGGGGCGGTGGGCGGGTCGTCCGACAGACCGGCCGACAGATCCGCCGAGGCATCGACCGGCGTATCGGCCAGCGCGGCGGTGAGGTTCGGGTCAGGCGTACTCGGGTGGATCTGACCGGACCACACGGCCGGGTTGGTGTCCTCGAAGCCGCCGTTCGCGCCGGCCGTTGCGAGCGCGACATCCGACGCGGTGGGCTGCGCGGCTGATTGCGCGGTGGCGGGCGTGGCGGCCTCCTGCGGCGCGTGCGCGACGGCCACCGTCGGCACCGCGGGCGCCGACGAACCGAGCGCCTGGCGTGCGCCCGCGATGGCATCCGCGTAGGTCTGCTGATCCTGGTTGAACCAGACACCGTAGGCGACGGTGCCCATCACGCCGAAGGTCAGCGCGCCGGCTGCCGCGAGGCACAGCGCGAGGCGGCCGAAGCGCGGCGGCGGTACGCCCGATTCGTCCGTGCCGTCGGGTTCGAAAGAGGAACGGCTGTCCGTGGTGGAATGACGCAAGTCGGTATCGTCGGGATCGGTAGCCATCGCAATACGCTCCGGGTATGCCACTTCCTGCTGACAAGCTGGCGCACTGGCGAGCCGCCGCGTAAGCCGCGCTCGCGGGCTGCCGCCGCACGCAATGCTCAATGAATGTAACCCTGTCGCGAACGGCCGACAACACAGCAGCGTTGCGTTTCCGCCTCGCTTCCAGGTGCTTCAAACGACGCCGTCAGACACCGCGTAAGTTGGCAAAAAAGTGCGCAAAGCTGGTAAAAACTCCAACTCCGCTAATCGCTCGATAGCCAGCCGCCCGCCCGCCGTCACCGCGACGCCCGATGCGACGCGGGTTCCGCGAAACGCGCCATCGCGGTCGCCGTTTCGCATGCAACAAGCGGGCCTGAAGGCGCACTCATGCGCGACCCCGATAGCGCCGCTTGAAACCCTCGTGAGACTGAGCGCCGCGCGCCCTTAAGCAGCATCGCGCGAACCTGCTACCGTGCGAATTCCCGAAGCCGTT
The DNA here is from genome assembly GCF_040948665.1 of Paraburkholderia sp. BR14320. Taxonomy (NCBI): domain Bacteria; kingdom Pseudomonadati; phylum Pseudomonadota; class Betaproteobacteria; order Burkholderiales; family Burkholderiaceae; genus Paraburkholderia; species Paraburkholderia sp. BR14320. The sequence continues at coordinate 161,039 of NZ_JBFPKG010000010.1, forward strand.
CGCGCCCGGTGGTAAGGTCACCTGCCGCATGTCGCGAACGCGCGCCATGCCTCACCCGGCCCGGCCTGACGCGGCCCCGGCCCACCTCATCGGTCAGCATGAGAATCATGTCGAACAGGTATCAGCACAAACCACTCACGCCGTTGCGCCGCGCGCTCGCGCGCTTTTCTCTTTCAGAAACCGCCAAGTACACGAAGCTGACGCTCGGCCTGTGGATCGGTTTCGGCATCCCGTACCTGCTCGGCTTTCCCGACGCGGCCGTGCCGCTCGCCGGTTCGACGATGCTGACGCTGGCGCTCGGTAGCTCGATTTCGGCGGCGCGAAGCTACTTCTACAAACGGGTGTTGTCCAACGTGGTGGCGATGCCGATCGGCACGCTGCTGATCTGGCTGACCGCGCCGCACCTGTGGATGGCTGCGGCGCTGCTGCCGCTGGTGATCTTCAGCATCGTCGCGCTGCGGCCGTCGCTGTTCCAGATGACCAGCATCACGGTGCCGATCACGCTGGTGCTCTATACCGGCGAACATCTGCCGCTGCTCGAACAGCGCCTGATTGGCGTGGTACTCGGCATGTTCCTCGGCTTCGTGATCCAGCAGATCGCGTTTCCGCCCGATCACGGCTATTGGGCGAACACGCTCGTCAACGACGGCAACGAACTGGCCACCGATGTCGTCGCGCAACTAGCCGCGGGTCAGTTCGACAAAGCGCAGATCAAGCCGGCAGCCTCGAAGCTGCGCACGCTGAGCACGAACCTGAAGCAGGCGCACCTGCTGCTGAAGACCGACCTCGAGCAGGCGTGGGTGTCGCCGCATCTGAAGCGCAACGCGGCGCGGCTGCCGGTGTTCGCGTGCTATCAGGAGACTTTCGATTCGCTGGTCAACTTTCTCGAAACGATGGACACGTTTCACGATCAGTTCGCCGCGCTCGACGCCGGCTGGCGCGAAATGTTTCTCGCGCGGCTCGCGCGGCTCGTCAGCGCTCACCGGCAACTGGCCGAGGCGGCGGACCTGCGCGTCGAGCGTGCGCCGCTCGACGCGCCGCCGCTGCATATGGAGGACCTGCGTCAGCTGACCGAGGACCTGCCCGCGTCGAACGTGTTTACGAGCGTGTACCTCGGGCATCTGACCGGCTACGGGATTCTGCTGTGCCGGTTGAGCGAGCTGCATACCGCGTGAGCGGCGCGGGTCGTCCGGTTCACCGCTCATTGCACGGTGATGGTCGCCCTCATGTTCGGATGGATGCCGCAGAAGATCTTGTACACGCCCGGTTTATCGAATTTGAATTGATAGGTGTCGTCCTGATCGAGCGCGGCCGAGCGGAACAGCCCCGCGTCGTTGACCACGGTGTGCGGCTCGCCGTCGAGATTTTTCCATGTGACCGTCGTGCCCGCCTTGACGGTCAAATCCGTCGGCGTGAAATTAAAGTTTTTCATGAACATCGCGTTAGGCGTCGACGCGACGGTCTGCTGCTGCGCCGCCTTCATCGGCATCGGCATCTGCATCGGCATGGTGGTTTGCGCGAAGCCGAGCCGCGGCGACATCGCCAGGAGCGCGGCACTGCCGAGCGCAACTGTGAGTACTCGGCCCATCAGCTTGGTAGGCATCATTGATCTCCTCGAGCGTAAAAGTAGCGGGTGCGGTCAGGCGAGCGTCGTGTCGTCGAGCGTCGCCTTCAGCGGATGCCGCGCGATACTGACGCTCGTCACGCCGAGCATCTTCGGCAACTGGTCGCTCGCGACCTTCAGCGGCCCCGGGCCATCGCCCTGGCCGGCGGTCGGTTGCGGATAGGCGGTCGAGCGCGCGGTATGGAACGTCACGTTGCCTTCGACCTTCGTCACGATCTGGTGAATGTGACCGTTCAGCACCGTCACCGAACCGAAGCGCTTCAGATAGTCCATCGCCTGTCCGGCGTCACCGGTGCCCCAGCCCCACGGCTCGTAGATCGTCCACATCGGCATGTGCGCGAACACGACCACCGGGGTGCTCGACGAGCGGCCTTTCAGATCGTTTTCGAGCCATTCGAGCTGCTCGCTGCCGAGACCGCCGAGGCCGTTCGGCTTGAAATGCATCACGTTGACGAGGCCGACGAAATGCACGCCCTGGTGATCGAAGCTGTAATAGCCGCGGTTATCCGACGCCTTGCCGAAACGGCTGAAGTACTCGGTGCCGGGGCCGTCGGTGACGTCATGCTCGCCGGGGACCGTGTGCAGCTCGGTGATCTTCAGTCCCGACATCAGCTGCGCGGCCAGATCGAATTCAGAGGGCTTCGACAGGTGCGTGATGTCGCCGGTGTGAATCGCGAGCGGCGGGCGCGACGGCATCGCGTTGACGTAATCGATCGTCTGTTTCAGCGTGCCCGCGACGTCGGGATTCGCTTCCTTGTTGAAGCCGATATGCGTGTCGCTGATCTGCAGGAAAAGCGGCGTGCCCGCTGCTGGCGTCGCGGTTTTGGCGTCGGCCGCGAGCGCGAGTTCGACCGGCGTCAGCACGCCGCCCGACAGCATGAACACCGTGCCCAGACCACCGAACGCAAGACACTTCAGCGCGCCGCGACGCGCCGGATCGAATGAATGTTGTGACGACATGATGACCTCACGATAGGGATTCGCCGAACCACCCGGTTCGTGAGGCATGACTGTCGTGTCGCGGGTTTTATTCCCGTGTTGTGTGGCGTTTGCGGGACGCGGCGAGTGTATGCAAATGGAAAGCAGCCAGTAAACGCCGTGACGGATTGCACACTGGATTGCGCATCGCGTCAGCCGCCGACCGCCGCGATGATCCGCGCGCGCATCGCGGCGTCGGGCAGCGGACCCGATCCCGCGCGCACGTTGTCCGCCATGTATTGCGGCCGCCCGGTGCCCGGAATCACGACTGTCACCGCCGGCTGCGCGAGCACGAACTTCAACAGAATCTGCGCCCAGCTCGTGCAGCCGATTTCGGCGGCCCATGCGGGCAACGGCGCTTTTATCACGCGCGCGAGCAGACCACCACCGCCGAACGGCTGATTGATCACGACGCCGATACCGAGACCGGCCGCGAGCGGCAGGATGCGTTGCTCGGCCGCGCGATCGTCGGCGGCGTAGTTGATCTGCACGAAGTCGGGCTTCTCGCTGCGCATCACCGCCGCGACGTCGTCGAATGCGCTCGACGTGTAATGCGTGATGCCGAGATAGCGAATCCGGCCGCGCGCTTTCCAGTCGCGCAAGGTCGCGAGCTGTGTGCGCCAGTCGAGCAGATTGTGGATCTGCATCAGATCGACATGCGGCTGCTGAAAACGCCGCAGCGATTCCTCCATCTGCGCGATGCCGGCTGCGCGTCCCTCGGTCCAGACCTTGGTGGCGACGAAGGCCTTGCGATGCGCGTCGAGCTGAGTGAGCAGCGCGCCCGCGACCGCTTCCGACGAACCGTACATCGGCGAAGAATCGATCACCGAGCCGCCCGCTTCGAACAGGATGCGCAGCACCTCGGCGAGTTGGGCGCGCGCGGCGGCATCGTCGCCGACGTCGAAGGTGCGCCACGTGCCGCAGCCGATCACGGGCAGCGCTTCGCCGGTAGACGGGATCGCGCGGCGGTTCATGCGCGGTAAGGTGGTATCGGCTTGCGCGGGTGTTTCAGTCTGCGCGGAGGTGACGCGCGATAACGCGAGCGTTGCCGGTAACCCGAGCGCCGCGCGCAGAAAGCGGCGGCGGCAAGCGTGGTTCGACGAAAGTGCCATAGCGGGTAGCTGCCCTCGTGCATGGAAGTTCGACCGTCATCGCAGCGGCTAAAGCACACCCCGCCGCGCGAATTCGACCGCGAGGCCATCCGCGTCGACGAACCGGTAGCCCTGCAACCCAGCCGCGAGCGCGCCGTCCACGTTGGCCTCGCTGTCGTCGATGAAGAGCGTCTGCGTTGCGGCCGCGCCGAGCCGTTCAACGCAGCGCAGATAGGTTTGCGTGGCGGGCTTCGCCGCGCCGAAGGCCGCCGACGAATAGACGTGCGGTCCAAAGAGCCGCGCCACGGGCGGATTCAGATAAGCGATGTGATCGGTCAGCAGGCGGCAGTTGTTCGTCAGTATCGCGATGCGGCAACGCTGCGCCGCGCGCGACGCCAGCGCGAGCACCGCTTCGTTTGGCCTGATTGACGCGAGCCGCGCGTCGAGCCATTCGGCGCGGCTCACCGGATAACCGAGCAGCGCGCCGAGTTCGCGCAGATATTCGTCGTCGCTGATTTCGCCGCCGTCGGCGCGCGCCTCGAGTCCCGAGCCCCAGATCGCATGACGCACGGTCTCTTCCGCGCAGCCCGCGACCGCCGCGAGACGCTCGACACGCGCGGCGCGGTCGTAGTGCGACAGCACACCTTCCAGGTCGAACAGAAGCAGCGTGACGGGTGCGCTCATGCCGTCGGTCTCCCGGGTTGAAGTTTGCGCGATGCGCTTTTTGCGCGCTACGCTGCGGCCTAACGTGTTTTCTGCCGCAACGGCCTGAAGAACTTGCGAATCTCGGCCGCCAGCAACTCGGGCTTTTCCATCGCCGCGAAGTGCCCGCCGGCAGGCATTTCGCTCCACTGCACGACGTTGAAGGTCCGTTCGAGCCAGCTGCGCGGCGGATGATTGATCTCCTTCGGAAACAGCGCGAAGCCGACTGGCGTGTCGATGCGCTCGCCGTCGGAGAAACGCATCGGCTGCAGGCGGTTTTCCCAATACATCTGCATCGCCGGACCGATGCACTGCGTGAACCAGTACAGCGAGATATTGGTCAGCAGCTCGTCGATCGAGAACACGCTTTCGACGTCGCCGCCGCAATCGCTCCACGCGCGAAACTTCTCGCCGATCCATGCGGCGAGTCCCACGGGCGAGTCGTTCAGCGATGCGGCGACGGTCAGCGGCTTGGTGCTGTGCTGATGCGCATAGCCGCCTTCGAGTGCGGCCCAGTCGTTCTTCTCGCGCAGATAGTCCTGCTCGGCCGGCGTCAGCTCCCGCTGCGCCGCGCCGATCGCGGGCTCATAGGAACTCGGCAGGAAGTTCAGGTGAATGCCGTCGACCACCCGCGGATGATGCGCGGCCAACGCGATCGACACGCCCGCGCCAAGATCGCCGCCCTGCGCGCCGAAGCGCTCGTAGCCGAGCCCGCGCATCAGCGACACCCACAGGTCCGCGACCTGGAACGCGGACATGCCGGCTTGCGCGGGCGCAGGCGAAAACGCGAAGCCCGGCAGCGACGGCGTGACCACGTCGAACGCGTCGGCGGGATCGGCGCCGAACGCGGCCGGGTCGCACAACTGATCGAGCAGCGCGTGAAACTCGAAGAACGAACCGGGCCAGCCGTGCGTGATCACGAGCGGATAAGCCTGGAAGCCCGGCGTCACACTCGCGGCACGCCGATGCGCGAAGTGCACGGTCTGGCCGTTCACGTCGACGAGAAATTGCGGCAGCCGGTTCAACTTGCGTTCGGCCGCGCGCCAGTCGAATTGCCCAGCCCAATAGCTCGCGAGTTCGCGCAGCCAGGCTGGGTCGGCGCCCTGCTGCCATGCGGGCGCGGGCGTCGCGGGCGCCCAGCGGGTCGCGCGGATGCGGTGGCGCAGATCGTCGATGTCCTGATCGGCGATCGCAATCTCAAACGGGTCGATCTGCATGGGGTCGTCCTGGGTCGGTTGGCGGCTCAACGTCATCGTACGCGCGTCGAATGAAAGCCGGATAATGGGCGTCCCTTCCGTACGATTCATTGACCGACCCACAGGAGATTGACGCGATGTCCGCTTACGAATCCAAGGTGCCGCGAGTGCTGCTGACGAACGACGACGGGATCGACGCGCCCGGCCTCGCCGTGCTCGAAGCGGTGGCCGCCGAGCTCGCGCACGAAGTCTGGGTGGTCGCGCCCGAGCACGACCAGAGCGGTACCTCGCATTCGATCAGCCTGCATTCGCCGCTGCGCGTGAGCCGCCAGGGCGAACGCCGTTTCGGCGTGACCGGCACGCCCGGCGATTGCGTCGTGATGGGGGTGCGTCATCTGATGCGCGAGGCGCCGTCGCTGGTGCTGTCCGGCGTCAATCGCGGCGGCAACCTCGGCATCGAAACGATGTTCTCCGGCACGGTCGGCGCGGCGATGACGGGTCTGCTGCTCGGGCTGCCGTCGTTCGCGCTGAGCCAGGTATTCGCCGATCGCGAGCGCGTGCGCTGGGACACCGCGCGCACGCTCGCGCCCGGCGTGATCCGCCAGTTGCTCGCGATCGAGCATGCGGCGCCGACCTGCCTGAACATCAACTTCCCGGACGTCGATGCCGCCGATGCGGGTCCTCTGACGCCGACGCGCCAGGGCGTCGGGCTCGTCAGGGACATCGAGGTATTGCCGGAAGTCGATCCGCGCGGCATCGCGTATCACTGGCTGCGCTTCGATCGCGGCCCGCGCGAGAACGAGGCCGACAGCGAAACGGCGACGGTCGCGGCGGGTCGCGTCTCGGTCACACCGCTCGCGTTCGATCGCACCGACGAAGCCACCTTCGCGCGGCTCGCCGCGTCGTTGATCTGACGGTTGCACGGAACGCGGCGCAATACCCCGCTTCAGTGCGCTCCAGGTCCCGACGGTGCGGGTCTGCCGAACGCGGGCATCGTGCCGTTCTCTCTCGCGCGCGCGAGTTCGGCCTGTACCTCGGCGCGGGTTTTGGGGCCGCTGTTGACAATCGCTTCAGTCGTGGCCTGGCTGCTTTGCCCCGAGCGCGGCATCGACCATGCCGATTCGACGCCTTGCGTTGCATGTTGCGGCGACTGCCGTACCTCGGGCGCGACGCCAGCCGCTTTCTTCCCGGAGCGCTCCGCAGTAGAACTTTTCCGGTGGCTGCTGCCCCGCGCATGATTACCCGATGTCGTCGCAGCGCTTTGCGCTGAACGCGGTTTCGTCGTGGTGCCCGATGCAACCTGGCTATGGTGTGAGCGCACCGTCTTTGCCGCAGGCGGCGCCTGGGTCCGGTTCGAACTGACCGCGGGCTGTGGCGGCAGATTCGCCGGCTGCGGCTGTGGTTGCACCTGCGGTTGCGGCTTGTTCGACTCCCGCGCGAACTGGAGCGCCGCGATGGCCAGTGCGTCGCCTGCCTGCGCTCCGATCGATGGCGCCGGCTGAGACCGCAACGCAGTCACGTCGTCGGGCAGCGCATGGTGCCGCGCCGCCGCCGCGCCCGTCGCGCCGACACTCCGTTCGCCATCGGCGACGAGGCTCACGTCCCGGCCGGACGACCAGTCGTTGTCCAGCTGCGACACGTAGGCCCCAATCGTCACCGCGCCGAAGACGAGCCCCGTCAACACGATCATTCTCGGTTCGCTATACAAGGCACGCTCCCCCTTTCGACAGAACGACGACCCATTAGTCAAAGTGTCGGCGATCCGAAGAACAGTGTTTCGCTTTTAGACCCAACAACTGACGAATCGGCGGATCTGGTCGTGGATGTGTCCGAAACCGACGGGCATTCTTCTGTCCAAAGGGCCCTTTAATCGGAGTGCCAGGAGGGCTCAAACGAGCGGTCCTTCCTCGGTCTTGCCGCGCATCGCGACGGCAACCGAACTGCCGACGATCAACGCGATACCCAGCATCGAGATCCCGCCGATCGTCTCGCCCCACGCCAGATAGCCGAACAGCGCGGCCCACACGATGCTCGTGTAGTTGTACGGCGCGAGCGCGCCGGCGTCGGCATCGCGGAACGCCATCGTCATCAGCAACTGTCCCGCCGTCGCGAGCGCGCCGAGCAGCGCCATGATCGCGAGCGCATCGAACGACGGTGTGCGCCACGCGAAGATCAGCGACGCGCCCATCACCGCGGTGCCGACCAGCGTGAAGTACAGCACGGTCGTGCCCGAATCGTCGCTCGCGTTGATGCGCTTGATCTGGATGATCGACAGCGCACCGCACAACGCACTCGCGATCAGCAGCGCCGGGCCGAGCCAACTCGAATGCGAGCCGTCCGGACGCACCACCAGCAGCATGCCGGCGAAACCGACCGCCGCGGCCAGCGCGTCGCGCGGCTTCAGCGTTTCGTGCAACAGCAGCGGCGCCAGCACGATCACGAGCAAGGTCTCCGAATAGACGATCGCGACCGCCTCGCTGAGCGGCATGTACGGCAATCCCGCAAAGAACAGGCCCGATGAGCCGAGCAGCGTCAGCGCGCGCAGGGTCTGCCCGCGCACGTCGAGTTGCCGCAAGCGCGTGACGAGCGGCTTGCCGCGCAGACACATCGCGACGGCCGGGAACAGACCGAACAGCATGCGGAAGAACGTGACCTCGTTGGCCGGATAGGCGAGCGCGAGCGATTTCGCCAACGCGTCGACGAGCGCGAAGCAAAGCATCGACACGAGGATCAGCGCGACGCTGCGCAACGGTACGGCGCTCGGGCGGACGGCGACGACGGGCGGCATGGACGGTTTGGGTTGAACGTGGGTGATGGGAAACAGGATTATGCCCGCGCTCGCGCGCGCCCTCGCGCGTACGCCGCGCACCCGCTTTGGCAAATCAGGGAATCCACCGATACTGGTCAGACGAACTAATAATATTATTCATAGCGATTTATGCGCCGTTACATCGGCGCTTCAAGCGCCTACGTCGTATGCATTTTTAATAATAATTATGACCATCGATCAAGCGGGGACCTCTGGAGATACAGGTGCGCAATTTCTATGTACTGGCCGCGCTCGCAATGCTGAGCGCCTGCGGCGGTAATGACGGATCGCCCAACGTGTCCGCTACGGCGGACAAGCAGGTGAAAGCAATCGATGCGACAGCGGCTGCGGCCGACACAGCCGACGTGCAGAACGAGTTCAAGGCTGCCAAAGCCATCCCGGTGGGCATGAAAACGACCACCCCGCCGCTCGTGATCGCCGACCCGACGCTGAATCTGGCGCCGTACACGCCCCCGGCGCCGCCCGCCCCGACCGCGACGACGACGTTGTCGTTCGGCGATTTCACGAGCTACCTCGCACCCGGTTCGGCGAGCGCCTGGCACCCAGGCGCGAGTGCGTCGACGCTCGCGATCGACGCGCCGCCCGCCAACGGCACCGGCGCCGGCGACAAGGCGGTCGCGCTCGGCACGACCTACGCGAGCGCTTCGTACGAAGCGGACGTGACCGTCACCGCGCCGGTCGGCACGGGCCCCGCGAACGCCGGTTTCGTCGTGCGCACGACGAAGCCGACCGCGGGCGGCCCGGACAGCCTGACCGGCTATTTCATCGGTCTCGACACCGGCTCGCATGCGCTCGTGGTGGGTCGCGAGAACAACAACTGGACCAATTTCATCCAGTATCCGGTCGCCTCGATCGTCGGCGGCAGCACGCATCACCTGAAGGTGACGACGAGCGGCAACGCGATCCTCGTCGACCTCGACGGCCAGCGCGTGGTGAGCGCCAACGACGCGACCAACGCGCTGCCGGCGGCCTTCCAGTCAGGCAGCTTCGGCGTGCGGCGCTTCGGTGTCGGCGCGTCGTTCAGCAACATCACGATCCATACGTATCCGGCCGTGACCTCGCCCGTCTACGATTTCTCGAAGGTGGTCGGCGCGGTCTACACGCCGTCCAACGCGGTCAACGCGATCGACTTCTGGGAGAACTACGACCCCGAGATCGTCAACCGCGAGCTCACCTATGCGCAGACCTACGGCATGAACACAGTCGCCGTGTACCTGCACTATCTGGTGTGGGCCAACGATCGCGTGGCCTTCCTGAGCAAGTTCGAAAACCTGCTGACGATCGCCGCGCGGCACGGCATCAAGGTCTCGCCGATCTTCTACGACGACTGCTGGAACCCCAACCCGCAATACGGCGCGCAGCCCGCGCCGGTGTGGGGCGTGCATAACAGCCAGTGGGTGCAGTCGCCGGGCACGCCGGTCGAGCAGGCGTATTTCCAGGCAAGCGCGTCGAACCCGGCGATCACCTACAAGCAGAGCCTTGCGAACTACATCACCGACTTCGTCGCGCCGCATCGCAACGACCCGCGCATCATCTTCTGGGAGCCGATGAACGAGCCGGGCTGCAGCGGCAATGGTTCATTGCGGAACACGCGCGCGGTGATGATGAACGATGCGCGCATCGCGATCCTGAATGCAGGCGCAACGCAGCCGATCAACTCGCCGCAGGTGCAGGAAGACGAAGGCACCTACTTCTCGGATTTCTACGGGTTCCATCCGTACAACAACCCGTACACGGGTCCGGTGAATGGCAGCAACATCAACGCGATGAACTCGGAGACGCTGCAACGCGGCTTCACGGGCACGACCGGTCAGACGATGCCGGGTATCGTCGCGAACTACGGCGGCACCACCGGCTTCATCGTGTGGGAGCTGATGATCGGCCGCACCAATACGCGCTTTCACTGGGGCCAGACGCCGAGCGCACCCGCGGCAGTCGAACCGGCAACGCCCTTCCAGGGGACCTTCTACCCGGACGGCCATCCGTGGCAGACGTCGGAAACGCAGGCGCTGACGGGCGGCTTCGACGTCAAGCTGCCGGTGCTGCAGATCGCGTACTACAACGATCCGACCTTCAGCGCGGCGCCGGTGAAGACGTCGATCACGCCGCTGATCGACTTCGATCTGAACACCGAGCGCGGCACCGATTCGCCTGATGCATCGGCCGGCGTCAACGCGACCAACTACGGCGTGCGCTGGACCGGCGCGCTCAAGGCGGCGCAGGACGGCGAATACACGTTCACGATCAACAGCGACAACGTCGCGCGTCTGTGGATCAACGGCGTGAAGGTGATCGACAAAACGGGCACGACGCCGGGCAGCGCTTCGGGCAAAGTCCATTTCGCCGCGAACCAGAGTGCGTCGATCAAGGTCGAGTACGTGCACGGCAGCGGGGCGGCAAGCATGCATCTGCTGTGGTCGAACCCGGCTGCGAAGAGCCCTGATGTGTTGAAGATCGTGCCATCGGATTCGCTGGTGACGTCGAGCTGATAGAGATTGTTGTGCCGGGCGGCGCGGTGGCGTCGACGCCGCGCCACCGCGCCGGCCAACCCAAAAAACAACGCGGCGCACCGGAAAATCCGCTGCGCCGCGTTCTTTTTAGGCAAGGCTTTTAGCAAGCTCGATCAGTTAATTTCTCAAAGCCAAAGCCCGTTCCAAATGCCACTTCAAACTGCATAAATTTCCGGATTATCCGCAAGCGACAAAAAGTTACCGGTATTCCCATCGAGTGCGAGCATTTCGCCGCTTTCGATATTGAAGATCCAGCCATGGAGCCGCAGCGTCTTGTTCACGAGCCCGACCGCCACCGACGGATGCGTGCGGATATTGGCGAGCTGCGCGATCACGTTGTCCTTGACCAGCGCCGCGAGACGCTCCGCATCCGAGTGATAGTGACGCGACGCGTTGATCGCTTTCGCCGCATCCGCGTGACGCAGCCAGCTCGCGACCGCCGGCATGTGCTCCAGATTCGTGCAGGACGAGATCGCCGTCATCGCGCCGCAGTTCGAATGGCCGCAGATCACGATGTCGGTCACGCCGAGCACGGCGATCGCATATTCGACGGTCGCCGACACCCCGCCCGGCTCCGGGCCGTACGACGGCACGATGTTTCCCGCGTTGCGGATCACGAACAGCGACCCCGGCTCGGTCTGCGTCAGCAGCTCCGGCACCACGCGGCTGTCCGAACAGGTCACGAAGAGCGTGCTGGGATTCTGCGCAGTCGATAAACGCTTGAAGAGCGCGCTTTGCTGTGGAAAGACCTCGCGTTGAAAGCGGATCAGACCTTCGATGATTTCCTGCACGATTTTCTCCAGAGAATCGAAGAGACGGATTTAAAGTTTGCCGCGACTATACCGCAGCCTTTCACTCGTCGCGCGAATCACCGTGCTAATCGTCGGACGCTCCAGCGGAAAATTGCCAGCGAAATAATGGTGTGCCTGGCCGCGCCAAAAAAAAGACCCGGCTGCCGGCAGCCGGGTCCAACTCTCTCGCTCACACGCATGAAGCAATGTGTGCGTCGATACTGTAGCCGCGCCGGCGTCGCGGATATAGCCGCCGCGGTGGAAGAGTCCTTTCCACCGCGGCGCGAATCAATTGACCCGCTACGCGCTAAGCGGGTCGCTCAGTCGAAATCGCGCGTCTCGAGTTCCACGGACCGTCCCCCGTTGCGTTCGAGCACCCGCCGCGTAGCATTTTCAATGCGGGCGCGGTTCGCCTCGAACGTCCCCACCAGATCGTGAGCGGACGGGGCGCCGTTGCCGAGGCTGCCGTTGCCGAAATGGTCGTTGAGCGCATCGAGCGACACGCTGCACCATACGTCCTTCCCGTCCACATTGGCCTCGTAGGCGACGCGCGCAGCAGCCACCACTTCCCGCCGTCCGGTGAATTCGATCCTCATGATTGTCCTCCGTGTGTCAAAGGGAAATCCGAATACGCAACGCTCATGCCCAAACCGGCCGGCTGCCCGGCTGCCCTGGCGCGAGCACGCATTCTGCGCAAGGTGCATACTCCTGAGCGGCCGTCATGCGCGGCCGCGCCGATGCGCCGCAGCAAGGCCTCCTCCGGGCCGTCGACGCACTCAACATACCGATACTACGCCCTTCATGTCCCGCAATACTCAATCTTCACGCCCGCTCGTGATTGCCGCCGTGATGGCCTCGATGGCGATGGTCGCGATCGAAGCGACCATCGTGTCGACCGCGATGCCGCAGATCGTCTCGCAACTCGGCGACCTGCATTTATACAGCTGGGTGTTCTCGTCGTTCCTGCTCACGCAGACCGCGATGACCGTGGTGTTCGGCAAGCTCGCCGATCTCTACGGACGCAAGCCGGTGATCCTCGCGGGCATCGCGATCTTCCTCGTCGGCTCGGTGCTCGCCGGCTTCGCATGGTCGATGCCGGCGATGATCGTGTTCCGGCTTATCCAGGGCATCGGCGCGGGAGCGATCCAGCCGGTCACGCTGACCATCGTCGCCGATCTGTACCCGGCGCGCGAACGCGGCAAGGTGCAGGGCTATCTCGCGAGCGTGTGGGCGATCTCGGCGGTCGTGGGTCCGATGGTCGGCGGCTTCATCATTCACAACCTGTCGTGGGCGTGGCTCTTCTGGATGAATGTGCCGTTAGGGCTGGCGGCGGCGGCGGGCTTCATCGCGTTCCTGCGCGAATCGGAGCGGCACGCGCGGCCGTCCATCGATCTCGCCGGCGCGGCTCTGTTCATGGCCGCGATCGCCGCGCTGATGATGACGCTGACCTACGCCGGCGACGATGCATTCGCGCCCGCCTCGCTCGCGGGCGGCGTGTTCGTGCTGTGCATGCTGCTATTCGTGCTGCAGGAGCGTCGCGCGGCCGAACCGATGATCTCGTTCGCGCTATGGAGCCGCCGCCCGATCGCCGCATGCAACAGCGCGACGGTGCTGGCCGGCATGATCCTGATGGGCGCGACCACGTTCCTGCCGATGTACGTGCAGGGCGTGCTGCATCGTTCGCCCGTGGTGGCCGGCCTCGCGCTGACGATGATGATGGTGGGCTGGCCCACCGGCGCGACCTTCGCGGCGAAGTCGTTTCACCGGCTCGGCTTGCGGCGCATCCTGATCTGCGGCAGCGCGTTCGTGCCGCTCGGCGCGGTGCTGCTGCTGTTCCTGTCGCCGGGCGCGTCGCCGCTCGTCGCCGGATTCGCGTCGCTGATCATGGGCTTCGGCATGGGGACGTCGAGCGTCAGTTCGCTCGTGCTGATCCAGGAGATCGTCCGGATGGACGAACGCGGCAGCGCGACCGCGTCGAACCTGTTCTCGCGCAATCTCGGCAGCACGCTCGGCGCGACGCTGTTCGGCGCGGTGCTGAACTTCGGGCTCCGTCATTCGCAAGGCACCGCGACGGTCACGTCGGACCAGCTGAAGGCGCTGCTGCAGAACCGCGCCGCCGATTTCGGCGACAGCGATCTCGTCAGGCTGGTGCTGCACCAGTCGCTGCATCTGACCTTCGTGTCGATGTTCGTGATCGGGCTGTTCGTGGTTGCGCTGCTTTCGCTGGTGCCGGTGATCCGATTCGGCGAGGACAAGCCGGCACCGCTCAAGACCCTGGCGCCGCTCGAGGATTGAGTCGCGCGGCGGCGCGAACCACTTGCGTTCGCGAGCGCTACGAGCCGCGCGCCGGCAGCGTCGCCGCGAAGAAATCACGCACCTGTGCCGCGGTTCGCGCATGAATCACGGCGCGGTCGACACCCGGTCCGTCCTTGCAGATGGGCGCCAGACGCTCCATTACCTCGGGCTCGCACACATCCATGAAGGTATAGTGCGAGGCGCCCGGGAGCATCGTCACCGTCGCTTGCGGCATGAAGCCCGCGATGCGCTGAATATTGGTGTTGACGGGCGCGGTCGTATCCGCCTCGCCCGCGAGCAGCGCGACCGGAATCGTCACTTCCTTGAACGACGAACTGTCGAACGCCTCGCCGAGCGCGGGTGCGATCGCGAATGCCGCCTTGACGCGCGGATCGCGATACGAGTCGCCCGAACGCGCGCGCGATGCATTCGTTTCGGCCGATAGCCCGTCGACCGTCAACGCGGGCGCGCCCGGCGCGTGCGCGAGACTCGCGGCTTCGGGCGGCGTGCAGATCGCATCGGCTTCGGGCGACGTGCAAAAGCGCTCGAACGCCGCGCTGTCGGTACGTGCGCCCGCGACTTCGAGCACCGTGTAACCGCCGAGCGAAAAGCCCAGCGCGCCGATCCTCGTCGTGTCGATGCGCGGACCGAAACGCGGGTCCGCGAGCACGCCGTCGAGCACTTCGCTCAAGTCGGTCGCGCGCTCCCACCAGAGGATGAAGCCGTCGCGCGTGCGCGGCTCCAGCGCGTTGTTGCCCGGATGATTGACGCCCGCGACGATATAGCCCTGCGCGGCCAGCGACGCCGCGAGCCAGTCGAGACTGTCCGCGCTGCCGCCGGTGCCGTGCGACAACAGCAGCAACGGGTATTTGCGCTGCGCGTCGGACAGCGGCGCATCGTCGGCGGCGGCGTGGCCGATGAACATCGGATGGCCTGGCGCGCCGATATCGTGACGCGTCTCGGCTTGCGTCGCATCGGCCGGATACCAGATGCGCGTGATCAACGCCTGGGTTTGCGCGCCACGCCAGTTGCGGGCCACGGCGGGATGAAACACGCGGCTCGTCTCGCCGACATGCCAGTCGGCGGAAGCGGTTTGCGCGTTGGCGTGCGCCGGCGACGCAGCCCACAGCGCGCCGCACAGCGCCCCCGACAATGCCACGCTCAACGACACCACCACCGCGCTCGACAGCGCGGCACAGCCTCGACGCATCATGGTTAGTCCTCGCGAATGGGGATCAGCAGATCGGTGATGCAGGGGTCCAGCGCGCCGCGATCGGGCGCGCTTCGATACAGTTCGAGCCCGGGCCGCTGATCGCGCCGGTAGCCGCTGCGCGGCAACCAGCCGCTGTACAGTGCCCTGAAAGTGGGCGAGATCAGCGCATAAGGACCGATGAGGCGGTGCACCGCGTATAGCCCGCCTTCGAGCCGCAGCGGCTCGATGCCCGGCGGCGGCTTGGCCACACGCGAGCGTTGCGCGGCTTCGTCGAGCCGCTGCATCGCATCGCTGAACGCCGCCTGCGACCCCGCGACGACTCCCGCGTGATAGCAAAACCCGCCAGCGATCGACGGATCGCGCGCGCAGATGCCGACGCGCTGCTGCAACAGCGGGTTCTCGTCGCAGCGCAACGTCGTCATCAGCGTGTGGAAGGTCTGGCCGATCGTCGCGACCGGGCCGTCATGGCGAAGGCATAGCACGTCGAGCGGTGCGATCTCGATCACTTCGACGGATGGTGATGCGGGGGTGTTCTGGTTTTCAGCGTACTCGTCGCGGCGGCCGTCAGCGCCTATGCCATCGCCGTCGCCGCGCGGCTCGATGCGCGCATGCCCCGTTCGCCGTGTCCGCGCGGATGCCGCCGAAGCCGCCGGATTCGCCACCAGATGCCGCTGCCGCGTCCTGAACTCGCTCGGCGATACACCAGTGAAATCGCGAAACGCACGTGCGAACGCTTGGGGACTGTCGTAGCCAGCGTCGTGCGCGACCGCGGTGACCTGCGCGGCGTCGGTCAGCCGTTGCGCTGCCTCGGCGAGCCGCAGACGCTTGACGGTATCGGCGACGCTCTCGCCCATCAACGCGCGATAAATCCGATGGAAGTGATATGGCGACATATGCGCGACGGCCGCGAGGCTGCTGAGCGTGTGCCGCGCGCCGGGCTCGACCAGAATGGCCTCGACCACGCGAGCGATCCGTCGACGGTAATCACGTTCGGTGCTGGGCTTCATCATGGCGCCACGATAGCGGTCTGCGCGCCGGGTGGCGGTGCAGAACTTGCGGATTTTCGCGCTTTCGCGTTTTGGCGTTTTGCCAGGAAACGGGCCAGGCTCTCGCGCTGCGTCACATTATGATCGACAACGCACGCCGCTTTCCGACACCAGACAGGCTTTCACGGCGCCATCAATTGCCGCTCCCATACAGCGTCGAATCGGCGAAACCTTCGGCGGCCAGCACCTGCCCGACCAGAATCAGCGCGGTCCGCTCGATCGCGCTGCCCCGCACTTTCGCGACGATATCGTCGAGCGTGCCGGTGATCTTTTCTTCGTCGGGCCAGCTCGCGCGATAGATCACCGCGATCGGACACGCGCCGCCGTAATGCGGCCGCAATTCATCGACGATGCGCGCGAGATGCCGCACGCCGAGGTGAATCGCCAGCGTCGCGCGATGCCGCGCGAGATCGGCCAACCGCTCGCCTTCGGGCATCGATGTTTTGCTCGCGTAGCGCGTGAGGATCAGTGTCTGCGACACGCCGGGCAGCGTCAGCTCGCAGCCGAGCGCCGCCGCGCATGCGGCCGTCGCGGTCACGCCGGGTACGATTTCGTAAGGAATGTCCAACTCGCGCAAGCGGCGAATCTGCTCGCCGATCGCACCGTACAGCGACGGATCGCCCGAATGCACGCGCGCGACATGCTGGCCCTTCGCGTGCGCCGCAACGAGCAGCGCGACGATCTGGTCGAGATCGAGTTCCGCGGTGTTGACGACCTGTTCGGCGCTGTGACCTTCGAGCACCGCCGCCGGCACCAGCGACCCCGCATACAGGATCACCGGACAACTGCGCACGAGACGCTGCCCTTTCACCGTGATCAGTTCCGGGTCGCCCGGACCCGCGCCGATAAAAAACACTGTCATTCAGTACTCCAGTTATTTGCTCACTGATCCGAAGCCGCTTGCGCGTGCGCGGGCAGCGCATCGAGAAGATCGGCAATGGTGGCGAACTCGCGATCGACGTCGGGCAACACCGGCCGTCGCAGCATGATCACCGGCAAGCCGCGTTCGCGCGCAACTTCGAGCTTGGCCTCGGTCGCGCCGCCGCCGCTGTTCTTGCTGACGACGACGTCGAACGCCTGCAGCGCGAACAGCGCGCGTTCGCCGTCGAGCGTGAACGGTCCGCGCGCGGCGAGGATGCGCGAGCGCGCGGTGTCCGGATGCGAATCGAGCACGCGCACGGTCCAGAATTGATACGGCGGAATCTCGTCGAGATGCGTGAGCGGTTCGCGTCCGAGCGTGAATAGCGGCCTTCTGAAAGGCGCGAGCGCGTCGATCAGTGCGTTCCAGTCATCGACGATGCGCCAGTCATCGCCGGCTCGCGGCTGCCACGCCGGACGCCGCAGCGCCCAGCACGGCACCCTCGCGACGCGACACGCCGCTACGGCATTCGCACTGATCCGCGCCGCGTACGGATGCGTCGCGTCGATCACGAGGCCGATCGCTTCGCTCGCGAGATAACGCGCCAGCCCCTCGCTGCCGCCGAAGCCGCCGACGCGCACCGCGCACTTCAGGTCGTCGGGCACCTTGCCGAGCCCCGCGAGACTGTACACATGCGCGGGACCGAGTTCGCGCGCGATCTTCAGCGCGTCGCCGGTGCCGCCGAGCAACAGGATGCGCGTCATCGGGCGACTCCGACGAACTTGCCCTGCCGGTCGATCGCGAAGATTTCGACGCTGACCTGCGGCGGCACGATATCGCGTGCAACGGCCAACGCGCGCTGACAGACGATATCGCCGAGCGGCACCTGTTGCGCATGCGCGAGCGCGAGCGCCTGCTGGCTCGTGTTGGCCGCGCGCATCGCCGCTTGCAGCGCGTCGTCGGCGCCATGCCCGGCGGCCCAGCCGGCGAGTTGTTCGAGATCGATGCTGGAGTTGCGGCTATGCAGATCGAGATGGCCGGCCGCGAGCTTGCTGAGCTTGCCGAAGCCGCCGCAAATGCTCAGACGCTCGACCGGCGCGCGCTTCACATGCTTGAGCACCGCGCCGACAAAATCGCCCATTTCGATCAGCGCGATATCGGGCAGGCCGTAGTGCGCGCGCATCGCGTCCTCGCTCGCGTTGCCGGTGCAGGCGGCCACATGCATATAGCCGTTCGCGCGCGCAACGTCGATGCCCTGATGGATCGACGCGATATAGGCGGAACACGAAAACGGCCGCACGATACCGGTAGTGCCGAGTATCGACAGTCCACCGACGATACCGAGACGCGGGTTCATCGTTTTCAGCGCGAGCGCTTCGCCGTTTTCCACGCAGAGCGTCACTTCGAAGCCGCCTTGATACGCATGATGCGAGGCGAGTTCGTCGAGGTGCTGCGTGATCATCTGGCGCGGGACCGGATTGATCGCCGGTTCGCCAACCGCCAGCGTGAGCCCCGCGCGCGTGACCGTGCCGACGCCCGGCCCCGCGCGAAAAATCACACCGGGCTCGGGCACGAGGCGCACGCGCGCGAACACCAGCGCGCCGTGCGTCACGTCGGGATCGTCACCGGCATCCTTGATCGTGCCGGCCTCGGCGATCCGTTCGCCGTCCGTCTCCACGAGACGGCAGAACGTGAGCCGCATCGGCACATGCTGGCCCTTTGGCAACACGATCTCGGCGACCTCGCTGACCTCGCCCGCCAGCAGCAAACGCGCGGCCGCCAGAGACGTCGCGGTCGCGCAGCTGCCGGTCGTATAGCCGCTGCGCAGCGGCGCCGGCTGTTCGGGGGTTTCGTCGCGCATCACGAATCGGCTGACGGATTGGCGGGCTTGGTCACGTCGAGCAGCGTGATCGGCAACGCCTGGCGCCATGTATCGAAGCCGCCGAGCGGTTGCGCGTGCGCGAGCGCGATGCGTGTCAGCGTGCCGCCATGCTGCTCGCGCCACGCGGCGAGCACCGCCTCGCCTTGCAGCGTGACCGCGTTCGCGACGAGCCGGCCGCCGTCGCGCAGTTGCGCCCAGCAGGTGTCCAGCACGTCCGGCACCGTCACCCCTCCGCCGATAAACACCGCGTGCGGCGCGGGTAGCCCCCGCAACGCGTCCGGCGCGCGGCCGGCCACCAGTTGCAGACCAGGCACACCCAGCGTATCGCGATTCTGTTCGATGAAGCGCTGCCGCGCGTCGTTCGCCTCGATCGCGATCGCACGACAGGTGGGATGCGCGCGCATCCATTCGATACCGATCGAACCGCTGCCCGCGCCGACGTCCCACAGCAACTCACCAGGCGCGGGCGCGAGGCGCGCGAGCGTGATGGCGCGCACGTCGCGCTTGGTCAACTGGCCGTCGTGGATAAAGGCGTCGTCGGGTAAGCCGCAGGTCAGCGGCAGACGCGCTGCTTGCGCGGACGCGCGGCAGTCGAGCGCGATCAGATTGAGCGCGGCCATCTCGCCGCCCGGCCATTGATCGGCGCGGCCATCGACACGCCGTTCGCGTTCACCGCCCAGATGTTCGAGCACGGTCATCTGAGTTGCGCCGTAACCGCGCGCATCGAGCGAGGCCGCCAGCGCCGCCGGGGTGTGGCCATCCGCGCTCAGCACGAACAGGCGCGCGCCGTCGTGCAGATGCGCATTCAGCGTGGCAAGCGGCCGGCCGACCAGCGACACGGTCGCGACATCCTGCAACGGCCAGCCGAGCCGCGCGGCCGCGAGCGACAGCGACGACGGCGCGGGCAGCACGCGCAATTCCCCGGCCGGCAACTGCCGCGCGAGCGTCGCGCCGACGCCGAACAGCATCGGGTCGCCGCTCGCGAGCACGCACACCGCGTGCGGACGCTCGGCGAGCAATGGCGCGAGATCGAACGGACGCGGCCACCCGGCACGGCGCGCGGCGAGCCGCGCGGGCAGCATCGCCAGATGGCGCTCGCCGCCGTACACGACCGACGCGCCCAGCAACGCACGCCGCGCGGGCCGCCCCAAACCGGCGAAGCCGTCGTCGCCAATGCCCACTACGGTCAGCCATGCCGGCATGCATCCATCCTCATCAGTTGCGTCGAATCTTCAGCGATTGCACCGCGCCGCGTCGTGCATGCGGCTGCTCGCAGGCTCGGACGGCGGGTTGCGAAAGTCCGCATGATACCGCCGCCATGCGGCCCGCGGGTCCGCGGCAAGGCGTCATGCGTCGCGACCGGCGGCATCGCGCGATGGCCGGCAAACAGGCGCTGCGGCCATTGCGTAAAGATATAATGGCCGCTTTCATTGCCCACGGTCAGCCCGAAGCGCTTTCGGCCGCATGGTTCACGCCGGGCTTCATCGGGCAGCATGCAGCGAGGCCGCCACCATGCCGTCGCGCGACGCTAAACCCGGTGCCCCATTGAATCCAGCTTCGCCTCCCCCCGTTTCGTCCCACGCGGTCACGTCACCGCGGTCCTCGGCATGTCCGGGGTTGCTGCGCATCGTCTCCGCACGCGACGGCGGCATCTGCCGCATCAAACTGCCCGGCGGCGTGCTGAGCGCGGCGCAGGCACACGCGATCGCCGATGCCAGCACGCGGCACGCAAACGGCGTCGCCGAGTTGACCAATCGCGCGAATCTGCAACTGCGCGGCGTGCGTAGCGGACACGAAGCTGAGTTGAGCGCAGCGCTGATTGGCGCGGGACTTGGACCGGCCGCCGCGAACGACCCGCACACCGCCACCCCCAACGCGCTCAGCTACGCCGACGACGTCCGCAACGTGATGATCAGCCCCGCCGCCGGCCGCGATCCGCACGCGCTGATCGACACGACGCCGTTGTGCGCGGAACTGCTCACGCTGCTGCAAAGCGATGTGCGCTTCGCCGCGTTGTCGCCGAAATTCGCGCTGCTGCTCGACGGCGGCGAACGACTCGCGCGAATCGATCATCCGCATGACGTGTGGCTCGCGGCGTCGGCTGACGAAGAAGGCGTGCGCTTCGTGTTCGGCCTCGCTGGGTGCCCCGGCTCGACAGGCGACAACGCGAACGCCGGCGACCATCCCGATGCCAACGGCACGGGTGCGCTCGCGGCCGCACCACCGTCGCGCGTGCCAGTGCTCGTGCGCGCGTTGCTGCACACGTTCCTCGACCTCGCCCCAGCCGACGCGACCCGCATGCGCGACCTGCTCGCCACGCACTCCGCCGATGCGCTGCTGCAGCACGCGCAACGCTACGTCGACTTCCCGCTCGCGCGCGACGCATCGCTGCGCGACTGGCAACGCCACATTCCCGCCGACGCGTCATTGCGGCTCGGCGCGCACGCACAGCACGGCGGCGGCATGTGGCACGTCGGCGGCCAACCGCCGCTCGGCCGGATCGACGCGGCCACGCTGCGCGACGTCGCCGCGCTCGCGCAACAACACGGCAACGGCATGCTGCACGCAACGCCATGGCAAAGCGTGCTGCTGCCCGACATCGCGACCAACGCCGTGCCCGCGGTGCTCGCGAAGCTGAGCGCACTCGGCCTCGCCTGCGATCCCGCGCAGGCCATCACGCATGTGATCGCCTGCGCCGGTTCGGCCGGTTGCGCGAAGGGCCTCGCCGACACCAAGACCGACGCGCTGCAACTCGCCGAACGCTTGCCCGCCGGCGTCGACGTGCATCTGACCGGCTGCCCGCGCTCGTGCGCGGCCGCGCATCGCGCGCCGTACACGCTGCTCGCCGCCGCGCCCGGCCGCTACGACCTTTATCGACGCGACGACCATCACCCCGGATTCGGCCAATGCGTCGCGCCCCAACTGACGATCGACGAGGCCGCCGCGCTGCTTGCGCGCCTCGCCCGGAGTACTTCCCATGCTTGATTACATTCGCGACGGTCAGGAGATCTACCGCCAATCGTTCGCGACGATCCGCGCGGAGGCCGACCTCGCGCGCATCCCCGCCGACCTCGAAAAACTCGCGGTGCGCGTGATCCACGCGTGCGGCATGGTCGACGTGATCGACGACCTCGCGTTCTCGGACGGCGCCGGCAGCGCGGGCCGCCGTGCGCTCGCGCAAGGCGCGCCGATCCTGTGCGACGCGGGCATGGTCGCGCAAGGCATTACGCGCGCGCGGCTCGCCGCAAACAACGAAGTGACCTGCACGCTGACGCACCCGGATGTGCCAGCGATGGCGCGCGAGATCGGCAACACGCGCTCGGCCGCCGCGCTCGAATTGTGGCGTCCGCATCTGGCGGGCAGCGTCGTCGTGATCGGCAATGCGCCGACCGCGCTGTTTCATCTGCTCGACATGCTCGATGCCGGCGCGCCGAAGCCCGCGCTGATTCTCGGCTTTCCGGTCGGCTTCGTGGGCGCGGCGGAATCGAAAGCGGCACTCGCGCAAAACAGCCGCGGCGTCCCCTATGTAGTCGTGCATGGACGGCGCGGCGGCAGCGCGATGGCCGCCGCCGCGGTCAACGCGCTTGCGACAGAGGTCGAATAAATGACGAGCCAGCTAACGAGCCGCGGAAGGCTATACGGCATCGGCGTCGGTCCCGGTGACCCGGAATTGCTGACGTTGAAGGCGCTGCGGCTGCTTAAAGCGGCGCCGGTGGTCGCGTATTTCGTCGCGAAGGGCAAGAAGGGCAACGCGTTCGGCATCATCGAGGCGCATCTGCACGACGCGCAGCAGCATCTGCCGCTCGTCTATCCGGTCACGACCGAAGCGCTCGAACCGCCGCTGTCGTACGAAGCGATCATCGCGGACTTCTACGACACCGCCGCCGAAGTCGTCGCCGGCCATCTCGACGCGGGCCGTGACGTCGCCGTGGTCTGCGAAGGCGATCCGTTCTTCTACGGCTCGTACATGTATCTGCACGACCGGCTCGCGGCGCGCTACGACAGTGAAGTAGTGCCCGGCGTGTGCTCGATGCTCGGCGGTGCGGCGGTGCTCGGCGCGCCGCTCGTGTATCGCAATCAGAGCTTGTCGGTGCTGTCGGGCGTGTTGCCCGAAGACGAATTGCGCCGCCGTCTGGCCGATGCCGACGCGGCGGTCATCATGAAACTCGGCCGCAATTTCGACAAGGTGCGGCGCGTGCTCGACGAACTCGGACTCGCGCAGCGCGCGCTGTACGTCGAGCGCGCGACGATGCGCAATCAGCGCATCGTGCCGCTCGCCGAAGTCGATCCGATGGCGTCGCCGTATTTCTCGCTGCTGGTCGTGCCGGGGCAGAAATGGCAAGGATGAACGCGCCCGCGATCGTGATTCTCGGTACGGGCGCGCTCGCGACGGCGCGGCGGATTCAGGCGCTGTATGTCGAGCGTGGCGCGCATATCGCAGCGGGCGTTGCTCCTGGTTGCCAGGTCCACGCGCTGCAAGGCCGCGTCGAGGCCGACGTCTCGTACAGCGAACTCGGCACGCATCTGCGCGAGCTGTATGCCCGCGGCACGCCGATCGTCGCGTTGTGCGCGGCCGGCATCGTGATTCGCTGCCTCGCGCCGCTGCTGTCGAACAAAGGCGCCGAGCCGCCGGTGCTCGCGCTCGCCGAGGACGGCAGCGCGGTCGTGCCGCTGCTCGGCGGCCTCGCGGGCGTCAACCTGATGGCGCGCGACATCGCCGCCGCGTTGGCGGTGCAGCCCGCGATCACGACGAGCGGCGAATTGCGCTTCGGCACCTGCGTGCTCAATCCGCCCGATGGCTATGCGCTCGCCGATCTCGGCCAGGGCAAGCGCTTCGTGTCGGATCTGCTGGCGGGCGAAAGCACGCGCATCGAAGGCGACGCGCCGTGGCTCGACGACGCGCAACTGCCGCGCTCGGAGTCGGCACGTCTCGCGATTCGCGTGACGCCGCGCGCGTGGGAGGGGCGCGAAGACGAGCTCGTGATTCATCCGCGCAGCGTGGTGGCGGCTGTCGTCAGCGACGATGCCGAGTCCGCCGATGCGATCGTCGCACGCGTGCGCGCGGCACTGAAAGCGCACGGTCTCGCGATGCTTTCGCTCGCGGCCCTGCTCGCGCCATCGACGGGCATGGCCGACCCGGCGCTTGCGCAAGCGGCGCGGCTTCTCGATGTGCCGCTACGTTTCGCCGATACCAGCGCCGACACGGGCGAATCGAGCGCCGCGCGCTTGCTGCAGACCGCGCTACGTGTCCCCCACGAAACGCTGCACGACGACGCTGACCCGAACGTCGCGCTCGCTCTCTCCCCGCTCGCCATCGACCCAGTGACGCTCGGCCGTGCCCGCGGCCGCCTGACCGTGATCGGCCTCGGCCCCGGTTGCGCCGAACTGATGGTCCCGGCCGCGCGCACCGCGTTGAACGAAGCGACCGACATCCTCGGCTACGACACCTACGTGAAAATGGCCGGCCCGCTGCGCGCCGATCAGCGCGTGCACGGCACCGACAATCGCGAGGAAATGCAGCGCGCGCGGCACGCGTTCGAGCTCGCGAGCGAAGGCCGCTCGGTCGTGATGGTGTCGTCGGGCGACCCCGGCGTGTTCGCGATGGCGGCCGCTGTGCTCGAAGCGCTCGAAGCTTCGCGCAACGACGCATGGGCGGCCGTCGAACTATCGATCGTGCCGGGCGTGTCGGCCGCGCTCGCGACCGCGGCGCAGGCCGGCGCCCCGCTCGGCCACGACTTCTGCATGCTGTCGCTGTCGGACAACCTGAAGCCGTGGACGATCATCGAAACCCGCCTGCGCCATGCGGCGCAAGCCGATCTGGTGATGGCGTTCTACAACCCGATTTCGCGCGCGCGTCCGTGGCAACTCGACAAGGCGCTCGATATCGTGCGGGAATATCGCGCGCCATCGACGCAGGTGGTGCTCGGACGCGATATCGGCCGGCCTGGCGGCACGTTGCGCACAGTGACGCTCGGCGAGCTTCGCTCGGCCGACGTGGATATGCGCACGATGGTGATCGTCGGGTCGTCGCTGACGAGAAAATTCGCTTGTGGCGATAACGGCGCGCAGTGGGTGTACACGCCGCGGTGGTACGAGTAAGCGGGCCGTACCGGGTGGTGCCGGCCCGTCCCGCTCACGCCACCTTCAAATCCTGCACCGCCCGCTGCCTGACGCCCAGGTCGTCCCACAACTCCGGATGACACGTGAACACCAGAATCTGATGCCGCGTCGCCGCGTCGATCAATACGCGCTTGAGCGCGTCGCGGCGCGCCGCATCGGTGTGGACCGCGGCATCGTCGAGCATCAGCAGAGTGGGCCGGCCTGAGGCCTGCAACAGGTCCGCGTACGCGAGCCGCGTCAGGATGCCGAGCTGCTCGCGCGTGCCGAAGCTCAGCGCGTCGAGCAGTTCCGCGCGGCCGTCGCGATCGAGCATCGCCGGAATCAGATCGTCGCCGAGCGCGAGGCTCGACTGCGGAAAAATCCGCTTCAGATAATGACCGAGCCGCTCGGTCAACGGCGCGCGCAGTTGTGCCAGCGCGGCGTCGCGTTCGTCGACCAGCACCTCGTCGAGCAGACTCAGCGCGCTCGCGCGCAGGCTCAGTTCGTCCTTGCGGCGCGTGGCCTGCTCGACCTGCGCTTCGAGCGCGGCAAGCCGTTCGCCAAGGCCCGATGCGCCCATCGTTTCGAGCTGGCTACGCAGTTCCGCGATGCGCAGTTGACGCTCATGCTGCTCGTTGCGCGCGAGTTCCGCCGATGCGCGATAGCGCTTCGCCTCCGCCACGGGGTCGTCCAGACGCGCCGCATCGAGTTCGCGTTCGCGCTCGCCGCGCTGGTTCTTCAGCGCATCGACCTTCACGCGCTGCTCGACGATATGCGCCTGCCACTGCGCGCGATTGCGCCGGAACGCTTCGTCGTTCAGCTGCGCTTCTTTGCGCTGCAGTTGCGCCGTCAGCGAATCGGCCTTCGCGACGCCGGTGGATTGCGCGCCCGCCGCTTGCGCGAGCACCTTGCGCGCGGCCTCCAACGCGTCGCGCGCGATGCCGGCATTGCGGCGCGCGTCCTCGAGCGGCGGCGCCGCCGACACGTCGGGCAGACCGGCCAGGCGCTCGCTCGACGCCTGCCAGCGCGCCGCCGTCGACGCCAACGCCGCGCGCAACGCATCGATGCCTTGCGGCGCATGGACCTCGAGTATCCTCGCCTGGCTCTTCTGTTGCGCGACCAGCGTTTTCCATTGCTCGTGACGCGCCTGCGCATCGGCCACCGACGCAACGCCGAGCGTGAGCAGCAACTGCGCGTGCTTCGCTTCGAGCGATGCCAGTTCCGACAATCGCGCGGACAGATCGGACACACCCGGAATCACGCGCAATTCGCCAAGCTCGCCGAGGCCGATACGCTTTTCTTCATCGACACGCAGCACTCCCGTGCCGCTGATCGTCTCACCGCCGACGCGCAACTCGCCGTTCAAGCTGTATTCGATGCGCGTCATCGCCGCCTCGGTCCGCGCGCGCAGCACGGTCAACTCGCCATCGAGCGCGACGAGGCGCTTGAACTGCGCGTCGTCGAGTTCGAGCGCTGCCGCGTCGCGCGCCGCCTGCAGCACCGCCATGTTCGCCTTGTCCGCCTCGCCGATCGACGCTTCGAGCCGCTGGCTCTCCGCCCGATAGAAATCGACCTGGCTGCGCAGATCGGCGGCGGTCACGGCCGCGTTCGCGAGTTCGAGCGCACGGTTCGCCTCGGCGGCTGCCTGCTCGAATTGCGCCACGCGGCTTTGCGCCTGCGCATGCGCGGTTTGCGCGGCCGCGACCTCGGCGCGCGCCGCGTCGAGTTGCTCTCGTTCGCGCGCGATGGCCGCTTCGAGTTCGAGCGCGCCCTGCTCCTGCTGCACCGACAACGCGAGCTCGGCCTCGCCGATCTTCAGCGACTGCGCGAGCCCTTCGAGACCGCGTTCGAGTTGCTCGACCGCCACGGCGCGTTGCTGCGCGAGCGCGGCCTTCTGCTCGTGAAGCTCCCACGGACGCCGGCGCTCGGCGTCGTCGAACGCCTGCTGTTGTGAGGCGAGCCGCGCGATGTTGTCGTCGAACTGCTGGCGCTGCTGTCGCAACTCGTCGCGGCTCGCGATCAGCGCGGCGAGCTTCTGCTCCGCCTCGGCGAGCGGCCCGG
>NZ_JBFPKG010000110.1:0-6578 GCF_040948665.1 Paraburkholderia sp. BR14320
TCCAGAACCATTCGCACAGCCCGCTCACGAACTTCAGGCGAGTACCTTGGGCACTTCTTCTTCGTGTTTTCCATAGCTCCATTTTCTCAAGAAGTGGAGCCTCCGGAAATCCCGGGGCGGTTCAGTCACGGGCTGCATCACGTCTGTAGGCGGCGCTGTCCCTGATTGCACAGCAGCGGCAGAAATGGGCGTTGCCAGATGAACTATGGATTGCCCAAGCTATGAGACCGGCCAAGACGCGTTCTGGATCTGTCATGCCTTGCAAGGTCGCGGGATCGAATGCTGTCTTGTCGATCCCACTAGAATCTCTGTGGAACGCCAGAAGTAGCGCGACAAGACGCACCGAATGGAAGTAATCGTGCTGGCCATCAACCTGCGTGTGTTGGCCGCATGGTAAACGGGATCGCATGCACGCGATCCGTGTGCCGTTGCTGCCCGATGAGACGTCGTGCAACGTCATACGCGACCGTGGGCAACTGCAGAGGGAAGTCCCGCAACACCGGCGGCGCACGTGCAAGCTACTGGTCCCGCTCGGTTACTGGGGTCGAGTCGACAGCCGGAAGTTCACCGCACGTCTGTGCACGCGGCGAGGCACGGTGCCACGACGGTACGCCACTACCATTGGAACTTCAGCGACGGCTGTTGCGCGAATGCGAACAACTGGTGCTCCTTAAGCAGTAACTGGCGACACTGGAAAAGGAGACGCTCGGGAGCCTCCCGAAGCCGAGCGGAAGCGAATCGATCGCCTCAAACGCCTGAGTGGCATTGGGGCCGTTGGTGGCTCGCGACTGGCGCTGGAACTGTTCTGGCGGCGGTTTGAGCCTCGTGACAGTGGTGAGAGCCAGGTCGCCAAGGCCATCAGCAATCAAGGCAATCGGAGAGTGCGGGCACTACGGATCGAGACGGCATGGCCGTGGATCCGTTATCATCCAGAGAGCGTCATTGACGTATTGGGTTCTCGCAGCGAACTGCTGGCACGGCCCCCAATCGCCGCGCGCGACGGATAGCAATCGGTGCACTCGCACATTTCGTACGGCGGGAAACTGGTCGAGAGCATGCGCCAAGATGCACCGGCCTGCACCATCCAGCGCAGCGCGTTGAAAATATCGCGAATCACATGTCGGCGCTGCGGCGCGGCTTCGCTCGTCAAGAGTACCGTCACTATCGGAGCGAATTGATGACTGTCCCAGCAACGTCGGCTTTCGATGTGCGCGAGCTCGCTGTACCACGTGCTTCGGCAGCAGATATTGAGATCTTTCTCATCACCTTCGATTTTCGCGCGACGCTCGACTGTCCCGCATTCGCTCCACTCTCGGACGATGAGCGTGAAAAGGTCGCGCGCTTCCGACGCCGCGACGATGCGCTGCGTTGTGCCATCACGCGCGTCGTGCTGCGTCAGTTGCTGGCCGAACGAACAGATTTGAAGGCAAGTGAATTGCGTTTCGAGCTAGACACCGGTGGTCGACCGCGTCTCGATAAGTCGATACAAGGGGGCCCCGGTCGGCAACTCGACTTCAACGTTTCGCATTCTGAGCAGTATGGTCTGGTCGCAATTGCGCGGCGACGGACGGTTGGTGTAGATATCGAATCTGCTCGCAATGACCTCAACTGGAGGAAACTCGCGTCAGCGGTGTTTGCGCCGCGCGACGAAGCACACGTAACCGCATTGCCGATGCACAGACGAACCGACGCATTTTATGACGTATGGACGGCAAAGGAAGCGGTGTTGAAGGCGCGTGGCGTCGGCATCGGAGGCGGTATGACATGGTTTTCTGTACTTGGCGACGGGCAGCACGAGCCAAGGATCGTAGTTTCCGAGGAGAGTGTGTGCAATCGCGACCTGATTGCGAATCTCGACGCAGTTTGGCTTCGTGCCCTGAACGGTTATGCCGCGTGTGTCGTGTGGTCGCGCGACGCCGCTTGGTGCGATGCGTAGGCACAATGTAGCTTGAGCGTTTCGAGAATTTAACTCCGACCAAAGTTTGCGCTAGCGCGTAGCGAAAGCGGCCGGTCGGCGCATCCGAAATGCATAACCTGTGCAAAAAATCATCGCGATCTGATCAAAAGCGCCGTTGCAGAGAAAAGGAATTGGTGAGATTCGGCCCGTTTCCTGAGACCAGAAATACCAAAAATTGAGATTGCCCCGTATGGCACGTGCCAACCATGACATGCTAGCAATGGCTGGACTGCCCTTTACACGTCGATGTGTATGTCCAGACTCCCATGTCCCCCCAATACTCTGGAGCCCACATGTCAACGCCATTCGTCTACTTCGACTGGTCAGCCAACATGCGACATCGGCGGTGATGCGAGTTGCAATGTCGAGGACGGCAGAGGAAATTTTAGCGCACATCCGGCTGCGGACATATTCTTCGAGTCGCCGGTAAAGACTACCATTGCTGGGTCTCGGTTATAGGCAGTAATCACGCCCCCTTTCATTCCTGATGATGTCGGAAGCGCACTTCAAAAGGTCTTATAAATTTTTGCGCTGAACTCCCATTTCATGGTGTTCACCATGTCGGTCCAAGTCCGCGTAAAGGACGGTCGCGGCCTAAGGTCTTTCGCGTGGCTAGAGTTGAGACGCGAATCCTCGGGGTTAGGGATACCAGTACTCTCCAGTGAACGTTTCACCAACCCATTTCTTCAAATCGTCGGTCAGAGCCATTGATATTCCCCACTTGTTTGCCCCCAAGGTAAGTCGAATACTAAGTTGGCCATGGCACGACCCACCTTCGGCTTCGAGATCGATTTCGGGAATATTTAGGAAATCGTTCCAAGGCTGATGATGTGCTTGCGAAGCGCAGTCGCAGCCGGGCCAAACTTCGCCTCTGTATCGTTCTTTTCGCCGTAGACGTAGCGGATCGTCGTCACGCCGGCCATGTCGCTCGGAAGCTGGACGCCCTCGCCGCGCGGTTCCATCAAGATTGCGCGCTTGCGGCTGAGGCGTCCCATGAATAGGCCAAGCTCGAAACCGACGTTATCGCGCGGGCGCCGACCATTCAGTGACGCGGGCATTGGTGACGTCGTCGCCATGTGCGATCGCCACCGCGAAATCGCACTGAACCAGCTCACGTTCGATATCGTCGCGCGTATGGTTTGCGACCTCGAACACCCCTGGTTCCATGGCACGGTCAGGAACTTGTCGTGTGCGAACATGGATTGCAGCAGGTGCGAGACGTCAAGCGCCTCAGCGCTCGAAATCACGAAAACGCGGATTTTGTCGCACTTCGCGTTTACGATCTGGTTGCGCCCCGATCAGGCGTTTCCAGAGTTCTTTTGCCATCCGGCGTCAGAGGTCTGCATAGCGGCTGCCGAGCTCGCTCAGTTGCTGTTCCGTGATTTTCGCGGCAAGGGAATCCTCTGCCTCACGAACCGTCACAGACCATTTCTGGATCGGCTCAACGGCTGCCATCTCTCCGACCGAATCGCCGGGGAACCCCCGGCGGATCGGCGTGGGGTTGACGACGATGTCGAACGCGCCGGTGATGATGAAATACACGTCGTTGTCGGTGGCGTCCTGCTGGATGATAACGTCGCAAGTCTTGACCTGAATCAGTTCGGCCATGTCGGCCAGCTCCGCGGCCAGATCTTTGTCGCCGCCGACGAGCTTCTGGCCCGTGAACGCTTCAACACGCAGGCGTTTGCCCGTTTCCCCAGAAAATCTCTCAATCATTCTTGCTCTCTCCGTGCCGCCTTTGGGAAACAAGCAGCAGCGATATTCTGATGGAGGACAGGCTACAATTCGGTGCCGGCAGCGCCGTCCGTGGGGTGTCTGCGAACGTGAGAAAGCGGGGTCCGGTCGCAGGTCATCTATCCGGTTATTTCGAGATCGAGTTCGTGCCGCATTGTGGTGGTGGCAAGGTCGACAGCGAGCTCGTGCACACGCTTGTGATGACTGATATCGCGACGGGATGGACGAATGCCTGGTCAGGCCGTGTCGCAGAGGCGCATTCGTTCTGGAGCATATTAGGCAGGTCCGCGGTGCATTGCCGTTTCCCCTGCGCAGTCTAGATTACGACAACAATAGCGCCTTCATGAACGAGACGGTGTGCTACTTCTGCAAACCGACGGATATCGAGCTTACTCGGTCGCGTGCATACAAGAAGAACTACGAGGCGTGGGTCTAGCAGAAGAATGGCGCTATCGTTCACCGCTTAGTCGGCTACGGAAGGCGCCAAGGTCTGGAGGGCCACGGAAATCCTTGCCCCCTTTAGCAGGTCTCGCCGCTCTACATCAACTTCTTCCAGGCGTCGTTCAAGCTGAAATCCAAAACCCGTCACTGCGCGAAGGTGCCAACGTTCTTTTGGGGCTACATGGGGCCGCCAAGGCGACGGCAGTCTCGCTTGATCCTTATGGGTATGTGGCGCGCTCCGTCGCAGCCACCGAATCGAAGAAACGGAGGCACTCGGCTGCTGCGATCGGGATGAAGTTGAGGCTGGCCTCACGCGGCCATGGTAAGTACTGGTCGCGTGACACCTAACCGCTAATGGGTGCGGGTAATTGCAAGGGTGAGGCATCGCTTACAGATACGTAGCGCCTCGACCTCGCGCAGGCTCAGATTGAAGCGGTGATACAGCGTACCGCGGAGCCGATCACCGCGGCCGGGAAGCGCAACCTTGGAAGACGATTGACTCTTCTTCATCCTGCCGATCTAATGGACTCGACCTTCAATTTGACAAAGTCCGCGCCGGGCGATCCAAGGTGCGGCATTACCGGTCTGATGCCGTGCGCTACTATGGTTTTCCAAAATTCGACTAAATGGGCTTCGAATAGGTCCCACGCCCTGCATATGTCACATTGACCCTCGATTCGATGGCGTGAGCGTGCCTGGCGATATCCAGCATAGGTTGACGAATACTTGCGTCGCACGACCATTCCCCCCATTGAAACGGGAGGAAGATTGAGAGCCTGCGAGGCCAATCTCACACTCCCCACCCTGAAGATCTACTTTGGGACTAGAAAATACCCCTCATGATAATATCCCCCGCCAAATACCAAACCAGATGGCAACATCACACCTGCCATCGAAATACAAAGAACATATTTTTTGGCCCACATTTCGCACATCCTAGTAAAAATTCAAAATTAACTGCCCATTAAAAATCACCACGCAAAAGCCAGACAGGCGCCCCCATCCACCGAATTCAAACAAATCGCGACTACGTAAGAACACGCGAAAGACAATCAGAATCCCATATTACACCGCCCGATATTACCCTGAACACAATCGTTATATGGAAGGGATGGAGTCTTTGATGCGATCTTCTTGCCCGTGCAGGTCGTCATTCCGAAAACGTCTCTGACGTCTGTTAGTAAGATCGGGGCCACGCCATGCGTAGCAATTTTTATTGCGCCGTACTGAACCTTACGTATCTCATCGCTTAGCCGATCCCACCGCGTAGTTCTATTTGAATCTTCGAGACTCAATCGATATGGAGTGAAAGCATCATCGCCTAATGCAGTCGATGCAAAATTCCCTTGGATACTACGAAACCTTACCGCCTCTGATAGCACTGTTGCGTACGATAGCAAGGCCCTTGCCTCCGCTCCGTTTATCGTGCTGGTCGAAGAAACATGATTCATTAGGTTCCTATACCCCTTCATCAGTGAATATCTATCGATTGACAAATCTGTTCTATCCGCGCTTACTCCGGCACTCCTTGCCAACGAGAGATAGCTAGAATCTCCTGTCATATTCACCGTGAAATCTACCAAACGCCGTGGCGCATTCACCTGTACTCTTCCGCTGTCTGCATCCGAAAAATCAGAAAATCGGTAAAATATACGCGCAACGATAAACCCTGTCAGGTACAAATCGGATGGGTTCATCACAAACCTAACATCTGTATTTGAGGATGGGTCATTGGGACCAACTCCAATTATTTCAATGGTAATCCCCTCTACAATATTTGACGCATCGGGCCTTAATTGATACAAAATTTTATTGCCAGGGATATTCGCGAGCGACATCGCATCGCCCATTGCAGCTCTAATTGCACCCAACGATTGAACATATTTTTGCGGGGAACTAAAATCGACCCTGAATTCGGCAGCATATAAAAATGAACAGGTCGAAAAACACCACGAAATTAAAATGGCCTTCACGAATTTTTTCATCAAAACTCCACCGTTATATCGCGTCATCTCAAAACGAAATTTGCAATCCTGATGGCCCCTTGCTTATTAAGCGAAGTTGCCACATATTAAGCACAATCAATTTTATCGAAAAATCGCATAAATGCACTCAAAACTGAAGCGGCCTTTTTCACATAGCGACGCCAATTATCAATTTTGCGCAAATACAGGGGCACGCCGACATTCAATGAGCCTAGCAGCTGGATTACTTACGCATAGCCCCACTCCCACAAGATTAGCCTAACCACATACTCAATTGCTAAATCTATGCCAACAAGCCAACGCCAATAGCAAGTAGAAGCTCGAAAGCCCTTAACAGGATGCGGAAATACCCCCGCCCGGAATCGACCTTCCACGATTTGAGCGCCCACCGTCGCTAAATCTTTCGCATTGTGCAATTTCAACGCGCATCAACCTTTTTAAAGCACTGTGAGGCCGACTTC
>NZ_JBFPKG010000111.1:0-6514 GCF_040948665.1 Paraburkholderia sp. BR14320
CAGCAGCGCGAGGGCGTGATTATCGCGAACCTCGTGAATCTGTGGAACAGCTTCGGCAAGGCCGTTTGCGTCAAAAAGCTCTAGTTGCGTCCGCAACCAACTGCGGGCCTACCCTGCTGAACAAAGCGCTGCATCGGCGAACGCCTGCTGACGCACGCGCTTGCGTCGCAGGAAGGCGAAGGCGTAATCATCGCCTTCCTGCTGAATCGGTGGAACGCCTTGGGCAAACCGGTTTGCGTCAAAAATGCATAGTCGCGTCCATAGCACGGGAACTTGTACCCATCCGGACAAAGCCCATTATGCGACACCCCGAATGGCCGGAGTCGTTTATCACGTCAGAGCCCCAGCGACACCATCTCCGTTTGCGGCGAAGCCTCGTCAGCGCCGGAGCGTCTCCGAAGGCGCCTCATGGAACTGCTTGCGATAGTTGCTCAGGAGCGTTGATCGATTCTGCACACCCCACTTCTTGGCCGTGGTCAATACCGTCCGCTCGCCATTGAGAGAATCGTCGAGCAGTTCCCCGCGAATCCGTTCCATCCGCAGTCGGCGAATGAGCTCGGTTGGCGAAAGGCCCAGCGAATGCCTGAAAGCGCTTTGCAATGCACGCTCAGTCACGCCGACCTCCGCTGCCACTTCACGCACCGAGAGATCGCGTCTGTCGAGGTTTTCCTGCAAATAGCGATACGCGCGCCGATAACGCGCGGGCAGGCGCGTGGCGACATCGTCCAGTTGTGGCGCCTGCCGTGCCGCGTTGCTCGCGTACGATACCAACGCTTGCGCATCGTCGCGCAGGCACTGCGCGGCGATCAGTGCGTAACGGCCGAAGTTCCGCATTGCTTCGCGGCTGCGCCCGAGCGACTGATGCGTCTTCGCAACTGCGTACAAATACTCAAGCTGCCGACGTCCAGTCGACGTCGCATGGTCGATTCGATGCAACGGTTCGAGCAGCACCTCGGCTGACTGCGGCGCGTCGGCCGTGAGCGCGGCCAGTACCGCTTCGAGCCGCGTGGTGCGCAGATAGCCGACGAAACCGCGCTGCTGGGCCCATTTAAGATGCGCGAAAATGGCGTCGAGCGCGGCGCGTTCCCCACCCGCAAGCGCGCGCAATCGACGCAAATAGTCGACACGTTGCCTCAACAGCGGCGTACAGACGTCCAATGCCTCGACCTCATGAAGATCGGCCTCGTTGCTCGCCGACGACTCCAGGCCGAGGCCACCGGCTACGTCCCCAGCGCGCAGCGGGTGGGCGCCGAGGCCCGATTGCCAGTACGCGTGGTCGCTCAGCAATGCGGCGCCGCGTACTTCCCGCTGCACGGCGAGGTCGAAACACAAAGTGACAACAATCTCGCGCCAGTGACCAAGCAATGGTTCCCTAATAGCGGCTGCGAGCTTGTCGAGCGCATCGCTCGAATCTCGCGAACGGCCGAACTCCTGCAACGTGCCCACGATGCCGAGCTGCGCCTCAACCTGTTGCGCCGCGCTAACGTCCGGTTCCTCGAGGAGCCGTGCAAAGCACGTCAGCGCCGTAGCAGGCCGGTGACGGAACAGCGCCTGCCAGCCAGCGTTGCGGCACGACGCCACGCGGATCGCTTGGCGCGACGAGCGGATTGCCTTCTGCGCGTAGTGATATTGCTCTTCAGCCTCCTCGAAGACGCCGAGAGTCATCTGCATGTCGGCATGCAGGCGCAGCAGCTCGGGCGAGTCTTCGGCACCTCGCGCTATCTCCGACCAGCGGCTCGCCTGCGCGACCGCCTGTTGAATGTCCCCGTCGCGCACCTTGCTGAGAAAACCGTCCGGCAGATCCTGCACGGACGACGACGCGACCAAAGGAAAGTAAAATGTCAAAAACATTGCGCTCCTCCTCGTTGATGCGCATGCAGCTCCGGGCGTCGGCACACACGTCCACTACACACTGATCGTTGCAAGTGCCACCATCGGGGACCTCGAATAACCCGCGGTTTTCAGTGAATTCTTCCGCTTCGGTCGTAGCTGACCGCTATCAACGTCATTGCAAAACTCGCCCGACCTTGGACGATCGTGCACGAATCGAAGAAATTCTCGAAGTGCTGACTGCCGTGCGTGCTGGCCGTATCGGTCTCGATCCGCCCGCGGGAGCTGGGTGCATCGGGCGACGGACGCGAACACTGGACAAATCTTCGCCGCACTGATGCGACGAGGCGGTCGCGGCCTCATTCGCTGCGCGTTGTTGCATAAATTCGGGCCACTGTGCATGTGCTGGTCCAAGCGTCGCACCTGGCGCAAGGTTGACGAAGGCGGTGGCGAAGTGTTGGCTGATTTGCTCGACCAGATTTCCGCTGACGCGGCAATTGACACCATCGGTGGCGACGCCGCTTATGACACGAAGGCGTGCCATGTGCGGATTGCGGCGCGCGGCGCGGCCCCGTCTGTTCCGCCGCATGAGGGCTCGACGTCGTGGCCAGAGAGCACGCCCGGCGCGGCATGGCGCAATGCCATCGATTCGCTTGCGCAAAGCAGCAGACGTGAATAGAAGCAGGCAAGCGGCTACCACCGTCGATCGCTGGCCGCGGCCCTGATGTACGGAAAAAGCGTTTTGTCGTGCAGGGTCTTGCTGGTCTGCCTGACAAAGCGCGCCCCGGGCGACCGCGCGCGCATGACTGACCACAGCGACGATCAACAGCCCGGAGCGGTTCGCCATCAGGATGTGGCCGTGGTAGCACAGGGTGGCTGGACTGGTTCTCTTGAACAGACGTCCGTCCGTATCCCTGCTCGACTCATGCGTATCGTTGCTGCGCCGCTTGCCTTTCCAGTCCGTGTCGGCATTGCCTCCGCCGCTTGCTGGCGGCCCATTGTCCGAGCCATCCTTTGCACGGAAGCTCTTGCTGACATGTGCACCAAATAGTGCGTGACGCGTTATACGAGTATGAAGACGAAAAATGATGCTCGAAAGTTGGACGGAGCCACGCAAGCACAC
The DNA here is from genome assembly GCF_040948665.1 of Paraburkholderia sp. BR14320. Taxonomy (NCBI): domain Bacteria; kingdom Pseudomonadati; phylum Pseudomonadota; class Betaproteobacteria; order Burkholderiales; family Burkholderiaceae; genus Paraburkholderia; species Paraburkholderia sp. BR14320. The sequence continues at coordinate 2,954 of NZ_JBFPKG010000111.1, forward strand.
ATGAGAAAAATGGTTGTGCAGGCGGTGCGTGGCGGGATGACGCAGACTGCGGCGGCAAACATCTACGGTGTGAGCCTGCGAGCGGTGAGCAAATGGATGAAGCTCTCGCGCGAAAGCGGATGGAGAGCGCTGAGGCCGGGCAAGCGAGGCCGCCAACCATGAAGTGGCCGGCTGAATTACACCCAGGCCGTGAATATCCGCAAACTGATCATCGAACGGATGCCGGACCAACTGGCGTTGCCGTTCTACCTGTGGACGCGCGAATCGGTGGCGCAGTTGATCGAGCAGCAGTACGGCATCACGGTGTCGGCGACGACGGCGGGCCAATACCTCAAGACTTGGGGCATGAGTGCCCAGAAGCCGGTGCGTCGTGCCTATGAGAGGAACGACGCAGCGATTGCGCGATGGCTGGACGAGCACTATCCCACGATTGCGAAAGAAGCGAAGCAGGAAGAGCCAACCATCCTTTGGGGTGACGAAACGGGGCTGCGAAGTGACCACGTCAGCGGAACGGGCTTCGCCCTCAAAGGGCAAACGCCGCTGGTACGCGCAACGGGACAGCGCTTTGACTGCAACATGATCTCCGCGATATCCAATCGGAGGATGTTGAGCTTCATGGTGTTCGAGGGGACGTTCAAGAATGCAACCTTCATCGAATTCCTTAAGCGCCTGCTCAAGCAGGTCACCCGAAAGATCTACCTGATCGTGGACGGACATCCAGTGCACCGGTCCGTGGCCGTCAGACGCTTCGTCGCCGACAACGCCGAACGCCTGCGTCTGATCCGGCTGCCAGGGTATTGCCCTGAACTGAACCCGGACGAACTGCTCAATCAGGACGTGAAGACCAATGTGTTTGGCAAGCGCCGGCCGACCAGCAAGGCGGAAATGATCGGCAACGTCCGTCGACACCTGCATCGTCGGCAAAAGGAGCCCCACGTGATTCGCAACCCGTTCAAAGAAAAGCATGTTAGTTATGCCGTTTAAAAAACTCCGCACTACTTGTTGCACTGAAGTATGACTGGCCCATGCCTGATCAGCGTACCGTCCACCGAGAAATGCTCCCCTGAAAGCAGGCCACGCTGGTCGGTCAACTCATGACTTCAGTGAAAAACGCTTCCACGACTTCATGCTCCAGCAGCCGGTCGCGGTTTCTTCGAGAACACCGAGTGGTCCCGAACAGCGAGTCCTGCATCTCATCAATCTCGCGCATCGCACTCATCGGCCCACCTCATGAACACGATATCCATAACGCCTTCCCTCAAACCCCGTTTACACGGGACACAAAATCAACAGCCTGCTAGAGCGTGTTAGGCACTTTATGTCGGACCTGGTATCCTGGCGGAATGAAAAGACGCAGGCCCTACCCAACAGATGTATCGGATGAAGAGTGGTTTTTCGCCGCTCCGTACCTGACCTTGATGAACAAGGACGCTCCGCAGCGCCGCTACGAACTGCGCGAAATGTTCAACGCACTGCACTGGATCGTACGTGCCGGTGCCCCGTGGCGTTTGTTGCCCAATGACTTTCCGCCGTGGGAACTGGTCTACCAGCAGACGCAACGCTGGGTTCAGGCGGGCTGCTTCGAGGCCATGGTGAGCGATTTGCGTTCGATCATCCGGGTCGCCCAAGACCGCCGTGGTCAACCCAGCGCGGTCATCCTCGATGGCCGTGCCCTCCAATCGACGTGCGAAAGCGGCGCACGCGCAGGCTACGACGGATACAAACGCAAGAAAGGCAGCAAGGTACATATGGCGGTGGACACACGTTGGGACAACTGCTCGCGGTGCATGTGACGCCGGCCAACGAGCAGGAGCGCGCGCAGGTTGGAGAACTGGCGCGTCAGGTTCAGCAGGCCACGGGCCAGACGGTCAAGGTGGCGTTCGCGGATCAGGGATATACCGGCGAAGAGCCCGCGCAGGCGGCACTTGACGAGGGGATTGAACTTCAGGTCATCAGGTTGCCAGAGGCGAAAAAGGGCTTCGTGCTGTTGCCGCGCCGCTGGGTGGTTGAGCGCAGCTTCGGCTGGCTCAACCGCTTCCGCCGACTCGCAAGAGACTACGAGCGATTGCCCGAAACTCTGGCTGGCTTGCACTTCGTCGTCTTCTCCGTGCTTATGCTTGTTCACTTTGCAACCCTTAACAAAAGTTGCTGACACCCTCTGATCGGCGAACGTGTCTGTTTCTGATGGCGCTGCGCTTTCTTGCCCGTACTTAGGATTTCCAAAATGTTGCAAAGAGCGGAGGTCTTTCGGGTCGCCCGTGAACGATTCCTCACAACGTCCTCGCCGATGTCAGCGACTACCCCGGGACGTATAAACAGTATTTCGTTAAATATTCTCATTCAATCCATGGTCGACAACATGATGCCATCGATCCATCCCGTTTCTCTATCAAATTTATTTGAGGCACTGCATACCTTGACTTGGGTTCAACTGGTTGGGGGTTTTCTGATGTGCGTAAATTTGTCTGCATGCCGCATGGGGACTGACTTTTAAGGTCCGCATCCAACCGCAAGGCGATCTTCGATCGCGGCATGATCCCGAACATGCCAGAGAACCCGCGTGGGCGCAAAACACCGAAGCGCGGCCGCAAGCAGTGCTTTGCGGCACTGTCACGTTAAATTGGTCGCGACGTAATAGTGGGGGGGCAACGCGCTTGCTCAGAAAACGGGCGGAACCTAGGTGATCTCTGTGAAGCGATGCCAGTCGGCGAAGCGTGTAGCAAGCTGTTTGCGATAGAGCGAGGCGCGTAGCAGGTGTCGCTTCAGAGCGAAGTGCTGCCGGATCGGACCGAAGCTCGATAGGAAAGCCTGCGTGCGCTCTGGATCGCGAAAGCCACGCATGCGTCGCTCGCGTTCGCGGGTCGGCTGATGACTGTTTTCGGCCCGGTTATTGACCCGCGCGCTGGCTTTGACAAAGACGTGCTTGACGCAAGCCAGTGCGGGAATCTCGGCTTTCGCCGCCCGATAGCTGCGCAGCTGGTCAGTCACGATCTTGCGCGGTGCCTCAGGGCACGCGGCAAGCACGCGCCTGAAAAACCGCTTCGCTGCTGCCTTGTCGCGGTGCTTCTGTAGCAGGATATCGAGTTCGGCACCGTGTTGATCGACGGCGCGCCACAACAGGTAAGGCTCACCGCGCAACGTCACAAATACTTCGTCAAGGTGCCATGTGGTGCCGGGCTTGCGACGCGACGCTTTCACACGGTGTGCGAAGCACGTGCCGAACTTATCGCACCCGCGTTGTACCGTTTCGTAGCTGACGATAACCCCGCGCTCGAACAGCAGCTCTTCGATATCGCGCAGGCTGGGCTGGAACCTGAAATACCAACGCACCGCGCAACTGATGACCGATGCGGGAAAGCGATGACCGTGGTACAGCGATTTTGCATTTTTCATCATGCGATCTTATCCAACCATCTCGATAACGTGACAATGCCCCCGAAGGTGAAAACGCCAACAAGCCGAAAATCTAACTCACGTCGAGCCCGGTCAAGCTCATCGACGACTCGAAAAGCAGTTCATGGATGAGCGCGCCGGCGAGGGTACTGTCGCAATAAGGAAGCT
>NZ_JBFPKG010000112.1:0-6431 GCF_040948665.1 Paraburkholderia sp. BR14320
GAAGTCGGCCTCACAGTGCTTTAAAAAGGTTGATGCGCGTTGAAATTGCACAATGCGAAAGATTTAGCGACGGTGGGCGCTCAAATCGTGGAACGTCGATTCCGGGCGGGGGTATTTCCGCATCCTGCTAGTCGATAGCGGACCCAGCAGGTCTTTGTTCACAATTTGAAAATTGTCAGATCCGCAGGTATGCCAAGTTATTGACTGGACATAGTATGGCGTTAGTTCATCATCCACGCTGGAACCAACTGACGCGTGAGTCGGGTCGGTGACTGAACCGCCGTCCGAGCCACCGCAACCATTCAGCGCGACCGCAATCAAAAGAGCCCCTAAAACGCGAATCTTTTTTAATGTTTTTGTCATCATGTCTATGTTCAACAAATTGTCTATGTTCAACAAATGTATCGATTCTTCATCGTCCGGCCAGCTAGAATGGTGCATTATGGTGCGGCTGTCACTTATGAATTTGAATCAGATTGACATTGATCAGAAATCAATACTCGCAGCAATAAGAAACGCCGATACTCGCAAAGGCTCCATCAACCTTCCTTATGCACACTTAAACAATATCGAGTGATATCGCGCGTCCGAATGGCGTTATCATCTCCTTGGCAGCAGAGGGATGCGCAGACGAGCTGGATCGTTCTCATGTTGGCCCTTTTGGCGACATGCTCGAAAGGTCACACACTCTATTGCAATTGAGCTGAACAACGACCTTGCGATTGCTGTTCCTGCACCGGCGACCAGTCAGCTATTTTCCGTTGGAATAATCGATGTAAAGGATGCGGACACGCGTTACTGAGGGTAGTTGTGGCCATAGCGGCGGCTTAGTTTTGCTGGCCGCAATGAGCCCGACGAGGCTTCGCTGTCGACATCCCCGTTATGCAACAAGATGCGAGAACCAAATGATGCTACCGCTGCCAGCGGCAGTCATCGGTGAGCAGTACATGCGGCCAAGCTACGTGTTGGGAATATTGCAGCGATGGACGTTTGAGGACGTCGGCCTTGGTGTACAGTCGACCCGCCGGCGCAAGCGAGCAGCAGCAGATTGAGGTCGCCGGGCACAACCGCAACGTCCGCGCTGGTCGATCAGCTCGATGCATTCTCGAAAATTGTGGCACCACTGCCGGATTGCGATGTTCGCCGATGCCTAGTCCACCGTACCGCCGCACCCTGCGCCTGATCTTTGCCTACGACGGCGACGCGCTATCGCTCGCCTCAAAGCATCTGGTCGAAATGACCCTGCCACCCTCGCATGAGCTGTGCAGCTCCGAAGGCAAGGCGGGGTTCTGGTTCGAATTGCGCGACCCCCACGGCCGGCCGTTATACCGACGGATCCAGCATGATCCAATGCCGCGGTATCGCGAAGCGCATGCGCCCGGCGCGACCCCAACGCACGTTACAGCTCTGCGGCGCGGCGTTTTCGAAATTCTTGTACCGGCCTATTGGGAAGCGGCGACACTGGTTCTGTTGGCGACAGAGCACCCGCCGGTCGCACCATTCGGCACGATCCGCGCCGAACGAGCGCGCAGCGGTGGCCCGCGGGTTGGCACGGGTGCGGCGCGCGAAATCGCCCGATTCAGTTTGGATGACATCCTGAAATGACTACCGCAGATGGCGCCGTCATCGGCGTCAGCAAGATCATCGACCACGGTCCTGATGTATCGCGTTGGAATCTTGTGATCCTTGGCGACGGCTACCAGAGGGCCGAACTGGCGACCTATGCGACCGACGCGTGGAACTTCGCAAACGCTGTCGCCGGTACCGCGCCGTTCAACGAGATGTGGTCGGCCGTCAACGTACACCGCGTCGAGGTTTCCTCGACCGACAGCGGCGCTGACGACCCCGCGGGCTTGTGCAACGGTACCGGCGCGACGGCGCGCACCTATTTCGACGCGACGTTTTGCGAAGGTGGGCAAATACGGCGGCTGCTCAGCGTCGACGCCGCTACAGCGTTGAACGTCGCGCGCACGCAGGTGCCACAGACGAACATGACGGTAGTGATCGTCAACAGCACCATCTACGGCGGTTCCGGCGGGCCGGTCGCGGTGTTTTCGAAAGCAGACGGCGCAGAGCAAATTGGTATCCACGAAATGGGGCACACGGCATTCGGCCTCGCCGACGAATATTCGACGTACGCCGGTTGTTCAAGCGGTGAAACTGGCCACGACACCTATACGGGAACCGAGCCGGCACAACCCAACATAACCGCCAACACCGACCGCGCGACGATCAAATGGGGCGCACTGATCGCTGCGGCCACTGCGCTACCGACCACCGTCAACGCTAATTGTACGCAATGCGATACCCAAGCATCGCCTGCCCCGGCCGCTACGGTTGGTGCATTCACAGGCGCAGGGTATTTCCATTGCGGATTGTATCGTCCACAATACAACTGCCAAATGCGTACGCTCGGGAAACCGTTCTGCGCGGTCTGCCTGGAAGTCATCAGGAACACGCTTAAGCCATTCCTGCCGCTGCCGCCTGTCACGAGCCACTTCACCCCAACTTCTGGCAACCCCGGTGGCGCGAACGTTGATGCAACCACAGCGGATTCATCGGCCTGACTGCGGTCCGCGCGCGGCGTCGGTAGTAGCGAACGTCGTTATCGAGTCCGGCCCACGGATCAGCACGCTTAGCCCTTCGGGCGCAGGCAGCAAAGCGGGCGCGATTGCGGCCTAGTTCAGCTACATCATAGCGAGACTGCCGTCGATCATGAACGTCAGCCCCAACACCGGTTGGAGCGCGGCCGGCAATGCTGACCATCAGAGGAATCGGCGTCACTCATGCGAGTGACGCCAGCTTTGGCAGCAATCCCACGCTATGGCCTCGACTCGGTCGCGCAGGCAACCTCGACAGGCCCCGGACGGTCGATAAGCATCGGCGCTACAATTACTACGCCATCGGGCACGTCAGGGGCCAATAGAGCGGCATCTTCGCCTATTGTTGATCGAGCTAAAATTCACCCAGTCTGGACCGCCACTTCGCCAGCAATGGTTACGTGCATAAGGCGCTGATCGTCCGTCGATCCGATGCGATCAGGGAATCACCAGGTCGGATGCGAGCATTCGTAAGCGGCTAGCCAAGCCGCCTTGACGGATTAACTAGTGGCTGGTCGCGGTCGGTCGCCAGCGATGCGGTAGTAATGCCGCGATATCGCTGGCCTTGTGGGTCGGCAGTCACGTGAGGACATCTTTCAGATAGGCGTGCGGCTCGTGCCCATTGAGTTGTGGTGAGCGCAACAGGCCCATGATGGCGGCAGCGCGTTGGCCCGCTCGCAGCGAGCCGGCGAACAACCAGTTACGCCGATAGCAAGTTCGCGATCATTCTGCCCATATCGGGCAAGAAGTTGAAGTCCATTACCGTTGACATCCCCTGTATGGGCGTCGCGTCAAGGTACGAGACGTCGAAGAGCGGAGCGGCGGTCGCGTGGTGCACGTTGAGGCCAGCCTAGGCGTAGTGAGGGTCGTGTCGGCGTGGATGCTGGATGCGCATCTCAGCCTGACGCACGTTCTTCATGTCGAATGGAACCGGCACGAATGCCGGCGCCCGGAGTCCCATTTGCCGGAAGTAATACAGCGTCGGACGCGCAGGTTGACGTTCATCAAGGCGTATGTGATTGCGCCTGCCACAATAGAAAAAAGCGTAGGCCAATTGCAACCAGAAAATTCCATGTGGACCATGAAGTACTATATAAGACCTTAGCTTGGTGCGTTTTCCCGTTTGTGCACGACTGGCACCGCGTAGCGCTTCCCAGCGCGCGCAAACACAATGAGGTTCTCTTGTCGGCTTCGACCATATACCGAACATGCCGCCATGGACGGCATCATTGGCCACCGGCTGGTAGACCTGACGTTCGAGCGCCGCTGATGACTTGTTACATCTGCCCGCGACGAACGAAGGCTTGGTGCCCTATCCCTTCGCGCTACTGACTGGTGTACCTAAGCCGAAAATGCACAACACGCTGCCTGCCTAGGAAGCAGCTCATCTGCGCTTCCGCACCTACACGACGCACGTCTACGACCGGCTAATGTCAGACCATCATTGCGATGCGTGGCTCCTCGCGATCGCGACGCCGCATCGGAAGACTTTCTGCCCATTGCACGAGGACAAGGGTTATGACAATGCTACACGCCGAGCGTTACCACGACATCTCATGCGGTCACCGCCTAGTGGGACATGAAGGCAAGTGCAAGAACCTGCATGGGCACAACTACCGCGTTCATTTTGATTGCGAAGCTTCCTCACTCGACGATCTCGGGCGCGTCATCGACTTCGGGGCGATCAAGACACTGCTTTGCAATTGGCTCGAGGATCACTGGGATCACCGCATGTTGCTGTGGATCGAAGATCCGTTCTATGTCGGCTTGCGCGACCTCGATCCGTCGGTGGTCGGCGTGCCCTTCAATCCGACCGCTGAAAACGTGGCGCAGTGGCTGGTAACCGAGCTCGGCCCTGATATCTTGCAGGGAACCAGCGTCCGGTTGGTCGAAGTGCGAATCGAGGAGACGCGCAAATGCACTGTGACGTACCGGCGCTAACTGTGCCGCCCGTTGACATCTATCCCGTCAACGAGATTTTTGAATCGTTGCAGGGCGAAGCCAGCTTCACCGGCACACCGTCGGTGTTCATCCGCCTGCAGGGGTGTCCAGTCGGTTGTCCGTGGTGCGACAGCAAGCATACGTGGGAAATGGTCCCGGAGCGCGCGATCAGCGTGGGCGCGATGCGTCTGAAAGAAGCGTCACCGTGCGACAGCTATGCGTGGTACGGCGTACAGACGTTAGCCGATATAGTGCGGGCGTCAGATGCTGAGCACGTGGTCATCACGGGCGGCGAACCGTGCATCTACGATCTGCGCCCGCTGATCACGAAGCTCGAAGCGTGGCATCACCGGGTCCAGGTCGAAACCTCCGGCACTTACATACCGCTCGTGACGCCAAGCACTTTCGTCACCGTCAGCCCCAAGTACGCCATGCCCGGTGGCCGCACGGTGCTAGATGAAGCACTGTGGCGAGCCAACGAGCTCAAATGCGCGATCGGCAAGCAGCGCGACGTTGGCATGGTGCTCGAGAAACTTGACCCGCTCCACCAAGCGCGAGACATACCGATCTGGTTGCAGCCGCTGAGCCTGTCGTCTCGCGCCACGGATATCTGCATTCGGGCCGCGCAACGCTACGGCTGGCGCGTATCGTTGCAGATACATAAACTCATCAACATCAGATAGCATCTCCATCTTGGTCTGGCAACGCGAGGTGAAGGTCCTCCCAGTTGATCAAGAAAAATATAAGGCGTCATCAGTTGCGTAGAGCTAGCCGGAACCTCGTCAGGGCATTCCGCCATGTCCGGGCATCGCGAACGCGCCCGTGTGGAATGGCATGAGTCATGGCGGAACTTTGAGCTGAAGTGCGCTTACACCGTACCGCGTCGAGGTAGGTGTCGACGTGCATCGGCAAGGCGTCGAGCAGGCCGCCCAAAAGTGCGCGTGCGAACGGTTCGCGCGCTGTCGGGCCACTGCATGCCTTACTCGCGCGGCGGGCAGCATGCGGTGAAATGACAAGCGCAAAGGCCAGCGACAAGCTCGCTTCCGCGATCATGTTCAGCCGAGCAACGGCAAGCGATTCTGAACGCGTCAGCCGGCGCAGAAGACTATGGATGATGTTCGTGCGGCACTCCGCCAATAAGTTCAGATCACCGGTCGCTACACTCGCGCCCGCTTTAAGGACGTCCAAGGCGCTAGCAATTCGCGAAGCGGTACGAAAACCAGCGTCTGGCTGGTTGAGCTTGTGCCTTACGAGGGTTGGACATCATGCTCGACGTTTGGAGCTAGCGTTGCATTGCCCCCCCTTGAACAGCGGCGCGCGGGATCTTGCGTAACGCTCTCGGGGGCGGCCGCGTTCTGCGCAGTCTGGCGCCGCCGCATTGGCCGACGGCTCGCACCGTCCCAGCAGACTCCAGCAGGAAACAACCCGATTAGGCCAGATTTAAGCACCTTGAGCTTGAACAGGCGTCCCCAAGCTGCTTCACAGTGCGGCATTGTCTCGAGGCGCCAACGGTATCTCGCCCCTGATTGACACATGTTAAGCGCGCTTTTGACGGATACGGCTATACTAAATGCACCGTTCGTGGCAAACGTTCGTCAAGACCCATAGGCGTCGGCCGCGTCTTCACATTTAAGAATCCGCCATGACAGTACAACCCATTACATCGCTCAATCTGTGCGCTGCAACTCTCACGCTCGCCCTGCAAATGCAGGCGAGCTACCACGAAACCCTGAAACGAAATTGCGATCTGAGGTTACAGCGTATTAGCAGCCTGCGGAAGTACCGCTGAAACGCGTCATCGCGCTGCGTTCGTGAAGCGTTGATAGAAGGAGCCCAACAACCCGATGGAGATTATGCGCGGCGCCGACACATTCACCGAGAGTCTGTTTT
>NZ_JBFPKG010000113.1:0-5920 GCF_040948665.1 Paraburkholderia sp. BR14320
TGATGATAATACGTCGTCGTATGATTTTATAACCATCATTTTTCGCAACGGTCCCGCCCATTTCGCCCACTCATGAATGTCGCGAAAAATCCGTGAGTTGCAAGAGGCCGAAACCCGCAATCTGTTGGGAGAAAGCTCGGGTCGAAACGGCACATCGTTGTAGACGCGCGCGGCATTCCACTGGCCATCACGGTCACGGGCGCCAACCGACACGACTCGATGGCATTCGGGCCCACGCTCGATGCCATTCCGGCAGTCTCGGGTCTGAATGGCCAGCCCCGCAAACGCTCTAAACCAGAGCCGAGAATACGTCTCACTTCGAGTCGACAGCGAACTTGCCGCTTTCGATCCGCGTGAAGGGATCTGAGGCGCTTGAGATCACGCAATTGAAGGGCTTGTCCTCATTGATGATCAGGAAGGTGCTCGTTGGGTCCTTGAACTCCAGCGACATGGAAAAGAGGACGTAGGCATCCGGAACAGGCGAAGGTCTGAAGGCTCCAAATGCATATTTCCCTTCAATCCCGAGTGGATGTAAATCGACAGTCAGCTCCTGCGGCTGGGTGCTCACAGGCGAAGGGAAGTTCGACTTCGCCGATTGCTCGTCGCCGACTACGTCGTACTTGGTCGCGACCTTCATGTCGTGATAGTGAGTGGCCGGTTCGCTCAGTTTCTTGGCGCAGAACGCCCTGTGTTCCATGCTGGGATCTGGAGAACCATTTCGGAGCACGCTACTGATGTATTTCAGTACGACGAATGCATCGCCACTTTTTCCAGCCGCATGAACTGGCCCCGCCATCGTTAGTGCGGTCGCGAAGATGGCTGTTGTTAGAAAATGGGATGCCGCACGTCTAACGCTCATCATGTGCCTTCCTTTCGGACTGTCCAAACATGTAAAAGAAAATACACTATTACCTGTACGTGTGTTATCCACGCCATAGGTGAATGCAGTGTGTGCTGGTCATGCACGGATCGTGAGGATGCTGTTCTCCCGTCTTCTGAAATGCAGAAGGTGTGGAACTGGACCTCTAAGATCCCGGGATCGAACAGCGATGATCGTGCCAACAGCCAGATAAGCGCGCGGATCGATATTCCTCGTTTGTAAGCGACGAACAAAGTCGACAATGAAGACGCGGAAGGTCGTAAGTGCGACACTCCGCGTCTATCGTTTTATGTGCAATGATAAAAGGTGACGGTATTCAGATCTATAAAGATTATTTCGACCACGCTACCTATTTGGGCTCTGATGCAAATATGGCCGGCGAATGGGTCGGAGTTGTCGGAACAAAACGAACCGACGAGCCGCGATGAGCAAACTGAAGAGTCCGGAGAGGTTGTTCGGCGGACGCCATGTTGATCGGCAGATCATCCTGTGCGTTCGCTGGTACCTGCGCTACAAGCTCTGCTTTCGCGATCTGGTCGGGATGATGGCCGAACGGCGATTGTCGCTGGTCACATGACGATTCTGCGCTGGGTGAGGCGTTATACATCCGATTTCGTCAAACGCTGGAACCGCTTTGCTTCACCTGCGGATCGCTCGTGGCGTGTCGATGAGACCTACCTGAAGATTCGCGGCAGGTGGGTCTACCTGTACCGGGCAGTGGATCGGGCTGGCCAGACGGTGGACTTCGTGCTCAGAGCCCGACGCGACGTGGCTGCGGCCAAAGCTTTTTTCAGCAAGGCCATCAAGCGTCAGGGCCAGCCGCCGGAGACCCATCACGCTCGACGGCTATGCCGCCTCGCACCGCGCGGTGCGCGAAATGAAGATCGATGGTCTGCTGCCTGAAGACACGAAGGTGCGGTCCTCAAAATATCTGAACAACGTGATCGAGCAAGACCATCGCCACATCAAGTCCAGAACGAACGTGATGCCTGGGTCAAGCGATTCTGGAGCGCCGCGACCACGATTTTCAGGAATCGAGTTGACGCATCATTCGCAAGGGGCAGTTCGATCTCGCAAAGCTCGGCCTCAAGCAGGCCGCTGCGCCCGCCGTATGGAATGCGGTCCTGTTTGATCGATAAGCCTTCCCACCTATATGAACTTTCTCAACCCGCTTACCTATTTGCACCAGAACCCCCGAGAACCAGTTCGATTACTACCGCCGCGAAAATCACATAGAACGATGCGGCGATGATCAGCTGCGCCAAGGGACCGAGGTCACCAGCTGTTAGCATCATGAAGACAGTCGTGGCGACCAGCGTGACGAGGCTAGCGTGCAGCGCCGTATGGCGACCGGGCGCCATACGGCGCTAAGAAGGCGAAATTTGAGCGTGCTCATTTGGATGCTGCCAGGTTTGCGTGGGACTGGGTCAGCTGCGCCTCGATGCGGGCAGTGGGAATCAGACCAGGGACAAGGGTTCCGTCCTCGAAGACCAGGGCCGGAACGCCGCTAATATTCCACTTCTCGCCGAAACTGAGGTTGCGGGCGATCGGGTTATCGCAGGTGGGCTGATCCGGCTGATGGCGTGAGTGAAGGTAGTCGCGCCATGAAGAGATCAGGCGCGCTGAGCGCTTTTTATAGTCCGCTTCCGGGTCCGCATCGAGCGGCGGGCCCGAAAAACCATCACGTGCAAGGTCTTGATATTTGGTCCATGCTGCCGCCCGATCCGACTGGCACCAGACTGCCTCCGACACGCCGTGCGCGTTCGGATGCAACTGGGCGAGCGGGAACGGGAAGATATAGATCGTGACGTCCTTCAGCTCGGTGAGTTCGCCATCGAGGCGTCGGCAATAAGAACAGTCGGGGTCCGAAAAGACGTAGAGCTTTCGCGAACCGTTACCGAACCGGATTGCATCCTTCAGGTTGAGTTGTGCAACATCGATCGTGGGGCTGTTCGCCCGCTCGAGCGCCTGCGTCAGATTCTGCTTCGTCCGCAGATTGATGACGTTGCCAGTGTTCAGGACAGGGAAGTCGTCACGCACAAAAAAGACTTCACTGCCCTTTACGACGGACAAGAACCCAGGGATCGGCGGCTGGATATTGGCACCCTGAGCGGCTGCGAAACGCTTGACCGGCTCCTCCGGGAAACCAGCGTGAGCGAGTGTCGCGTAGCCCGCGATAAGGAGCGCGGCGGTGTGTTTGGAAATGCTTCGCATGGATCTGGTTGCTCCGGTGGGTGCCGTAAGTGGCGATTGAACTTTTGGACGGTTCGGTTTTTGAGACGAAATTCCATCCCCGGTATGGTGTCGAACGGTGGCTCGGGTTCTGGTGCAAATAGGTAAGCGGGTTGAGAAAGTTCATATAGGTGGGAAGGCTTATCGATCAAACAGGACCGCATTCCATACGGCGGGCGCAGCGGCCTGCTTGAGGCCGAGCTTTGCGAGATCGAACTGCCCCTTGCGAATGATGCGTCAACTCGATTCCTGAAAATCGTGGTCGCGGCGCTCCAGAATCGCTTGACCTAGGCATCACGTTCTCGTTCTGGACTTGATGTGGCGATGGTCTTGCTCGATCACGTTGATCAGATATTTTGAGGACCGCACCTTCGTGTCTTCAGGCAGCAGACCATCGGTCTTCATTTCGCGCACCGCGCGGTGCGAGGCGGCATAGCCGTCGAGCGTGATGGTCGGCGCGCGTTTGAAGACCGGCTCGCCCAGTGCGAGCTGTTGGAACTGGCATTGCACGAAGAGCGGCTCAACCATCACCCATTTCGTGGTAAGTGGGCGACTGGTAGATCAAACGTCGCTTACCTCTTCTTCGTTCGATCGTTGAGCGATCTGGCCGTCCATCACTTCTATCCGGAAGGGGCCACGGACTCCCATTGAAAATTCGGCCGCCGCGGCCAAGGCGCGTTCGAGTCTGACGTCTGGCCGCATCGGCATACCGGCGGTGGTATGCAGTGAGCCCAGCGCCGCCTGTTCGCCGCTACCACAGGCATCGAAGTTCACGGCGCATTCACCAACCTGATAATCGTCGTCAATGTGGAAGATGCGCCCCATGTACCCAACCAGAAAAGTGCCAGCCGATTCGTGTTCGCGGTCCTTGCGCGCGAACCCACCGCGGGTAAAGCACGCGCGTACCGCATCAATGAACGTCGTGCACATGAAGGCGAACACATCGGTGCCCTCAGGGCGCGGCGCGACGGTCAGACTATGGCCCAGAAGCTGCCCCATCCTGAAGGATGAGGTGAAGCCGATCAGGAACGGTCCCACCCGATAAATCTTGGGGTCGGCGCGCACGGTGATGGACCAACCCCCCGCTCCCGCCGAATCCGCACCCATGTAAACCTTCTTGCCATCTGTCAGCGCCACAATGCAGGTCATGCTGCCTCCGTAGGTGTTGTGCCCGATAGAACGCGACGCGCACGCCCTCGCACGGCCCAGCCGTGGTCGTAGCCATGCAAGTCTGCCCATTGCCGCCCAGAACTGCCTCGCGGTTCCATGATGTCCCGCCGGCGGGCGTCACCCCCCCGTGACGCGCGCCTTCCTGACCGTGTAGGGCGTGCGCAAAAAACGCTGGCTGTGACTGCAGCACCGTGAGATCTGATTTCGTGTTCAATCCTCATTCAACCCCTCCTAATGGCTCACGAGAAACAAATAGCAAAAGTCGAGCCAGCACCACTGGGGGGCGCCACTTTGGCCGGTCGTTGACGAAACAAGCGCAAGCACCATCCGCAGGAACTCGCGGCCGCGAAGGCAGGAATAAGCGTGCGCATCTACGGCGATCGGCTCGACTGTTACCTGTCCGGCGTGCTGGTCCACAGCACACCGCTCGGGGCTCACGTGCGCACGACAACCGCCACGCGCTCGATTACCGCCACTTCATTGACGCCCTGAAGCGCAAATCCCAGGCATTCAAGGGGCTCGCGATTCGTGACGCACTGTTCCCGCGTTAGGCTTACCGCAGAACCTGGGAGCAACTCGATGCCCGCCTGTCACAACGCGACGCATGCAAGACGATGGTCAGCCTGCTTGAGCTCGCGGGCCTGCACGGCGTGGGGCCGTACTGGCAGGGAAGCTTCATGCGAACGACAACTACCCCGTTGGGCCGCAGTCGAATTCAATGCCCGCGATGGTGCGAGTTTTGAGATGCGGAGCGGTACGCGTTCGGACAAATCGCAGCAGGTTGCGCGGTGGCCATTCAGTGAGCCTGTGCACGAGGTAGACGTACGGCTCAAGGTCGCTGGCGCTGCATACGAGCACGACTTAGTCAACGGGGGCTGGCCATCTCCGTGTTCAGTGACGCATTTCCTCCAATCGGGCCGACGGTTGTAGGAAATGTTGGGTTGCGGACAAACGGTGGGCGCTTTTCAAGCGGGTGCTGCGCTCAAAGCCGATACCCCGCAGATCGTTACCGACCATTTGCGTGAAATCCCGGAGCTGGCGAGCCTAGCAGGCTGCTGAAGTACACCCGAGTTGAAGAGGCCCCGCTCCAATTACGCGACTCTCGTCGCAAGATTTTTCGCATTGTGCAGATTCAATGCGAATTCACCGTCCCTTTAAGCGTTTTGAGGCCAATTCCCGGCCTCATTTCCGCGTTTTCCGTCACTACGGACGGACTTGTGCCAAGGATCGCAGGCGCACGAGGTTGTATGCGGCCATGTTCAGCACGAACATCTGATCCACCTTCTTCAACCCGCGCACCATCACCTGGCGCATACGTCCCACGGTCTTCGCCCATCCAAAGCCTTGTTCGATCAGCTTGCGCTTTTGCTAGG
The DNA here is from genome assembly GCF_040948665.1 of Paraburkholderia sp. BR14320. Taxonomy (NCBI): domain Bacteria; kingdom Pseudomonadati; phylum Pseudomonadota; class Betaproteobacteria; order Burkholderiales; family Burkholderiaceae; genus Paraburkholderia; species Paraburkholderia sp. BR14320. The sequence goes on from NZ_JBFPKG010000113.1 coordinate 5,656, forward strand.
AAATGGCGTAGCCCGCGCTCGAGGCAATCGTATCGTTCACCGCCGAACGCCGCCCCGAGGTGTTTTGCGCTACGTGCGGTGTGACCTTCATCTCGCGGCAGGCCTCGATGAATTCCTGTGCGTCGTAACCCTTGTCCGGGTTCTGTTGCAGTAAGGGTGTCGGGACGAGAAATGTCGATATGATAAGTATTGCTTATGACACAAGGGAGTAAAACTGCTGGGAAGCAGACGACGGGTCTTTGCCCGCACATTTCATCTGTCCTTT
>NZ_JBFPKG010000114.1:0-5894 GCF_040948665.1 Paraburkholderia sp. BR14320
GAAGTACCGGAAGGCCTCTTCGTGGAGTTGCGCCCAGACCTGTTTGCTGGACTTCCAGACCACGCGCCTGAAGCTGCGTCGCGAATACCTCAACGTCATGACGAACAGGCGTGGCCGGCGGTAGCGGCCCGTCTTCGGATCTCGGGTCGGGGCGCCTTCGCCGTAGTCCACCTGAGCCTCTTCGCCAGCGGCGCATTCGAGACGGTCGAACTGTTCCGGATCAACGTGGCGCAGGGCTCGCACGAAGCGTTTGACGCTCTCGTAGCTGGCCGTGAAGCCATGCTGGTCGACCAGGTCCTGGTAGATCGCCTGGGCGTTGCGCTTCAGACGCACCTGCTGTTCGATCCACTCCCGATAGGGTTCGCTGGCCGAACGCGCGAAGTTGAAGGAACTGGACGGTACGCCGCCAGAAGCCGGTGGTCGCGGGAGTGGAGGAGTTTGCGGTGGGGGATTTTGCGCGACCACCGGGTCGCCGGAGCCGGTGGTCGCGGCGGTGGAGGAATTTGCGCCCGCGGCCCGCTGCGCCTCATGCAGCGCTTGGTAGCGCCGGATCGTCTTGCGATCGATACCCGTGAGCTCATGGATCGTCGGACAAGCGCAATCGGCATTGGTCTGAACGGTATCACGCTGCCACGAAAGACGCCAAAGATTCTCGACAACACCGAACCGAAGGTTCTGCGGTTCCAGCATTGACTATCTCAATGTACAGGTCTACGTATTGGTGCGAAACCATCGCACCGGGCTTCAAGTTCTTGGCATAGACAATGCACATGAGTTCGTCCAAGCCGTGAGCCGTCGTCTGCGAAACGTTCAAGGATGCGCCCACGATCGTAGACAAGCGGGTCCATCACATTTCGATGATAACGGATGTGTTCCTTCTTGGCGAACACACAGATCGGGATGGGATGCTGCAGCTCGATGTTGCTCTGACCACGAGTCCCTCCGATGCGTGGACGGACTTAATCGTCGACAAATCGCCGTAACTTGTCGGCGCGATTTGGCTGCATCAGTTTTCGCATCGCCTTGCTTTCGATGTACCGGATTCGTTCGCGCGTCAGGTCGAATTGTTTGCCAAGTTCCTCGAGCGTGTAGCCGCACGCTACATCAATCCCGAACCGCATTCGCAGTACTTTCGCTTCACGCGGCGACAATGAATCCAGCGCTTCGTCGATTGCGGCTCGCAGATTCGAGCGCGCGGCCGCATCCGCCGGGGGTCCAGCCATTGGATCTTCGATCATATCGCCAAGCGTGGCGTCGGCATCTTCGCCCACTGGCGTCTCGAGCGATAAGGGTTGCCTCATGACCTTCAGTATGTCACGAATCTTGTCTTCTGATAATTCCATGCGCTGAGCCAACGCAGCAGGATTAGCCTTTTGCCCAGTCTCCTGCAGAATCTCCCGCGAAATCCGGTTTAGCTTGTTGATTGACTCGATCATATGCGAGGGGACTCGGATTGTGCGCGCCTGATCCGCAAGACAACGCGTGACTGACTGCCTGACCCACCATGTTGCGTAAGTTAAAAACTTCCAGCCGCGTCGATATTGAAACTTGTCGACGGCTTTCATCAGGCCGATGTTGCCTTCCTGGATCAGATCCAGAAGGGGCACGCCTCGGTTCGCGTACTTTCTCGCGATAGAGACCACGAGACGCAGATTCGCCTCGATCATCTTGCGCTTCGCCTGCCGCATCTTCGACTCGGCTGCCACCATCTGCCGGTTGATCTTCTTCAAGTGTTGCAAGGGCAGGCCGGCCTTAGCCTCAATATCGATAAGCTTCTGCTGTTCAGTCTGGATCTCCGGTAGACTGCGTGAAAGTGCCGCACCGTACTCGCGGGACGTCGCCGAGTTTTCAATCCACGCGAGATCAGTTTCGTATCCCAAAAACGACTCGACGAATCGCGCGCGCGGCATGCCGCACCGGTCAACGGCAATCTGCTGAATACGTCGCTCGACCGCACGTACCTGTGCGACTTGCTGCTGCACATCAGCGCATAGCGCATCGATAGTCCGTGCCGTGAAGCGAACAGCCGCAAGCTCCCGCTGGATCGCTTCAAAAAGGCGCTCGCGGGCGACCTGTCCGTTTTCTTGCGCGGCGTCGGCTTCTGAAATCTGTTCGTACAGGTCACGAACTCGCGCAAAGATAGCGAGGCCGTCTCTCGTGAGCTGTTTCATTCGCGGTTCGCTCCCCTTCACCATGTCTCGGTCTTCGACGACGCTGCCCTCACCGCCGTCGCCCTTAGCGCTGTCGTGTTCAATGTCCGGGGTTTTGGCCGGCTCTGGCAACGACCGAAGGACCGCTTCGGAGTCTTCATTTAGGCCGTCGACCAGTTCATCGATGCGCAGTTCACCATTCACCAGATTGAATCTGCTTTACCATTCGAAGGATCGCGAAGACAGTCGGCGGGCAGCGTGCGATCGCCAAGCCCATTTCGTGGAGTCCCTCTTCGATGCGTTTCGCAATCTCAGTCTCGCCCGCGCGAGGCAATAATTCGGTCGCACCCATTTCACGCATATACATCCGAACGGGATCCGTTGTGCACCCGAATTCAGGATCGACGGTTGAAAGCGCGCCTTCGGCCTCTAGATCTGCCTTGTCGTCCGACGTGGCTGCCGGCGCCGCGTCGTCCAAGAACGGCTTCTCCGTGTCAGGCGCCTGCTCGTAGACTGCAATGCCGATGTCGTTGAAAGTGCTGGCAATGATTTCAATGGCCGCGGTATGCACAAAATTGTCGGGGAGATGATCGTTGATTTCCGCATGAGTCAGGTAGCCGAGTCGGATGAGAGTGCGCATCCAGCGCTCCTGTTGCTCTTCGTCCTGCGATATCCCGTCGATCGACTGCAGGGGTGTTACGGGATCGACCTTCGACGCGCGCGGGACCGACGCGTTCAGAGCGGACGAAACTGTGCCTGGACGTGAATAGGGCCAATCGACCTTTGACATAGATTCTCCTGGACGTGATTGCCCGGCAATCGCGACCAGCGACTGTCCACACTCGGCCGACGAGCCGCGCACGTTTCGCTGTTACAGACGGACACAGGCTGTGGAATCGCAACGGGCAGTGAATGCGCAGCCCCTAGATACGGGCGGACGCGAGGGAACCGCAAGACTTGGCGAAAAGCATCAATGCGTTAGCAACGTAACACAAACTACCGCATTTCACCAGTTGGCGAATCTGGACCGTCCGCAACGTTAACGTGCTACGCCGCGGGCCACACTAAGAATTCGACATCTGGATGGATAGAATATGACGAAGCTTATCGAGATCTTTGCGTGGAACTGGAGCATCTATGAATACGGCGCGGAGTCGGAAGCGCATCAGGGCCGTTCCGGCCAAACGTCGTTGGGTTCGGTCGAGCTCCGACTTGGAGACGTGCCTCTTTCCGTCGTTCAGTCGTCGGTTCTACGCCAAAAATGGCGGTTCATTGGCGAGTAGGCCTCGCATCGAGGTCCGTACGAGAACATCTCGGCTGGACCGCTAGCTTTCGCTGTTTGACGGAGATCACGTCTACGGCGTGCAACTGCCCTAGCGTGTCGGCCGCCTTCAGTACCTTCTCCCGCGTGGGCTCTGGATTGACCCTCATTAGCAAAGCCGATATTCTCGCTCTTTTTGACAGAAATCCGGCATCCGCCGGGTTTCGGTGAATGGCTGGGCGTTATGGCGCCTTGGGCGCGCGCATTGGCGCATTGGCGCAATCTCGAACGCTCCTGTGGGCATGGATTTCACATCCGCCCGCGTGCGGCGGTCCTACCGGGCGCGGCACGAACTAGCAGCCACGCCACAAGATGCACATTGGCGCCGGCGTACTTCAAAGCTGAATGAGAGAAGCTGACAGTGCGGAAGCACCTTCGTGCCGAAATCGCCTATGCCGGCTCTTGACCATGTGCGGGCCTGAAAGGAGGAAATGAAATGAAGCCGCAGCTGATCCTGACAATATTGATCGCATATCTGCTGTGCGCTTGTGTTGGGGGGCACGGGTCGTCTTCTGCGCCAGCCCCCTCAGCAGAGACAGGCTTGCGGTCCAATTTCAATCGGACCGCAATTACCGCGCGTCTGCCGACGGACACCGGCGGTTTCGCAACGGCGACCGGATCAGACGATCCAGCCGTCACGGTCGACAGCCTCGCTGATCTGCTGGCTGCGTTCAGCGCGCGACAGCACCACATCCTAGTCAAGGGCGAAATCTACGGCGGACCGCGACTGACGACCATCACCTTCGCCAGCACGGACTGGAACAACACCACGATCGAAGGCGCCAGCGGTGGCAATGCGGTGCTGAAAAACGTCCAGCTTAAATTCGACGGCGAAATGCTGCCGGCAGACCAGAACATCCAGAATGTCGTGATCAGAAACATCACTTTTCATGGCGTCATCGGAGATCTACAGGCCCTACCCGCCCAAGTCTACGGCACATCCAACAACGCCGGCATCAACTATGAAGGCGTGTCGCTGCGACGGGTCACCAATGCATGGGTCGATCATTGTTCCTTCTACGATACGAGCGACAATCTGATGAGTGTGACGCTGTCATCGGATAATGTGACGGTCTCGTATAGCCGGTTTTATTTCACCAATGAATGGCTGGCGATGCGCCCCGATCCCCTGTGGGACTGGACGGGCAAGAACCAAGATCTGGCCAATGAACGCCTGGCGATGGTAGTGGGCGCATCTCGGCAGGATTCGTATGCATATGGTGGGCACAGGCTGCATGTCACCTTGCACCATAACCAGTTCGGCCCCAACCTAAAGGGGCGTCCGCTGCTGCGGGGCTGGGTCCACGCCTACGACAATTATTTCGATAACGACGCCACACCGACTGGCCTCACGGCCGTCGGGTCAGACGAGACCCAGTACAACGCCCTGCAGATCGGAAGCGGCAGCGTCGTTTATGTTGAAAGCAACTATTTTCTTAGAACTAACCAGAGCATTCAGGTCGGTCTGGATTTGCCGGACGATGTCTACTCTTTTCATGAAAACGCAAACCAGTACGTTCAGTCCACCGGCAGATCGGCAAAGGGCGAGGCTTTTTCAATCGCGCCCGTCGGTTACGCCTATCGAGTTAGGACGGCCTCGTCCGTTCTCAACGCCGCGTCGGCCTACGGTCCTCGCTAGTGCCAGCGATCAATCAGGACGACTTCCCGCTGGCTGTTGGGGTCGTCTCGCTGGCATTGACGTCAGTGCCCAGGGGCGGCCCTTTCATGATCCAACGACGCATCGCAGGCACTGCAATCACAGATCGGGAATCGCCCGCCGCGCAGCACGTATCGGTGATCGCATTAGTATGTGCTACCGGGAGCGAGTTTCACATGCTGCGCGACGGCGCCTTCTATCAAGCGAAATCCGCCCCTCACACTTGACGAGTGACACAGGGCACCCCGCCCTTGTTGTGTCCGTAATCGGTAAGAATTCGATATCGGGTACCCCCAGTTCTTTGGAATGACCTAGTGATTCTAGAAACTTGCCCGATGGGTCGTATGTTGCGGATCGTCGGCTGCACAACGTCGCTGTCGGAATGGATGGAGGTGTACGGCACGTCGAAAGTACGAGACGCATACTTAGGAAAGGTCTGCACAACCGGAATTTTGCGCGCTGACCTTCTATATTTTTCGCAATGGCGGTGATGAGAATTTGTTGAGTCGTTAAGGCGTCTGCGACTTGCGCCGCTCCGCGCAGCGCTACTAAGGCGCAAAACACGGCGTAGGTTATCAAGCCTTGCGCAAAGCTCTACGCGCCGTCCATAGATTGCTCAGAGCAAACAATGTCGTGATCAGAGGTGGCGCCGGAATTTCGGACAAGGTCGGTAAGTGGAACGGTCGGGGCCTGAGCTGGTCATAGGGACCAGCAAAAGGAACCCAAAGATGGCAAAAAGAAGCCGCCGGTCGCATAGCCCGGCATT